>CACZOA010000001.1 GCA_902782665.1 uncultured Bacteroidales bacterium
CTGGTAAGAACTTGATCTCAAAGTAATTTGAGGATTGAGAAAACAATATTTGTAGAGACGTGGACATCCACGTCTCTACTTTTTTATAGATGAAATGAGTTTGGACAATCATCATAATTCATCGTTTTTGCCTTTTTATGCAATTTTTTTACTTTATTTGCATCATATAAAAACAAACGCCATGAAAATGAAAAAGCCCATTTTAGTCACATTCTCAATATATATGATGTTATGTTCTGCTGATCTTTATGCGGCAGATAGGAATAGAATAGCTCATGGTCATCTATATGAGTACAATTTTCCATCACAACAAACAAAAGACACACTGGGGAAAGCCACAATTTATATGCCAGAAGCGAAGTCGGACCTGGACAGAGAAGTTCCGCCAGGACAACTGCCACAGTATATGAACCCGAACTACTACGGATACAAAGAGATCAGACAGAACACTTCAACAGAAACAAACTATAGCAATGACATTAACGCACCACATTATGGTGAAAAAGTGTCAAAGAGACGTGCGACAAAAAACTCTTTTCAGATAAACTATTCAGATGGCATTTATCACTATCGCAATGGCATTTTCTATTTGCAGAAAAATGACCAATATGAGATTCACAAACCACACATAGGATTCAGAGTTCCGTCAATACCTGCAGAGCGACGCAAATATATGTTCGACGGCGTCGCATACTACTATTACTATGGCACATTCTACGTTTATGACCAAACAATCAAGATGTACGATGTCACCATTCCACCTGTGGGCGCGATTGTAGATTGGATTCCAGGGAATGCAGAAAAAATTGAGATTGATGGCGAACTATTTTACGTCGCAAACGGAATACAATACAAAGACATATCATTGAATATGGCTAAACCAAAGTGGTATCAGATTGTCGCTGTTGACGCAAACAAATACAAGGATTAAATAATCCGGCACTCATTAAATTAACTGTACAACATCCATAGTAGTCAAACATTTTTTAACATAAAAAAGTTGTGGGTTCAACGCACTTGGATTATATTTGCAATTATAATAATTCGTGCGACGAGATGCCTATGAGTAAATCTAAACTATATGCATGGCTTTTATCCATACTTGGATTTCAAATGCAAGGTTGCCATAACGGTGACTACTATGAGGAAATTGAAGATGTTGAATATGGATGTCCATATATACAGTTAAAAATTGATGGTGCTGTAAAGGACGAAAACGGCAATATAATACCAAGGGCAAACGTTTCAGTAAAGATCGAAGCGGTCACTAAAAAAGAAGAGCATAAAGATGTGAAGGTCGATAATTCACTCACATGCGACAACGATGGAAAATTCCAAGTAGCTAATGGATTTTGCAACATGAGAAAATACGAAAAACTTAAATATGAAATCATCACACACAGATACGGATACGAAAACGATACCATCCATAAAGAAAAAAAAGATCTGGAATCATCAAACGTTAACCTTTTGGACGAAATAAACATCGTCCTAAAGAAAAATAAATAAAGACGAATATGAGATTAAAGAATTTTTTCCCTTGGCTGCTTGCCCTACTTGGATTCCAAATGCAAGGTTGCTTTCCTTTTTCAGGATTGGAATACGGATGTTTGTACACGGAATTCAAAACCAGTGGCACTATACAAGATGAAAATGGCAAAAAAATAAAAAACGCTCATGTCAATGTAAAGGTCCAAGCCTATGACAGTAAAAACAATATTGTTTTTACTCAGACTAAAAATGAATCCAGCGACAATATTGGAAAATATGAAGTCAAATGTGGAGAATGCGATCTGACTACTGATTTAGAAAAGATTGAATATGAAGTAATCACCAATGGTTTTAAAGATACTACCCGTAAAGAGATCGGAAAAAATGATATAAAAATCATTAAGAAAGGTGACGAAAAAAGAGTAATCAATCAAGAGATAAATGTAACCTTAAAAAGTAAATTATGAAACTAGCAAAAATAACCACTTGGCTATTGGCTATACTTGGTTTTCAAATGCAGAGTTGTAGATATGAGACTGAAGAATACGGATGTCCTCACACAACATTCAAGACGACCGGTACGGTAAAGGATGAAAATGGCAATAAAATAGAAGGTGCGGAAGTCAACGTGAAGATAGAAACTATTGTCAACAGACCTGAAGAACCCAAAGTGAAGGCCAACAAATCTACATTAAGTGACAACAATGGAGCATATCAAGTAAGTGACGGACGTTGCGACGGTACTGACAGATATGAAACTCTTCAATATGAAGTCATAACACGCAAAGATGGCTACAAACCTGACACCATCATCAAAGAGGTAAGAAAAGAAGATCTAAAATTCAAGAAAGTTGACTCCTGGGACAAAAGCACGACTCAAGAAATTAACGTAGTTCTAAAAAAACACAAATAAAATCATGAAATTAACAAAACTTCTAACCTGGTTGCTGACCATACTTGGATTTCAGATGCTAAGCTGTACAGGAGAAGACGAATATGGATGTCCATACACCACATATAAGACTTCTGGCACAGTAAATGACGAAAGTGGCAATAAAATACAAGGAGCGGAAGTCAATGTGAAGATTGACGCAATTATTGAGAAACGAGATTCGTCAGGCACATACAACGATACCATTAATCGTACCGTTCAAACAACTTTCTCCGACAAAAAAGGGCATTACGAAACTAATCACGGAGATCTGAATGGGTATAATGCATTGAGCTATGAGGTCATCACCCAAAAAGATGGCTACGAACCAGACACCATCCGCAAAGAGGTAAATAGATCAGACTTCAGATTCAAAAGATCAGGTGATTGGGAAACAATCGCGTCTAACGAAATAAACATTGTGCTTAAGAAAAATAAATAGACATGAAAACATCAAAACTTTTCGCTGCTTTATTGGCTATATTAGGGTTTCAAGTCCAAAGTTGTACAAAAGAAGATGATGGCAACAACGGTGGCGGTTCTGAAGAATATGGTTGTCCATATACAACATTCAGGACTAATGGCACCGTACAAGACGAGAATGGCAATAAGATAGAAGGTGCAGAAGTCAACGTGAATATTAACGTCATCATTGAAAGACAGGATTCCACCGGCACTACACGCAATGATACTATCGATCATTTAAGCAACTCCTCCTTCAGCAACAAAAAAGGAAACTATGAAGTAGCCATTGGAGGAAATCCCTATCAAGCCACTCTTAACTACGAAGTCATCACCAACAAAGATGGTTACGAACCCGACACCGTCCGTAAAGAGGTCCAATCAAAGGATTTGGAACAAGTAAAAGAAGGGAAATGGGGAACCACAATTAAAAATAAAATAGACATCGTTCTAAAGAAAAAATAAAGGATGGCAGAAAAGAAGATTTCTATCCGCAAAAGATTAGGTTTAGAACTTGCCCGTAAGATAAGGAAAGATACCGATCCTGTACTGCGCACTTTATTTTGGGAATGCACTTTGCGTTGTAATGCGGCATGCAGGCATTGCGGAAGCGACTGCAAAGCGACTGCGAACAGCAAGGATATGCCGGCTGAGGATTTCTTGAAAGTGATAGACAGTCTGACACCGCATGTGGACACCCACAAAACTTTCATCATCTTCACAGGTGGAGAAGCTCTTGTCAGACCGGATATTGACTATGTCGGCACAGAGCTGAACAAACGTGAATATCCTTGGGGCATCGTCTCAAACGGATACCTTCTCAACGAAGAACGTCTGAAACGTCTGAAAACAGCAGGAATGCACTCCATCACCATCAGTCTGGATGGTTTCGAAGAGGCTCACGACTGGATGCGTCGCATACCCAATGGATTCAAACACGCAGTGGAAGCCATAAAACTATTAGCCGCAGACAAAGATCTGATTTACGACGTCGTGACTTGCGCAAACCAGAAGAACTATGATTCACTTGCTGAGTTCAGAGATTTTCTCATCAGCATAGGAGTGAAAGCATGGAGAATATTCACCGTATTCCCTGTAGGACGAGCAGCAGACAACCCGGAATTACAGCTGAACGACCGACAATTTACAGACCTGATGAAGTTTATCGCAGACACTCGTAAAGAGTGTAAAATAAAGGTGAGCTATGGATGCGAAGGCTTCTTAGGAGGCTATGAGACGGAGGTGCGTGACACATTCTACCAATGCAATGCAGGCAAACATGTCGGGTCTATCCTTGCCGACGGAAGTATATCAGCCTGTCCGAGTATCAGAGCCAACTACCACCAAGGCAACATCTACACAGATGATTTCTGGGATGTGTGGACCAACCGCTACCAAGTGTTCCGCGACCGCAGTTGGATGAAGAAAGACGAATGTGGCGACTGCAAGATGTTCCGTTACTGCGAAGGCAACGGATTCCACTTGCGAGACGAGAATGGCAAACTGCTGTTTTGTCATTACCACCGTCTGCTTGACTGACCATTACAAGACAAGAAATTTGAATTCCACATACAAAAAAGGAAGGCTTAACAGTTAAGCCTTCCTTTTTTATAAGATATAGGAGTCTACTTCCCCATCCTATTCATCAATGTAGCAAAGTGACGTGACCAACATACTGTTTGTCAGATTCAACCACATCTATCACATACCAATAATCTGTAGACGGAAGGATTCTGCCTCTGTAATCTTTTCCATCCCAGCTGTTTTCTTGATTATCATAGGCATTGAATTCTCTGACAATCTTACCCATTCTATCATAGATTGTCACAGTTATGTCAGAATATAATTCGACATTCTTTATGATCCATCTATCATTTTCTCCGTCCGAATTAGGAGTGAAGACCATTTCTGGAATAAGATCAGCTTTAGACTCATATGCTCGTGTAAGAGTCAAATAAACGATACTATCACAATTTGTCGCACTGACTAGTGTGACTGTATACTCGCCAGCCTCTGAATACTCGGCATCTCCTATTTTATAGGTCTCATCACCCTTAATGACCGCCTTGACATGCTGTTTCTTGGCACTGTTGATTACTACTGGCGTCGTCAAACTGAATGATTTTCCTTTATATTCATATTTGACGGAATAAATACCAGAATTCGATTTTGTGACACCGTCAATAGTTGGGTTTTGTTCTGTCGACTTAAACTTGTTTGGTCCGGTCCATTCATAAGAGACTCCTTCAGGAGCATCATCGATGTAGAGAGACAAACTTTCTCCCTCACACAATGGACTATTACTAGAAACTATAGCAGGGGCAATCTCCTCAACAAACAACTTAAGAGTGACTATACTGTCACATCCAGTTGCTGAACTAACCAACGTGTCTTGATATGTGCCAGGAACGGATATCTGCTGGCCATTGAATGAGATCGTTTCTCCCTGACGAATAGTAGAATCTATCTCCACACGTGTTTTTTCTGTTATCACAACCTCTGTTTCAACTACAGGCAATTCGTAGCCGTTGACAGTAGCTACAAGCGAGTATAATCCAGCATTATCACTAGTTGTCATATTGATGACAGGCTCTTTTTGGTCGGAAGTGAATCCATTTGGACCAGTCCATAAGAATGTAGCGTCTTCAGGAGATTTGAGAACTTCAAAAGAAATTGCATTTCCTTCGCATACAGGACTATTACTAGAAACCACAACAGGATCATATTTCAATACCGTAAGTGAAAGGTTGACAATACTATCACAACCAGTGACCTCACTTGTAAATGTCTTTTGATATTCTCCAGTAGTTGTTAAAATCTCATCTCCGAATATGTAAGATTCGCCCTCTTTAATCTCCTTCGTTATATCAACGACATGTCGTTTGTTAACCACAACAGGCACCTCAACTTCATCAGAAGAGACCCCGTTAGAAACCATCACAACAGTATATATACCAGCATTCTCTTGTGTGACATTGGAGATAGTAGGGTTCTTTTCCGTCGAAACAAATCCATTTGGACCTGTCCATAAGAATGTGGCGTTCTCAGGAGCATTGTTGACATCCAATTCAAAAGACTCCCCTTCACACACTGGGCCGACAGTCATTGCGTCAACAATAATCTTACAATTGGTTGTTGCAGATCCCGAAGTCTTATCAAAAGAAATTGTACCTGGTTTTTGAGAATAGTTTGTAACTAAGAATAAATACCACTCGCCAGTTTTTGCATCTGGAATATAGCAAAATTCCTTACTACTGGTACTATAACTACAATCGACTATAGATTCCAATGGATAATTGTCATTATAACCTCTAAAACAAGGATTTGTTATATCAAATTGTACTGGATCCGGAGGATAAATTGCATGTTCTTTCTGTGCTGTTTCATCAATACATTCCATTAAATTTTCATATTCTGCCTCACAATATTCCTCATATTCTTGATCAGAATTAAAATCAAAATAATTCAACAGGAAAAAACGACTACTGCAATCATTATATATGCTATCCTCCAAATCCATTACTCGATTATATTCATCCAAATAACTCTGAGTATAACATGTGTCTGATGGGCTATATACATCAAAGATACTGAGGTCATCCTCAACATTATATATTGTAATATCTTCATTAATACTATTGATCACCTCCTGTTTGTTCTTTCCCTTGAATGGTCCATAACAAGCAAAATCAACATCATATCCTTCAGAATGTTCCATTGTGATACCCAGCATTCCAGGTTCATCAATCTGCATAATAAACCATTGAGGAGACAATGTACTTCCTAAACATCCGCTAGAAAAATCAAACGCTTCTTCTCCAGAAGTTCCTGCAGGAAAACTAATTGCCAAATCATTCTCTTCTGTACAAAAAGGAACTACATCTTCATTAGAAAAGAACTCCTGTGCTTTTATCTGCATGTCAATTCCAATCATAATGAAAAACAGTAACAAAATTCTACCTGTTATTCTTTTTCTCATACACATAATATCTAAGCAACCACACTAAATACCAAGTGAAATACTGCATCACCTCCGACAAATGTATTGATAATATACAAACAAACAAATTTTTATTTGATATATATACAAACTCTATCGCTATTTTCCAATATTTTTCTACATATCTATTTGATTTTGCACACAACCCAACAAAATTGTATATCCATATTTTCAATTATAAGGAAATTCTTCAGAATATCTGCAGAAAAAAAATCACTCAATCACAATATATAATAAAAACAATCACATCCAAAAGGAGACTTGGTTACGACTAATAAAAAAATTGCAATAACAAGAAAAAAAAAGGAGAGTCAAACGACTCTCCTCTATTTAAAAATGTCTAATCTTAACATCCTAATATTATTCTTACTTTAATTTTGCCAACGCCTGTTCAAGCGTCATTCTAGCATAATCCTGAGCTGAAATTATTCTGCCTGACTTCTTATCGTCTGCAAACACACCCAACACAACTCCTGGCAATGCACTTTCTGGTGCATTTGGTGCGTTAGGTCCACCCAAATCTGTACGGCACCAACCTGGATCTGTAAGGCTGAGCACGACATCAGTACCGTCGATCTTAGAAGCCAAATCCTTAGTGATCTTATCAAGACCTGCCTTGCTTGCCGAATAAGCAGCCTGCTCTGGCTCAAGATTGATACCACTTGTAGTGTTAACGATTCTGCCGAAACCAGCCTTGATCATACGTGGCAAGTAGTGGTAACAAATAAGCATTGGCGCGATTGTGTTGACTTTCAAACTCTCCACAAAATCCTCGGCTGGAGTATTATAATACTCTGGATATGCACGATATGTCACCTGGATACCTGCATTGTTAAGAACGATTTCAATGTTTGTTCCATTGTCGTCGATTTCCTTAAGCATGCGCTTAACATCCTTGTCGTCTTCCAACTGGCACTCCACAGAGTAAGCCTCAACACCCATATTCTTAACTTCTGCCAAGACCGCATCAAGATGCGATTTCTTTCTACTCTGAAGAACGACGTTGCAGCCTCTTTCCGCTAGAAATTTAGCCGCCAAAGCTCCGATACCTCGTGATGCACCTGTAACAAGTGCCCACTTACCTTTAATTTCTGTCATAAATGTTTGTTTTGTTTTTGCAAATTTAGTCATTAATATCCACATTTCCGCATTTACCTGAATAAAAATTCAAAAATATCATTCATTAAAACACAACACAATAAAATTCTATAAAAAATAGATCAAACATACAATTAATCACAAATCCTGCATCGCATTATATATTTTTTTATAATTTTGCACTGTTGTCAAATAAAAAACATAATTAGTTACGTCAAAACTAAAAAAGCTTATTTTAGTATTTTCCGGTTTAGCTACTAATTTTAATGCGATGGTTTGTGGAGATGATTTCAACGTTGTATATTAAGGACACTTTCATTCTGTAGAGGACTGGTTTTGTTTGAAACCCCATTCTACTTATTTCATAGAAATTATTTAATACGACATGGCTTTTTATTTTGTTTTTATTACAACAGACAACTAAAAAAATATGGCATTTGAAAATTTATTAATTCACAAAAAGTAATAAGATTATGAGTATTATGAAAAAATTTCTTCTACCAGGGCTGATTGCATTAGCAACTAACGTCTCTACATACGCAGTGGAAGAAGTTCATCTTGACACATTGATCTGTAAAGAGCAGGTTTTGTTTGGAGACACATTCACGGTAGCCGGCACATTCCAAAAGACAATAACCGGTCTCTCTGAATCAGGAAGTCCTATAGACACAATTTGGAACATCGAAGTTGTGGATATCAATCTTCGACTAAGATTAATTGCCAATAAGACTGAACTAAAACCAGGAGATGAGGTAGCATTGAACGCTGCCATAAAAGCATACGAATCAAAAGGCAGAGCACTAAATCTGACTTACCACTGGGAGCCAGAAATCCCATCAAACACGCTAAGTCCAACATTCACAATCGAGCAGACTACAACATACACAATTTTTGCTGACATAGATTTGCCATCCGACGTCGACAAAAATGCGAAAGGTTGCCACGCAAAAGAATCGATCACGATCAAGGTAGGCTCCAATCAGGAATTGGATATAGATGACATTCTTGCAGATCCTTCTTCAAATGAAAATGTGTACTACAACATGAAGGGACAGAAAGTGGATCATCCTGAGCGAGGAAACGTTTATATAAACAAAGGAAAGAAAATAATGTACAAATAAATCATTTTCTGATTCAACTTAAAAGGCATGTCTTTCAGGCATGCCTTTTTTTAATATTTTTTGTATATTTGCATCCGGCTTGAGAAGACAAATCTCATGCATTTATTAATCATTCAACACTCACTAAAACATGAAAAAACTTTTTATTTCTGCTTTTTCTGTTGCTTGTGTTCTTTCCTCTCTATCTTCATGCGGAAAGACTGAAAATGCAGATTCAACAAACACAGCGAATTCAGTATGCAATGCGACTGCAGAAAACCAGGTTTATTCAATCGACACTTTGGTGGCTGACTCAATAATTCTTCCTGCTGCACAAACAACCGGAGGAACACCTATCTACGACGCTTTGTCAGCACGTGCCACATTCCGCAACTTCACTCCAGACGCTTTGTCTGACCAGACTATCTCCAACCTTCTTTGGTCAGCATCAGGAGTCAACAGACCATCTGCTGACGATCCACGTCTGACTGCTCCTACAGCAAGAAACGCACAAGAGATTGATATTTACGTCTGCACAAAGAAGGCAGTCTACCTATACCAGCCTGTCGGCCATAAATTGAAATTGGTCAACACTGGAGATTTCCGTGCTCAGGCAGGAAAGAATCCATTCCATGCGAACGCAAGTGTAGATTTGATTTATGTTGCGAACTACGACAAAATGGAAGGATTCGACGACAATGGAAAGGCATTCTACGGAGCCACAGACTCTGGAATCATAAGCCAGAACGTCTATCTGTTCTGTGCTGCTGAAAACTTGAAGACTTGTGTCTGCGGCCATATCGACAGAGAAGAGATCGCTAAATTCATCAACTTGAAGAATGGATATGTAACTCTTACTCAGCCAGTAGGAAAGTAATTTGTTGCATTCATATAAAATACAAAGCCGGACTTTCAAGTCCGGCTTTTATTGTTTCATAATGGCGGTCACAAGGGTCGCCAATACATATTTATTTTTCTTCTGTTGATGTTGGTTTCACAATGACCTCACGCCAAGTCTCACACAACACCCATTGATAATCCTCACCTAAAAACTGTCCGTAGTCAAGCGGATGTTCCTTACGTGCCTCCTGAATATCCCTGCGTTGTTCCGCGGCATTACTGAATGTATTTTTCAACTCAGTATAATCCACTTTGATATTCGCTTCCTCACGATAAAGGATTTTGATCTTCTCATAGCCGAGCGGAGTGTAGACGATGGATGTCTTCATTCTGTCGGAATCTGCCTTATACTGCCATACCTCATAATATTTTCCTCTATAGCATGCGATCGACGAAGGGTCTTTCCTCAAATCAATCATCAAACTGTCTGCTGGCTTTTCTTCAGGATCATAATAAAAACCATTTTGTTTCAATGCGGAAGGCAGGATTGTATCCCTTACCAAATCAAGGCTGTTCTCAAGCTGGTCGATTGCAGGAATAACGAACATTTGGGTATAGCGTATTCCGAATTCATCTGGGTATTTCTTCATCATCTCCTGCATTTCCGCTTTCTTTGAATCCACTTCCGAATTCATATTGGTGACAAAAAGTGCATTCTGATAATCGACAGCCATTTCAGTGATCAACTTCTCTCCCATCTCACTCCAGACGAACTCACATTTTTTCTGTGTTCTCTCCTTTTTCAACTCTTCAGGAGTAATGCGACGGTAATAGTCAGATGCTGTAGCAGTAGATGTCAAACCAATCAATGTTAGGCAACTACAGGCAAATCTCACAAAATTCAGTTTCATTTTGAATAAAAGTTTAGTCAGTTTTCTACTAATCAAATTCGTCGATTTGTATATCGCGTGCAAAATTAATAAAAAATGGAGACGTGAATGCTCGCGTCTCCAATATTTTCAAAAAGCATAGACGGGACTAGCCACGTCTCTACATATTATAAATCAACCTTTGGCATTGTAGCCCAACCCTTCTGGATATCCTCATCAGTTGGGATATAATCACCCATTTCGCCATTGTTGTACTTCTCGTAAGCAACAAGGTCGAAATATCCAGTACCAGTAAGACCAAACAAGATCTTCTTCTTCTCTCCAGTCTCCTTACATTTCAAAGCCTCATCGATTGCGACGCGGATTGCGTGTGAGCTCTCTGGTGCTGGAAGGATACCCTCAACACGAGCGAACATCTCAGCAGCCTCAAATACGCTTGACTGCTCAACAGCCACAGCCTCCATCATCTTCTGATCATATAGTTCAGAAAGAGTTGGACACATACCGTGGAAGCGAAGACCTCCCGCATGGCTTGCAGAAGGGATGAATCCACTACCAAGAGTGTACATCTTAGCAAGCGGACAGATCTTACCTGTATCACAGAAATCAAACGCATACTTTCCACGAGTGAAGCTTGGACAAGACGCAGGTTCAACAGCGATGATTCTGTAATCAGCCTCACCTCTCAACTTTTCACCCATGAACGGAGCGATAAGTCCACCAAGGTTTGAACCACCACCAGCACAACCGATAATGATATCTGGTTTAACACCATACTTATCCAATGCTTTCTTAGCCTCAAGACCAATCACACTCTGGTGAAGAAGCACCTGATTCAACACACTACCCAATACGTAACGATAACCCTCAGTGTGAGTGGCAACCTCAACAGCCTCTGAAATTGCACATCCAAGACTACCTGTTGTGCCAGGGAAATCAGCAAGGATCTTGCGACCGATTTCAGTTGTGTTTGAAGGAGAAGGTGTGACAGTAGCGCCATAAGTACGCATCACCTCACGACGGAATGGTTTCTGCTCGTATGAACACTTCACCATAAACACCTTACAGTCCAATCCGAAATAAGCACTAGCCATAGAAAGAGCAGTACCCCACTGTCCAGCGCCAGTCTCTGTAGTGACACCGATCAATCCCTGTTTCTTAGCGTAGTATGCCTGAGCGATTGCGGAATTTAGTTTATGGCTACCTGATGTATTGTTACCCTCAAACTTATAATAGATTTCAGCAGGAGTACCAAGTTTTTTCTCTAGACAGTAAGCGCGAACAACTGGAGAAGGACGGTACATCTTGTAGAAATTACGGATTTCCTCTGGTATTGCTACGAATGCAGTATCCTCATCAAGCTCCTGAGCAACAAGTTCACTGCAGAAAACAGCACTCAACTCCTCAGCAGTAAGAGGTTTCAATGTAGCAGGATTAAGAAGCGGAGCTGGCTTCTTCTTCATATCAGCACGAAGGTTATACCAAGCTGTAGGGATTTCATCCTCCGAAAGATAAATTTTGTATGGTATTTTCTGTTCCATGTAATTATAATGTATCTAAATATTTCCTACAAAGTTAAGGATTTGAATTGATTACACAAATAAAAATGCGAAATGCTATTCCGTCTCCTATTTATATATAATGAATATGGAAGGACGTTTGTTCAAATCAGGCAACGTCATCTTTTTCCATTCAGCCACTGTCTTAGTGACAATATATTCCGTTTCAAGAGTCACATCGCAGGCCACGCAAAGCAGGGTGTTAGGCTGAAGAGTCTGCAGAAGCATCTGCATCATTTTCATATTACGATATGGAGTCTCTATAAAGATTTGCGACTGATGTTCACTTGAAGCACGATGTTCAAGTTTCTTTATAGCATTCAGTCTATCAGCCGATTCAATCGGAAGATAACCCACAAAAGCGAAACTCTGTCCATTGAAACCAGAAGCCATAAGTCCCATAAGGATAGATGACGGGCCGACCAGCGGAACCACCTTGACATCTTTTCGTTGAGCAATTTTAACCACCTCTGCGCCAGGGTCAGCCACACAAGGGCAACCAGCTTCAGAGATGATACCCACGTCATTCCCGTCGAAGATAGGATTCAAAAAAGTCGAAATTTCCTCAGGAGACGTATGCTTATTCAAAGTGTAGAAAGACAATGCGTCTATATCAATTTCCTTGTCAACCCTTTTTAAAAATCTGCGGACAGTACGGACATCTTCAACGATAAAATGACGCAACTTACGAATCACCACATAATTATATTGTGGGAACAGATTATCAATGTCACAATCGCCAAGTGTGTTTGGGATTAGATATATAGTACCTTTCTTTGCCATATCATATTAAAATGCAAAGACAAAATTAAAGAAAAAAAACGTAAACCCTTGTCGAATGGACAAAAAACGCTATTTTTGTAATGCCACGCCGTCAATTGATTGTTAAACTTTACAATTATAACAACATTCCGGGTGAAATTGTCGTATACAATGGCGGGCCTCGACTCAAGGTTGCTTGCAGCCTTGTTTTGCATCGCACGGAGGATTACAAAGTAGACGCGTACCCCAATTCCTTATTTCAGAGGAGTTTAATTTAATCACGGCGTGGCATTTTTGTTTTGTTTTTATGTTATACAATAGGCAACAGTTAAAAAAATCAAAAAAAAGTATACTCCATTTAAAAATTTATTATTTTTGCTAATAAGAAAATTGATTGAATGAAAATAATAGGGTTTACGAGTATGATGAAGAATTTTACTAAAATATTATTAGGACTGATTGCTTCTGCAATGGCAATTTCAGCCAATGCGATGGAATGGCGTACAGTTTCATATGAGGATTTTGGAGGAAACAGCACGTCTGACCCTGCGATATGTACAGCGTCACCACATGACGACGATGCCGATAAAGAAGGAGGATTTTATACTCCTCTTAATTTCACAGGAATCATAAATCCTACACCAGGAAACTATATGGTGATCAAATCTACTGCAGAGGAAAACTCTTGGGGTGACAAGCTTACAGATTGTGGAAACCAAGGAGCATGTTGGGAAGAATTCACAGATCACACATATAGCGGAGATAAAACATTGGGATACTTTATGGTATTCGATGCTATCGACAATGGACCTGCTGTTGACATCAACAACAATCTGATATTGTATAAAAAATCATTAAAAGCGAACTGTTCAAATGTACAGTTCCGATTCACTGCATATATGGCAAGTGCATCAAAATGGGGAGGAAATACAGTAAGATTGTCTATTCAGGATGAGAATGGAAATGATATTACAGACCCAATAAACGACGACTTATCAGCAAGTTCAATAGCTCCAGGAACATGGAAAAAAATGGAGACTGAATTTAAGATAAAAGAGTCTGACGCCTCAAAAAAGATATATTTTGTGGTTATGGCGACTGCTGTCAGCAGTTCAGGATACGACCTTGCTCTTGACGATATCAAAATCGAAGTCAACCAGCCATCACTTACAATAACCGCCGATGAATTCTACTACCAAAAACCTGCACAATTGAAAGTAGAATATCTACAATCTGAATTTGACTCATTTTTTGGTTCTTCATATTCAGATGTGATGTACAAATGGTATAAATATAACGAATCTACTTCTTCCTATGAAGAAATTGCCAGTGACAATTACGACACAGGCAAAGACATCAGTTATAACATCGACGCATTTGAAAAGGATAAGCATAACGGAAAATATAGAATAATCATTTCAACTAAGGATAATTTCGGGAACAGACTATGTTCAATTCAAGATGAATTTGTCATAAACCAGGATAAAGACAAGATTCTAGTTGTAATGTGCAAGGATTCCACAAAAGTAATGCCAGATGGAACTGTTTTGAGCACTAAAACCAATAACGACCAATTAATTGAAACGCCATCGGTTGATTATTTCATAAAATGTATACCATATGTCATATTGGATACAGAGTACATTCCTCAATGCTTGAATACGCAATATCCGACAGCTGGAGACATCAAGATTGATGATTACATTGAGATTGATCAAGAAACCGGATGTCCAGCAACAATACAGCCACGATATATAAGAGTAGAAGCTGGAAATGTAAAAGATGACCCTAAACACCTATGCAAGGGCGACAAATATATCACAGATAACAATGTAGAGAAATACTATAATGACGTAGATGAAAATCCTACTACTCCTATCACTTTCGATTCGGATGGATGCAGTCATGAGCAGTATGTCTTTGTTCATCCGAATAAAGAGGAAGATGTAGATGTCACAGTATGTAAAGGTGATTCATACGATGGAGTTCCTTACAATAAAGTGGGAACATACAAAGGTACTGCTATAAAGTTAAAGACAATATGGGGATGTGATAGTATAATCACACCAACAATTGAAGTAGTTGAACCAGTAGAGGTAACTAAATCAGCAACCGTTTGTCCATCAGACAACTATGAGTTTGCAGGAAAGGTCTACAACTATCCAGTAGACACCATAATTGTTGAAAAGATAAAGGGAGGTGCAAGCAACGGTTGCGATAGTACAACTACTCTTCACTTGATTGTCAATGACGGAGGTGAAATAAACTTGGACACTCTAATCTGTAGAGAGCAGATTTTGTTCGGTGACTCTTTCATGACTGCAGGAACATACAAAAAGAGAATCTCAGGATTTACAGAATCAGGATGTCCAATGGATACAGTTTGGACAATCAATGTAGTAGAAATCACATTGAGGTTGAGATTGTTCAATAACCAGGATCAGGTATGTGAAGGACAGCCTTCTTCCATGGACGTGAGATTGAATGCTTACGAGCCAAATGGAAAAATATTGTCACCGACATACTATTGGGAACCAGAAGTGCCTTCAAACGAATTGTCTCCAATACTATACTTGAACGAGACAACAACATATACCATCTATGCCGATTTGGATTTACCTTCGGATATAGACAAGAACGCTAAAGGTTGCCACGCTAAAGAGTCTGTGACTATCCATGTAAATCCATTACCTGAACTAAGTGTTGATTCTGTAAACCCAGAGGACAGAAGTGTTGAATATACAGTGACTGGAGGAACAATGCCTTACCAAATTTTCTTAGGTTCCAAAGACCTAGGCATTTTGGAAAGCAACACAGACAAAAAAGACCACTTGCCATTTGGAACTCATATCCTTCAGGTTCAAGATAGCACCGGATGTGCAGCAGAACAGAAAATTGAGATTAAGGCAATAGAACCAGAACCAGATATGTTCTTCACTCCAAATGGAGACGGTGAGAATGATCGCTGGAAAATCAAGAATCTTAATGCTTATAAAAACGCAAATTCCGCTACTGTTAGAATTTTCGACAGATATGGCAAGATGATATTCTCAGCAAACGGTTCAGAATTTGAATCAGGTTGGGATGGAACATATAATGGCGTTAAGATGCCAGCTACAGACTACTGGTATGAAATCGATATTGACGATATCGACAAACAGTATTTCGGTCACTTCACTTTGATAAGATAAACATTCATCTTTCAATATCAACAAAAGGAACGCTAATAAGCGTTCCTTTTGTTTTTTTATGCATTTTGCTTTCCGCATTTAACATTTATAATTGCATATCACCGCCACAAATATTATTTTTGCAGAATAATAGAAATTAATTGACATGGAACAGAAAAGCAACACTGCTATACTACTTATTCACTGTCCTGACCAGGAGGGTATCTTGGCTGCAGTGACCAGCTTCATAAACGTGAACAAGGGAAATATCCTTTACCTTGACCAACACGTGGATTACCAGCAGAACACTTTCTTCACTCGTATCGAGTGGGATCTGACAAACTTTCTTATCCCTAGAGACAAATTAAACGAATATTTCTCGACATTGTTTGGTTCTCGCTACGATATGCAGTTCAATCTGTATTTCTCTGACATCAAACCTCGCATGGCAATATTCGTATCTAAAATGTCACATTGTCTGTTTGACATTCTTGCCCGTTATTCTGCAGGTGAACTTAATGTTGACATTCCTTTGATCATTTCAAACCATCCAGACTTGGCTTGGGTAGGAGAAAAATTCGGTATTCCATACCATGTGTTCCATGTGACTAAGGAAAACAAAGAGGAAATTGAGAAAGCAGAGATGGAACTTCTCGCTGAAAACAAAATCGACTTCATCGTTCTTGCTAGATATATGCAGATCATCAGCGAGAATATGATCAACTCATATCCTAACAAGATCATCAATATCCACCACTCATTCTTGCCTGCATTCGTGGGAGCCAAACCTTACCACCAGGCTTTTGAAAGAGGAGTGAAGATTATCGGAGCCACATCTCACTATGTGACTACAGAGCTTGATGCTGGTCCAATCATTGAGCAGGATGTCGCTCGCGTAACACATAAAGATTCGGTAAAAAGTTTCATCCACAAGGGTGAGGATTTGGAAAAAATCGTACTATCCCGTGCTGTGGAAAAACATATCGACAGAAAGGTGTTGGTCTACAAGAACAAGACCGTCGTATTCTCATAATCAATGCAAAACTTTTTCTCTGCCGACACGCTAGACTTTATCGCCGCTCATCAAAATGATGATGTGGCGAAGTTGGCATTGAAATTCTCGTCGAACAAGGATATTGACATACGTGCCGCCTTACAACAGATTGAAGGCCGTCAGATCGCAAAGGCAAAATTGCCGACGTTCGCTAATACGGATGATATAGTTTATCCCGTCAAGCTGTCCATGGAGCAATGTTCCTCAGAGAAAACCGCTCTATATAAGCAATCAATTGCTGGCGACGGTGCAACAATGATAGATCTGACTTCGGGATTCGGGATAGACTTCTACTTTATCTCCCGCAATTTTCAAAATGCAGAATACGTGGAACGCAATGCAGAGCTATGCAGAATAGCATCCCATAATTTCAAGGCTCTCGGTGCGACGAACGTATCCACGACAAACGCAGACGGCATAGAACTGATAAAAGCATCAGCGTCTCACTATAATCTGATTTTTCTTGACCCTGCACGCCGCGACAAGAACGGCAAAAAGACTGTGGAGATAAAAGATTGTGAGCCAGACGTCGCTACACTTAAGGATATGCTTTTGAGCAAATGCGACCGTATGATGCTCAAGCTATCCCCGATGCTCGACATCAAATCAGCGATAAGAGATTTAGACTGTGTGGAAGAAGTACACGTAGTCGCGGTAGATAATGAATGCAAGGAACTACTTTTTGTATGCAAAAAGGATGCTGAATTCAAGCGGATCGTAGCAGCGAACATCAAAACAGATGGGAAGACGGAGATTTTGGAATCAACAGCATTGTCTTCAGGATGCCCAACATACAGCACTCCCCTCTCCTATCTCTACGAGCCTAATGTTGCGATTCTCAAAGCTAACATCTGCGATTGCTTAGCTTCTGATAAAATAAAAAAAATAGCTCCATTCAGCCATATATTCACATCTGATGAATTACACGAAAATTTTCCAGGCAGGAAATTTGAAGTGGAGAAAAGCTTTTCGATGAACAAAAAAGAGCTCAAAGAAAATCTTGACGGCATCAAACGGGCAAACATCACATGCAGGAATTTTCCTCTTCAGGCAGATGAACTGAGGAAAAAACTTGGAATAAAAGACGGTGGAGACAAATATATCATCGCCACCACAGATGAAAACGGAAACCATTTATTAACAATTTGCAGAAAAGTATAACTGAAACAAAGCAAAGACGCACAGTGGCATACTTTTTGCAGTGTTTTGAGTGAAACAATAAAAATGATGAGAAAACTATTTACAGTAACTTGTGGCATTTTATGTGCTTCATTAGCATTCTCAGCCCCTGCTAAAGGAGGCAAAAAGAAAGGTGCAAGCTCAGCATTCACCGATGGTAGTGTTGTGATGGACATTACAATCGGTGCTCCTACCCATTCAGGTACAGAATTTCGTGAAGTTATGATTCCGCCTCTAACTTTGTGTGTAGATGGTGGTCTAACAAGCGTAGGAAAGAGCGGCAAGATGGCAATATCTTTAGGAGGTATGGCAAGTTACTACCTATATGACGTGTGGGGACGCCAGTATGGCTACAACTACCACGGCTATTACTACAACACCTCTCTATTCTACGACGCAGAGATGCACAATATTTTTGTGGCATTCCGTGGAGCGTTCCACTTCGACCCGACTGACCGCATTGATGTATATGCAGGTTTGCTCATGGGTGGACACTGGAAGATTTGGAACTATGTTGATGGTCTTGATTTCCATAGCTACTATGGAGAGAACCCTACTCGCAACAAGTTCTGTTTCGGTCCATTCTTAGGCGCAAGATTTTTTATATCGAATGCGTTCGGATTCAAAGCAGAGTTTGGTGCTGACTCAGGTAGCGGATTCCCATACGCTCAAGCCGGAATCTCATTCAAATTAAAATAAGAAAGTTAGCACAACTATGTGGTATTCTCTTTTGAATCACTAAAGAGTCTCCACTATAGGAATGAAATAAGCAAACAGTCACCTTGGTTAAATATAGCCAAGGTGACTGTTTCATTTATAAAAACTGAAAGAGACGTTGCATAATTAAAAAAGCATCCATATATTTGCATTCGAAATCGTTTAGTCAATTTATGATTAGACATAGTACAAAAAAACATTAACAAATAACCAATGGGAACATACATTGATTTGAGGTGTGATTTCGGATTCAAATATTGTTTGTCCGACGAAATCATCATGAAATCCTTTCTAAATGCCATTCTGGAAGGAGACGAGGACACAATCACAAGTGTAAAGTTTGAAAATGTGGAGATGCCAGCCTCTTTAAAGAGCAAGAGAGGCGTGACGTTCGACCTTCTATGCACCACAAACAAAGGGGACACAATTATGATCGAGATGCAGAACTCTTGCCAGAAATTTTTCAAGACACGTGCCAACTTCTACGTCTACAAGCTCATGGACAACAAAATCAGCAAAGGCCTAAAGTGGATAAAAATGGAAGAAGACATTTCAAAGATCATCGGAATCTTCATCATGGGAGAGACGATGGCTGGCATCGACAAGGTCGTGACACGCACTGGAGAGTGTGATCTCGACACAGGAGATTTATTTTGGGACAGACATCGGAAATATTTTGTATCTTTGCCCAAGTTCTCTTTGGATGTCAACAACATAACCACAAGAGACATTTGGTTTGACTTCTTCAAAAATTTAGGACGTATGGAAAATATCGACCCATCAGTATACGACCGAGCAGACGAAGGACTTCTTCGGCTTATTGAAAAGGCAAAGATTGGAGCCCTTTCCGAAGAAGAATACAAAGTTTACGAAGCAAGTATGAAGATACTTGCCGACGAAATGGACATGGAGGAGCATGGATATGAAAGAGGTGTTGAGGTCGGCAGAAAAGAGGGAATTGAAGAAGGTAAGAAAGAAGGTATGATTTCAACAATCAAAATGTTAGTTGATGGAGGAATGCCTATTTCTGAAATAGCCAAACATCTGAAGATTTCCGATGAAGAACTTAATGCTTTGCTCGCGTAAAGACTCCATTTCTTTCATTAATAGAATTTAGAAATCAAGAATGTAATACGAATTGTTCCAAACACAGCATTGGAACTGTTCGTTTTATTGACAACAGATCCATTCTGTTTATAAAAGATAAGCGTTTTATCAACGCAATTGCATGAAATATTATTTAGTCGCTGTGCTTTTCATGTTTTCATTAGTAGCAGTTTCACAAGAGAAAAGCACACATTCTCAGTCAATGGGATCAGTATCAGTTTACGACGATTACCACACAAACTGCTCATTTTCCGCATCGCTCGAACAGACAGAAGTTTGTTTGGGCTATCACAACAGTTTCTTCCTGTCTGAATTGGGAGAAACCATAATCCACATATCTTTTCCGAAAGCGAACCTGACTCATAGCTACACATTGTCTGTTTTCGGCTATTCCGACTATAACGACATCTCTGCAAAAGCATCGTTGGCCCGTATGTTCACACCACGCATGAGTGCTGGAATTTCAGCGGCATACCATCTTCATCACCATGTCGGGGCTGAAGATGGAATGTCTGGATTCTGTGTGGCTCCTGGTTTTTATTGCTATTTCGCGGAAGACAATCTAATGGCTTGCTATGCTGAAATCAGAAACGAGCCAAAGGCTATTGAAAAAAATAAATTTGCATATGCGGCATTCGTAGCCTACAATCTAACTATCAACACCTATGTCGATTGGGCAACAGAAATAGGAGTCGAAAAAAATGAGTTCATCGGGAGAATGGGATTCAAATACAATATCGAAAAATTCAATCTACGTTGTGGTGCGAGTCTGATGCCGATCCGTCCGTCGGCAGGATTTGGATTGGACATTGATTGCTTCAACTTTTCTTATGCGGCCGATTATTGCAGTTCCCTTGGCACACGTATGTCATTGGGATTAAAATGGAAAATCCAAAACAAAAAGAGTTATGCGAAATAGTTTGACTATATTGTTCTGTTTGCTTTATGCAGTCGTTTTTGCCAACGAAGACAGCATCATCCTGAATTATATGGAAGAATTAGAAAATGCAGATGATGAGACAGAGGTGGACGTGGAACAGATAGCTGATGAGATCACAGAACTATTGGCCAACGGAATAGAATTAAACACTGTAGATGAGGCATTTCTAAAAAAGATTCCTCTGCTTGGACAAAATGCGATCAACAGCATCTTGCGTCATAGAGAATTGTACCGTCGATTCTATTCAATATACGAATTAAAAAATTGCGATGGAATTAGTGAGAAAGAGTTGGATTTTCTCAAACAATACGCATACATAAGAGACTGTGACAGCGTGAAACGGGATGACAGCTTCAACCAGATCCATGCTTCATTAACCACTTTTGCAGGGCGAATATTCCCTGACAAATCAGGATATAAAAGCGGCGCGAAAAATCCATATCTTGGCAATCCATGGCAAACGTATATCAAATTGAAAGTAACCGCTGGCTCAAAAATGTTCATGAATTTCAGTATGGAAGAAGACGCCGGGGAACGGTTCTTCAGCACCAACGACGGAATAACAGACTATACGTCGGCTAGCGTTGAATTGCGAAACATCAAAATGTTTGATAAAATCATCGTTGGAGACTATCATGCGTCTTTCGCACAAGGACTTGTGATCGGAGGTTACAATCTAGGCAAGTCGAACTGCATCAACGGAGATATATTATCCTACGAAGGTGTGACTCGACACTCTTCTACTTCCGAATACGGATTTCACAGAGGAGGAGGAGCCATGATTTCTCCTATAACCAAACTTCAATTATCTCCTTTTTTTGCAATTCAAAAAGTAGACGCTAACTTGTCCGACTCATCCAGTATCACCAGTCTGAAAACAGACGGATACCACCGCACAAAGGCTGAACTTGCCAAGCGGAAAAACGCAGAACGTAAAGTGTTTGGAGGAAACATAAAATGGAAACAAAAGCGGTGGAGTGTCGGTGCTACCGGGATATACTATAAATACAATCATATTCTCATTCCAAATTCACAACCATACAATATATTTCGCACCAGAAACCGCAAAGACAACTACGATGCGAGTGTGGACTACAAAGTGAAATTCAGGAACATCCAGTTATGTGGAGAGTTCGCTAAATCTGCCGACGGGGGATATGCCATGGTCAACCATGCACAGATTCACGCCAACAGCAGGATGTCGTTTTCTTTGGTGCAACGGCACTACACGCCAGAATACAATGCGGATTTCGCCAATGCATTCGGAGAAAACAGTAGAAACCAAAATGAACGAGGAATGTTTATTGGAGCAGATTTGCTTCCTTATCCCCACGTACACTTGAGAGGATACATTGACGTTTATAGATTTGATTGGCTGAAATATCAAGTCATCGAACCGAGTGTCGGATCCGATTGTTTGGCGACCATAGACATCGGGTTGGGATATAACAGAAAATTGACAGCAAAATATCGCAAACACACAAAGTCATTGACAGACAACAACAGCCGAGTGTTTGAAAAAGAGATGCACATATGGCGGTTAACCTACAAAGACGAAAGGCACACCACTGTCAACTATAAATCGATTGTGGAGGCAAACAAACTGTTTGGATGGGGATATGTCGTGGCTCAAGATTTGACGTTATCCCGCCGCAATAAAAGGGCAAATATCTCTATCAGATATGCGTATTTCAATGCTCCTGAATACCAGAACAGGATATATCTCTCCGAAAAAGACGTCACAGGCTATTTTTCAATGCCTGTATTCTACGGTAAAGGCCATCACATCGGAGTGACTGGACAATGGAAAATAACCCCACGTCTACAGATCTATGCGAAATATAGCGGATTATTTTATACCGATGGAAGAGAACAGATCGGAAGTCAAACCAACGAAATCATCGAAGGCAATAAGTCCACCCAAATCAGATTCACTGTAGTTTGTTCGTTGTAAATAAGGGGAACCTCAAAAATGACAGACCTTGTGCAAGGAGGAAAATATATATCAATCAACAGAAGTGAAGCAGAAAGCAAAAACTTTTATAAATGGTTACGTAAATCATGGGGATAAATAAAAAGCGTGGCATTTACACCACACATTTTTTAGCCACACAGTATAAGTGTTGGGCTCCAGAGTGACGTTAACTCTGTAGACGGTCTTTTGACATGGCAAAGATAACAAATATATTTAATAAGGCACAACAAAATAAAGAACAATAAAATCATATATTATATTTCACGTCTCATTTACAATACAGCCATCCGCCTTCATTACTTGTGATTATTCCTTTTTCTTTCATGTCCGCAAATTCTCTTTCAAAATCGGCAAGACGGAATTGATATATATGGCGGAGAGTGGCCTCGTTGATGTTGCCTTCACGAAGGTGGATTCGCAGTTTGATTGACGTACGGAAATCTTCTCTCTGCATCGACTGAATCTCAGCAGGAGATTTCTTTCCAAGTTCACGGCAGACATCGCAAGTGCCACACGGTTTTGCTTCGACATCTCCGAAATAGTGGAGGAGCATCTGGCTACGGCATTTTGTGTTATACCGCACATACTGTATCATGTTTTCCATACGATATATCGCACGTTCTTTACGAATCTCATACGACTCTTTAGAAATGGCCACATGCCGCGGTTCCTGACGATTAACCAGAAACTCGATAAATGTGGCCTGTTTGCCAGGCACATACTTGATGATGCCAAACGCACGAAGATTCTGCAACGCATTGTAGATATGCTGTCGTGAATCTCCATATACACCAAGTTCATGAGCAATCTCCGTCTCATCTATATGGACATAATCGGCAAAAACACCTGGATAAAGACGCATCACCGTCTCCATCACACGATTGGAGAATTCAGGCACAGTGTCGTAATCATCACTATACAGATCATCACGTCGCACATTGAACATCAATCTAGACGGGCGTATGGCATTCGGAGAATAGGTAAGGTATCCATTCTGAGACAATATATTCAGACTCGACTCTATCCTCTCATATTTATGATTTCTCTCTTTACAGAACTTCCATAAATCAATCTCCGCATTCCAGCCAGCTCCTTCATGAATAGGTATATTCAGATAACGGCAAATCTCATCATAGACAATACGGACATAATCCTTCAACGGGAACTCATCCAACAGATGCTTTCTGAATGCTCCAAAATCCTTATTGTCATAAAGCAATATAGCAAACGAATCCTTCTCATCTCGTCCAGCACGTCCTGCCTCCTGGAAATAAGCTTCAAGATTTTCTGGCAGATTATAATGGATGACGGTGCGAACATCACCTTTGTCAATTCCCATTCCGAAAGCATTTGTGGCAACAATCACACGTACACTTCCATTCTTCCACTTGTTTTGCTTCTCATCTTTGATACTGGCATCAAGTCCGGCATGGTAACTTTCAGCTGATATACCTAAAGAATTGAGTCGGGCTGCGACCTCCTCCGTCAACTTACGGGAACGCACATACACAATAGAAGAACCCTGACCCTGTTGGCTATCCAGAATTCGTTTGATGTATTCTATCTTATCATCTGTCTGGCGGACAAGGTAAGAGAGATTCTTACGCAAGAACGTTTTGCGGAAAACATTCTTCTCCCTAAACTTCAGTTTCTCTTGGATATCATCCACCACCTCCGGAGTCGCAGTAGCCGTAAGAGCCAACACAGGAGTATGCTTAAGCAGATCTCTGATTTCGCTTATTTTCAGATAAGACGGGCGGAAATGATAGCCCCATTGTGAGATACAGTGTGATTCATCCACAGCAATCATACAAATATCCATACGGAAAAGATTGTTGCGGAACGAGTCGAGAGAAAGTCGTTCTGGAGATATATAAAGGAATTTATAAGCGTCGTAACAAGCATTTTCTATCACACGGTAGACTTGCTTGGGCTCCATTCCGGAATGGATATACGCAGCCTTGATGCCAAGACGTTGCAGATTCTCCACCTGGTCTTTCATCAGCGACACAAGTGGAGTGATGACAAGGCAGACTCCATCTTTAGCCATCGTGGGCACTTGGAAAGTGATACTCTTTCCTCCACCAGTCGGAAGAAGAGCCAACGTGTCTTTACCTGATCCGATAGATGTTATAATCTCCTCCTGCATCGGGCGGAAAGAGTCGTAACCCCAATATTTCTTCAAAATCTCACGGTACGACAGACCGGCCGATTTAGCATTACGATCAATCGGCAAGTTTGCCTCATAATATTGGCGAAGGAGTTCATCTGTCTGCGGATCTATATACGGAGTGTAAGCCATGATGGATGTTCTCTGATTTGATGCAAAGATACAAAAAAGGCCGTATCATAAGATACGACCTTTATATTTAAGAAAAAAGATTCTTAGAATTTGTAGCTATAACCTAACTGCAAGTAGTAGTTGTTGGATTTGAGTTTGTCATCAAACAAGAATCCCAAAGCGACGGAATTATGTCTGTTGATTTTTTTCTTTGCTCCAACCGCATACTTGATTCTGTTGCAATCTTTTTTTGCGATCTCGTAGTATGCCTCTGCAGAAATATATGGGTATAACTTAATTTTTGCGAATTCATATTCCACTTCTGCCTTACCTCTGACAATCTGCTTCGGATCCACCTTATGTGTATTTCCATAACTGTCATCCTGGAATGTCGCCTGATAACGTGCGCGAAGAGAAAACTCGAAGTTTCCAGCATTCGTTGATCCAGTCAATGTAGCGATTGCTCGATGGTTTAGCAGACAATAGTTTGTCTCATTATACAATAACGCAGAATATGCCACACCACCCTTAAGATGTTTTTTGATAAGTTTGAAATCTGCACCAAGTGTAGAAGCCAAACGGTCGAAATGACCCATGTTTTGATTTAGACGCACCTCCTCTTCCAAAGATATGTCTATCTTTTTATTGAGTTTTTTCGACAATTCAACCGATATATTACTACCAAAGTCTTCCTCTGCCGACACTGAAAATGCGACACAGGAAAGAAGCAGCAATATATATTTCATCAAACTTTTCATCAAACTTTATCTTTTTAGGTACAAAACCTTTTTATTCTGTGAAATCTTTAGCTCTACGGATACCGTCTACAGTATTGATTGATTTGTCGGCAGTCTTATAGTAAACTTTTACCAAAGCGATGTCCTTAAGGAAATCAATATGTCCGACCTCAAACTTAGTGATATCCAAACCAGTGCGAGCCTTCAAATCTGCCATCATCTCATCATACTTGTCTGGAGTGATAAGATTGATTTTCTCATATGTGACAAGCTTCACGTTCACTCTGTCCATCAAGCTGCTACGCTCCATCACCCATGCTGCGGCAACAAAGATAAGATTAGTCACAACCAACTCAACATAAGAGACACTTGTAGCCAAACCATTGATTACGGCGATACCGATAATCATGAACAAGTATGACATCTCACGAATCGCAATGGCCTCCGTACGGTATCGCACAATACCAAAGATCGCGAACAATCCTAAGGCAAGACCAATCTGAAGTTTCTCGTGTCCAAGCAAGAAGATCAAAAGGAAGACAGTGACCGCAATCATAGTGAAGCAGAAACACCAGTCTTTTCTCTTACTGCGAGAATAATATAACCAACCAATGATAATAAAAGAGAAAAGCATTGTAACGGCGAAACGTACAAGCATTTCAATCAGTCCGTCAACATTAATCAACGGAATACCCAAAAGTTCAATTTGAGATAAATCCATGGTATTAAAATTTTACTTTTTTGACAACATTTTTTCTATATAGCGAAGTTTTCTTTTGAATCTGTTCTGTTTCAGACTAGGATCAGTAAGAATCATACCAAGACAGTATTTACTGATACTTTTCTTCTTGATTCTTAAATCTGCCATATAGCTTGTAAAAGGGGAATATACATTTCCATCGCGTTTCACCTCCACGATACAAAGAGCAGGGATCGTATTTTTTGTCCCAGTGACACAGTTCTCAAATTTGATACTGATATCGATGGTCAAACGTTCTGTCTTGCCTTTGTTGACGAGAGTGATACGAGAGAATTGGTTTCGTAAACGTCCTGATATTTCATCTATACCGTAATTGGCAGATTTGTTGATGAAATCAACGGCATCTGTATAGGATTTGATATTTTCGTCAGGGACAGAGATACGGATTTTCTTAGTTCTACCCTTATTGCTCTTGTTTTTGATTTCCAAGAAAGTCAGGTTAGACTCAACATATTCACGGACTCTGATTTTCTGACGATTTAATTTTCTGTCATGATGTATCACATACATTCTAGCATCCGCAGTATCCCAATACAACGTACGGTAGAACGCTTTACGCTTACCTGCAATCTCCTGCACATAATAGTCGGATTTTGCCTTATCCAAAAGTGCAGGCAGACGACGGACATCAACAAGATACTTCGTGTCGATTCTATTCATCAGCTTGATACCGCTCATCTGCTCCAATGTGATTGGATCCATCTGAGACAGTTTCGTATCAATAGTAGAAATCAGTTCCTCCATATCCACATCCGGGAAGACGGGAGTATGAGAAACATTAGTCAACTCCTGCATGATATTGTTTGTTTAATTACTCGGTGATATACTCCACCTCTTTAACACTCTTTACCTTGCCCTTGGCGTCGTAAGATGTTTCTTTTGATCTCTTTCCGAACGAGTTGTATTCAATTACAGTTGTCTTCTCCAACTTGTTGAACTCATCGTACTTGGTCTCTTTTATACACTTGCCATTAGCGTTGTACTCAAAAACAGTACGCTCCTTTTGGCTTCCGTTTGTTTCATACTTGATCTGCTCAATTCTCTCTCCATTTGCGTCATACTTTGACAACTCAGAAAGAGTACGCTTGCCAGAATCAATCTTCCACTCCTTAATCTCCTTGATCTTCTTTCCATCGATTGTCTTTTTCTGGGCATCAACCGAAGAAAAAGCAATTAAAGAAAGGATAACAGGGAAAATAATCTTCATTGTTTTCATCATATTTTTTGATTTTGTGTTAGATTAATAAACCTTAGCTTTCAAATCATCACACTTAACGATTTCACCAGTCTTACCTGTGGTCACATTAACTGTGTAAGCTTTAACAATTCCATTTTTTCTCTGTTCAGCTTCAACCCATACCACATAATCTGTTTCTGGTTCAAGACGTGAGAAATAAAAACTTCCTTCATCATCAGTACGAGTGTCTGACACAGCCATTCTGCCCACTGCTCTTATATAGACACGTACAGCAACCGCAGGTACATATTCATCATCATCGTCATCATAAAGTGCAGCATAGAGAATTTTCACATTACCGACAACAGCAGTTTTACCTGTATTCTTGCCATCAAAAATATAGATAGGCTCCACATCTGTTGTGCCTTTCTTGCCACAATGTACACTACGCATCACGTATGTGTCGTCATCATTGCAAGCATAAACTGAATAATCACCCTCACGAAGATAGTTGAATTCAAATTTGCCATTGTGGGATGTCTTTGTCTTATCGTCGTAAACATCCTCCTGATTGCCACCATATATCACAAAAACATCAATATCAGGTGCTGCAACAGTGTCACGAACAAAGCTGTAACTGTCGCCAGACTTTACGATATCTCCGTCATCCAAGACCTTGTATACGATACCTGAAATCTTTGCTTTTCCACCTTCTCCTTCCTCATCTGTACAAGAGAAAAGAGACACTAATGGCAATACTGCCAAAAAAAGAATTAATTTTCTGAAAATCTTCATATCTTCCTTTTTGTTTGAACATCAATAATCCTGATGTCCGAAATAATCATCATCTATATTCAACCCCTCCGACTCCAATTCCTCTGCATCAAAGTCATCACTTCCAAACTCGTCAAGGTAAACACCATCGTCCGCTGCTGAAAGGAACTTGTCATTGTAATCTATGTCTTCAATCTGCTTAGGTGCTTCACCTTTGCTCTTGACACAAGTAGGCTTAATCAAAGTGCCTTTCTTGATAGCTGTCAACTCAATGAAAAACATTCTTTCATTAAGGCTGTCGAACATAAACAATAGTCGCTGTCCCTTATCCTGCACAAGTTCTTCCAAACGTGTGTCTGCCATAACATAGTTATCCTCATCAGATGCAGTGAACTTCATCTCCATCAAAGTAATCTCTGTCTCTCTTTCCCATCCTTCATCACAGATAAAGAAAGATGTCATCTGATCCTTTGTGTACCCTACTGAATCCAACAAAGCATCGTTGAAATCTAGAAATGTACTCTCGGCATCAATTTCTATTACGCGAGCAAATTTATCATTTTCGTTTGAAATGATAGTAAAACTGTATATCATAATGCAATTTTTTATGATTTTTTTTCGTTTTTTCCTATTTCAACCCCTTTTCGATAGTCGAAACGCTCTCTCTGATTTCTCGATCTGTCTCACAAAGGTCCATCACTGTCTTCACCGCATGAAGCACTGTAGCATGGTCTCTGTTACCTATTTGCTCTCCGATCACAGTCAAAGAACTCTTTGTGTACTTTCTTGCAAGATACATCGCAATCTGACGTGCCTGCACTACATCACGTTTTCTCGACTTTGTCTGTATCTCATTCACTGAAAGTTTGTAATAGTCGCACACCTTCTCCTGAATATCGCTGATGCTCAAGGTCTTCTCTCTGAAAGTGACCATATCGCTTACAATACGAGAAGCCAACTCAATATTGATTGGAGCACCAAGGAACATTGACTGTGCAAGGATCGACGCGATGACTCCGTCCAACTCACGCAAATTATCAGGAACTCTCTCTGCGACGAAACGAAGTACGTCGTCAGGAATCTCGACTCCCTGCTCCTTCGTTTTCTCTTTCAAGATAGAATATTTCAATTCGAAATCAGGCGACGCCAATTCCGTCTGCAATCCCCACTTGAAACGAGACAAAATACGCTGTTCGAATCCTTGGATATCCTTTGGAGCCTTATCAGCCGTGATCACAACCTGTTTTCCTGACTGATATAGGTGATTAAACACGTTAAAGAACAAATCCTGAGTGGCGGTTTTATTTCCACCGATTTCCTGAATATCATCGATGATGAAAACGTCGACGCTCTGATAGTATGACAACAATTCAGGGATCTTCTGTTCCATCACTGCACGCTGCATGAAATTCAAGAAATCATTTGCAGTCAAATATAGCACGTTAAGTTCAGGATGTGCCTTGACGCAGGCCATACCCAAAGCGTTAACCAAATGAGTCTTTCCTAGACCAGAATGACCAAACACGAATAAAGGATTATAGAACTGAGCTCCTGGTTTCTGAGCCACGTTCATCGCAATTTTTCTGGCAAATGTATTGCTTTTGCCTTCTATGAAATTGTCGAATGTCCATTGTCTGTTCAAATGATTTTCAAACGAACGTCTGCGTACGGCAAACGGATCATAACCTAGCTCCTGTAGTTTTGCCGGCTGGGATACCGATACAGAATCACTTTCATTGCGACTTGCAACGACCTTGACTCTCCACTTTAGGTTGACCTTGCCAAAGCATCTTCCGATACATGCAGTAAGAATCTGAGAGAAATGATCCTCCAAATATGCACGCACCATATCACTTTCTACAGCAAGCACTAGATTGCCATCTGCAAAAGAGACAGGTACTATCGGTGCGAACCAAGTGACATATTGCTCATCAGAGACAATATCCTTAATACGCGAAAGGCATTCGCCCCATTTCGTCTGACATTCATTCAAACTTTCGTTCTGATCCTTCATAATTGCTATATTTTGTCCTAATTCGTGATTTACTCTTCGTGATTTAACTCTTATTTAGCCGATTCTGTCTCCTCTGCCTCTCCCTTCTTCTTACGAGAGAATAGTGAGAACTGAACATATCGACCAGGATTCTTTTCTAAGTCTTGCAACAACGAGTTTGCACTGTTCGCTGTGCTTGACAAATTATTATATAGAGAAGGGTCTTTTAGCAAAAGGCTAATCGAACCGCTTCCGTTTTGGATTTCATTAGATAGTGAGTTGAAACTAGCAAGCGTAGAATTTACTTTTGTGAAAGTCAACTGGAAATCCACCTGACTCAAGTTGCTTCCTACCTTGTTGAATGTGTTTACCATTGTACGGGCATCGCTCAACAATGGCTGTACCTCCGTCGACATCATAGCATTGAATTTTGCGGATGCTCCCTTCAAATTGTTTGTGATGTCATAGAAATTCGATATAGACTGTGATAGTTTCTGATCCTTGCTTATCATGCTCAAAGAAAGCATCAAAGAATCAAGCTGTGGTATGATCTCTGCGACTCTCGGCATGATCTCATTAGAAACAGCATCAAGCATTCCTGGAACGAATAGCGACGGAATTGTGTCTCCACTCTTGTAATATTCACCTGAACCATCACACTTCAAATCAAGGGAAAGTGTGGCTCCACCCAAAAGTTCACAAGCAAGCAACGCTTTTGTGCCCTTTGGCAACACAAGTTGATTGTCACAATTAAGTCTGACAACTACAGGTGCATTAGGATCCTTATAATTATAATCAATAGAATGCACATTTCCGACTGCCACTCCTCGCGACATGATCTTGCTTGACTCAAGCAGTCCGTTCACATTCTCAAATTTCACAAAATATAGATTGCTGGGGGTCATGACCTTGACACCCTTCAGATAATGTATTCCGAAGTATAGTATAGCGACAGTAGCTATAACACATAAACCGATTAAAAATTCTCGACTATATTTAAAGTTCATTGTTATATAGTTTTTCTTTGTTCTTTATTTCAGATATGGACGGGCTTCAGCACCGACCAATTTCTCTCCGTTCTTGAACACCACGATAAAAGCATCCGGGAACTCCATTTTTGCTTTGCTTCGTAGCAACTGAGCATCCGCAAAAGTTGTAACCTTACCATACATGTATTTGTAAAGTCCTCCTTCTTGCAGCTCAATAGCCGGAGTACATGTCTTGAATTTCGCAGAATTCGCAGGCAGCTTTTGGTTTGACGAAAATAGTTGGACACGATACACAATTTCATCTTCAACAGACTCGTCCTTTACATCATCAAGCGTCTTGCTCTTCTTTATGAATTCATCTTTATACATCACGATTGCCTGATAAATAGACAATGCGACTTTCTCCAAATTCTCTTCTTTAGATAGATAATCTTCCTCAATTGTGTTGGAAAGATATCCCATTTCTATCAAAACTCCAGGCATCAATATATGTTTCAACACCCAGAAATTTGCTTGTCTCACTTCTCTGTCGACACGGTCGGTATTCTCTTTGAATTGAGACTGCACCAATTGTGCTAATCTGATGCTCATCTCTCCTCCACTACCAGCGTCCAGCATCATATTGCTGAATATGAAATTTTCATCCGTGTCGTCCTTGAAGTTATACTTATTACGGTAGTTTTCCTCAAGTTCTGCCACCTTGTTTTCTCGCACAGACACATCGTTTCTGCTTTCTCCCAATGTGTAGGTCTCAAAGCCATTCACTGCAGTCGACTCGGATGCGTTGGCATGAATCGAAATGAACAAATCCGCCTGAGCTCTGTTGGCAATCTTAGGTCTTTCATCCAACGGAATGAAGAAATCCTTCTTTCGTGTGAAAATGACCTCAGTGTTTTCATCTGGTTTCAAGAGTTCACCGACTCTCAGTGCGACTTTCAAATTCAAATCCTTTTCATAGATTTTCTTCTTTATTCCGATAGCTCCACAATCTCGGCCACCATGGCCAGGGTCTAGGACTACCTTGAACTTTTCAGCCGACATACATTGTAACGGTAAAAACAACGTTACAATAATGAAACTCACTATTTTATAAGTCAAAGCACGCATTGCACAAGAAAACACAATAGCAAAGATAAAAATAAATTTTTATTTCACCACCTCAAAATGCATCAAACAAATTATATCTTTAAACGATCCATAGTTGCGGTCGGTATGCAACACCTCGTCAAATATATAATTATCAACCACTTTCGATTCTGAATCCTTGTCAAAATATTGCTGAAAATCTTTTCTTAAAACTATCAAATAACCCTCAGACGGTTTTTCTTTTACAAACAAATGAACTCTATCATTAAGATAGTAGTCAAGTTCAAAAAAATGAAGCGGATTGCCATCAGGTGTCAGGTCGACAGGCAAAAAAGAATAGATCTCTCCCGTCGGAACAACTTTCTCTATATCCGCAGCAAATCTTTTAACACTCTTTGCATTCAACACCGTCGGCAAATAGATGGCATCAAGCAACGCAAAAAATATTATAGAAAGAGCCACCATCGCAGTAAGCAATTTCTTCCGAGCGAAATATACCACCAATGAAGCCACTGTTATTATCGCGATCACTAATGTTGTCTTACTGTAGTTTGCCAATGCCAATACCATCGCGAAATCCAAATCTTTCTTTGGATAAACACTCTCTGGGACTATACCCGACACAAGCGATATATGAATCACAAACACTGTGATTATCAATCCAATCATAACATTTTTGAAAATCCGGCAACATTTCGGAAATTCATCCGCCAGATACTTGATGTATTCAGCCATGAAATATGCTATGAATGGGAACGATGGCATCAAGTAGACACTTCTCTTGCTCTTCGGTATACAGAAAAACAAGACAATCAATACTGCACACAGAAGTGTATATAATCTGGCATCAGGCATAGACACCAACTCATCATACTTTTTCTTGAGCCACTCCTTTACGCCCAAACCACTTGCAAATGAATATGATTTCCATGGCAAAAAGAATAAAGAGATAAGCAAAACAAATGTCCAAGGCAAAAAACCAGAGATCAGGTAGACAAAATTGATTATAGCCGGACCTTCATGCGACGAATAAGTCATCGTTCCTGTCAGACGGCCAATATTCTCCTCATACACAAGTGCCCAAAAACTGTCTCCTCCTTGATTATAAGCTGCGACATACCATAATGCCGGAGCAATCATTGAAATGATGACAACCAACGCCAGTTTCCATACTATTGTCCAGAAACTGACTCCACGAATCAGTAGGAATACTGCGAAAACAGCACAAGGCAGACAGACCCCGATCGGTCCCTTCGTAAGAGTAGCGCAACTCATAGTGATGAGGGCCAACCACGGAAGTTGTTTCATCCCATTTTTCCACCATCGGAAAAGAAGATATTGCGAACAGACCATAGCCATAGTCAGCATCATGTCGACGCGACAATTCATTCCTGCACGGTGAAGCTCAAATGTAGAAAGAGAGACCATCGCAGTCAGCATAGCCAACTTTTTGTCGGAATATTTTGCATAGAACGCAAAAGTTGCGACAATCATTGCCACCAAAGATAAAGATGATGGGATACGTGACGTGAACTCACTCACCCCACCTAAAATCATAGACACTACTGCTATGCACCAATGGAAAAAAGGTGGCTTATACGGAATGTCACCACCATTATTGACAGGAAGGATCCAATTGTCCTGCAGCAACATGGAAAGGCTCACCACAGCCTCTCTAGGTTCTCCTTTAGTGTGAAATTCATTCAGACCAATGAATGGCAAAACAGTCAACAGTGCGACAACCGCTACAAATAACGTCGCCTTTTTTCTGTTCATAGAGTCTACCATCACCAATTACTGTCTGCGTGTATAAACGAAATCCAAACTTGGACGTTTTTTGTCATTTTTCACATCACTGGAATGAAAACGTATAGCAGCTGTGGTCAAAGATTGCTTATAACAAGCAATATTACCAGCAGACACAGCTGTAACAGGCAAAAGAACCATGTCATCGAACACCTGCTCATTACCCTTCAAATACTGTTGTGCTGCAAAGGCTATATCGAAAGAATACGACGAAGAAGCAGTGTCGTAAACCGCAACAAACGACTCCAACGCATCCGGTCCTTCATTATTATAGAAGAAATCCACAATCTTATCACGTTTTATCATCATAAGATAAGTGCTAGGAGTTTTGCTCAAATAAGTTTTCCAATTGATTTTCTCTACCGGCAATTTAAATTTTGCAGCATTAAACATCACATTTGACACATTACCGGCACCGACTGCTTTGACTATACTATCCTTTACATCCGCAATAGGAATTGTCACATTAGCGTACAATCCGGCAGGAGTAAAGATATAAGAGTATGGCTTAGTTTCAAGTGACGCAAATTTTTCATCCAAATCAGGATGAGAGAACAAGTTCACTTGATTTACACCTTTATTAGCTGTAAGCAAAAAGCTCGACACCAATGGATTTATATACTTGCCATTGACTGCGACACTTCGTCCTTTAACCACAGTATCTCTATCGTCATACTTAGTATAGATATCTCCATCGAACGAATAATAAACCTGCAGGCCTACAGATGTACAAGTTATTATAGCACCTTCATTAAATGAATGGCTGATATAGAAGCCTTTATATAAGTCACAGAACTCCTCTTGAGTAGAAACAGTCTTGTTGACATAGACATCCATAAGTTTCTTGGCATATTCATCATCAAGTTTGATTCTGATTGTCTTATCTCCACAGATTCGATAAGTAGCTTTACCTAAAAGGACCGATTTGTCACAATAATCCTCCACCTTCATGTTTGAGAATGCAGCATTCATTCCAGGCAAAGTCTTGTTCAATTCATATAGTTTGATAGTCTGCAGAGCAGTACTGTCGCCGACATAGTTGTTAGAATACTGTACATAAAAAATGACAGAATCGACTTTGACATCACGACCGTTACGGATAGAATCAATATTTCCATAATGGTCATCAATAGCATTCAATATTCCAGTACTGATTCCAGACACAGTATTCGAAGTAGAGACTGTCATATCAGGGATTTGCAAATCACCAAGACGTCCGTCAATCTGAGTCATGAATTCAGCACGAGTGATACCGAACACATCGTCGGCATACTGACCAAGATATAGATAATCGGATTTTGCTAAGACAGAATCGCACTTCTCCGTGCCAGTAGAGCAATATACTCTCGCTGAATATGTGGACAAAAAATCCTCATCAGGTTGGATTGACAGGCCAATTCCATCGTCATCTTTACATGAAGTAAACACAAATGCCAAAAGGCATGTGAAATATAAAAAGAATCTATTCATTACAATTTAGGACTACTTGCTACTTTATCATACAAAGCATCAATAGGATCAACGTAATTCTCTCCCTGATATGGGACAAATCTATCGCCCATGTTCTGCAAATCTGCGACCAAATCAGGATTGATATTCTCACTTCCCTGCACAGCACCATCCGAATACTTCAATGCAAAACGAGTGAGATCAACAAAACTTACCTCTTTGTCCTTGATATCGGCAACGTCTTCATCAGAGATGCCATTTATCTTCAACTTTTCAGCGAATTTAGCTGAGAAATTATTCTTGAAGTCATCATCGTATACAGAGTAAACGATGCGGGAATCCTTGAAGAAAGGATCATTGCTATAAGCACGCTTAATATAGATAGGTGCCAACGCTGAAATCCATCCATGACAATGGATGACATCCGGAGACCAACGTAGTTTCTTGACCGTTTCTAGAACACCGCGAAGGAAGAAAATCGCACGATCCTCATTATCTTCAAACTCTCCATTTTCATCAGCAATATCATACTTACGCTGGAAGAAATCCTCATTATCAATAAAATAGACCTGCATGCGAGCCTGTTGTATTGAGGCAACCTTAATGATCAAAGGATGGTCAGTATCGTCAATACAAATATTCATGCCAGACAAACGGATAACCTCATGCAATTGGTTTCTACGTTCATTGATATTACCAAACTTAGGCATGAATATACGCACCTCCTTGCCTTTCTCAAGCACAGCCTGAGGAAGTTGCCTACACAAATCTGCTCGTACAGTCGACGGCAAATATGGGGTAATTTCTTGCGAAATGTATAAAACTTTTAATGCGCTCATCTGCGATTTTATAATTATAGAATATACAAAAGTAGTCAAAAATGCGCAAAGTTTGGCTGGTTTGGCCAAAAAAATATTTTTTTATGTTCTATAATAACTTTTTAATGACTACTTTTGTGCGTCTTTAGCAAAATTATACGGACATGAAGATTGTAAAAAAAACATCTGAGTTAGAAGTTTTAGTTTCTCTATTCAAGGAATTAGGACTAAAAATAGGTTTGGTACCAACTATGGGTGCGCTTCACAACGGACACGCATCATTGGTAAAAAAGGCGGTTGCTGAAAACGACATTGTTATCGTAAGTGTTTTTGTCAACCCAACTCAGTTTAACAATAAGAATGACTTGGCCACTTATCCACGCACTGTGGAAGCGGATTGTGCTTTGCTTGAGAGTTTGGGAGCCAACATCGCTTTCACACCTACTGTGGAGCAGATTTATCCATATCCTGACACACGCCAGTTTGATTTCACACCACTCGACAAGGTGATGGAAGGTCCAATGCGTCCAGGTCATTTCAACGGTGTCGCACAGGTGGTTTCCCGCTTGTTTGATATCGCCCAGCCAAATAAGGCTTACTTCGGAGAGAAGGACTACCAGCAGTTGGCAATCATCCGTGAGATGGTACGTCAATTCAACTATCCGATCGAAATCATAGGATGCCCAATCATAAGAGAGGCAGACGGAATGGCGTTGAGCAGCCGTAACACTCTTTTGTCTGCGAATGAGAGACAGATCGCAGTCCGCATATCACAGACTTTGGCAAAAAGCCAATCTCTACTTAAAGAGAAGAGCGTCAAAGAGCTACAGCAATGGGTTATTGACGAGATCAACAAAGGTGGCGAACTTGAGGTTGAGTATTATGAAATCGTCAACGGCACTACCCTACAGCCAATCAGCAGCTGGGATGACTGTGACAATCCAGTAGGATGCATCACTGTATATTGCGGAAAGGTGAGACTAATCGACAATATCCAATATAAAAAATAAAAGACGATGTTTGTTCAGATTCTAAAATCAAAGATTCATAGAGCCGTTGTGACGGAAGCAAACCTAAACTACATCGGCAGCATCACAATCGACGCCGAGCTTTTGGACAAAGCAGGCATACTGCCAAACGAAAAGGTTTATATCGTCAACAACAACAACGGAGAACGTTTCGAGACATACGTCATCCCAGGCGAAAGAAACTCTGGCGTCATCTGTCTTAACGGAGCTGCCGCAAGAAAAGCCGAGGTCGGCGACGTGGTGATCATCATGGCTTACGGTTGGATGACTGAGGAAGAGGCGCAAACAAGACAGCCTAAAATTGTCTTCTTGGATGCAAAAACAAACAAGATGGTATAAAATAAATGCTAAATGCTAAATGCTAAATGCTAAATGCTAAATGCTAAATAAAAAAAATGGTGCGCCAAACTGAAGTTTGGCGCACCATTTTTTTGTCTTCTATCTGTTTTATTTTAGATATGTGACAGACTTGCAGCCCTCAAATGTGCTAGTTCCAACCTTCACATTATCCTTTGAATTATCAATTACAACATCAAGATTTGTACAATTGTAAAAGGCACCATTTTCAATATTTGTGACATTCGATGGTATCACAACTTTTGTCAAACCTGTACAATTGATAAATGCAGCCTCTCCGATAGAAGACAAAGTGGATGGGAACACAACACTAGTAATATTTACACAATCCATAAATGCTGACATATCAATGTTCGTCACATTGTATACCATGTTATCGATCTGGACTTTAGCCGGAATAATCAATGTGTCCGACAGTTTTGAAGGATCATTGTTTGCAATACCTGCAGTATAATTATAAGCATCTAACACATAGAAATTTATTGGAGATTCAGAGGCAATCACGACTGTTGAGTCAAAAGCAATAGGTTCTGGATCATTTTGTGTGAATGTAACTGATTTACAACCACTATAAGCATACATGCCTCGTTCTACTTTACTAGGTGCATTATCAATAATAATATCTAGCTTGTTGCAAGATTCGAAAGCATGACCTTGAACCCAACTTACGCTCGAAGGAACAAACACACTTTCCAAATCAACACACTCACAAAATGCATAACCTCCAATTGTATGGACAGTCGAAGGAATAACTACACTTGTCAATCCTTTAACTTTCCAGAAAGACTCTGGACTAATCTCACGAACCTTATATACAACTCCATCAATCCGTACATTTGCTGGAATAACTATTGAACCCAAAATCTGAGTTGTGTCTTTACAATAAACAGAAACATAGTCGGATGATTTAATACTGAATCCAAATGGAGAATCAGCTGCATCTACCACAATCGAATCATTATATGCAATTTCATACACCGATCTATCTTTTAAGTATCTCACCGACTTACATCCTGCAAAAGCATTTTCTCCAACAGATAATCCATCTTTTGAATTATCTATAACAACATCAAGTATGTTCCATCCATAAAATGCATTTGCTCCTATGGTCTTGATACTAGATGGAATTTCCACGTATGTCATATAAAAGTTTTGTATATTTCCACCAAATGCATTTGCTCCAATGCTCGTCACATCATAAAAATTTCCTCCAATCTGAACTTTAGAAGGAATGATAAAAGTATCAAGATGAGCGGAATAATCAGTAGAAGAGACTTCAACAGTAGAATCTGGCATTATAGTATACCTCAATCTGGAATCTGCAACCGAAGAATCGTATGGCTTTGTAAATGTGACAGACTTACAATTAAAGAAAGCCGCCTCTCCAACTCTCACATTATTCCTTGAATTATCAATCACCAAATCAAGATTTTCACATTCTCCAAACGCGCCTTCTCTAATAGAAGTAATACTCGATGGAAGTACAAGAGTTTTCAAGCTAGAACATCCAAAAAATCCGTATTTGCCAATATTTTCAACTCCTGGTTCTATTTCGACATGTTCCAAACCAGAACATCCATAAAATGTTCTATGACCAAGATAAACACCAGAACGGACAACTACACTTTTCAAAGCACAATTTTTAAATGCTTCATATTCAACCGAAACATTCTCCGGAAGAACAACACTCTTCAAACCTGAATACTCAAATGCATTAGACCCGATCATTTCTACACTTGATGGAATAACCACGTCTGTCAATTTTTTACACATAGAAAATGCTTGTATACCAATTCTTGTGACATCATATACATTCCCGTCGATTCTGACTTTTTCCGGAATAACAACAGAATCTAATTCCAGATAGTCACCTGAAACAACTTCGGCTGTGGAATCGGATATGATTTTAAATTTCAAAGGTGTATCAGACACATCCACCACAGTTGAATCATAGGCAGTGGTGTCAATCGGAGTTGAAGGACCAAAAAACACTTCTTCTACATCGTCTACACTATACTCGACGATTTTACCATCTTTTAATTTGACAAACATGTTGTCTGCTGCAAACATCAGCACACATAACGCAATTGATGCGATCAGTGAAAACAATTTCTTTTTCATTATTATTAGATTTTAAGCTTTTTCATTTTCGTGTATTATCATATTTCAACCTACAGGACTAACAATCAAGTAGAAAATTGGACTAAAACCATGACAATAACACCGCAAAATTAAAAACAAAAATTATAAAACCAAAGATTACAGCACGAAAATATAGACAAAAAAAAAGGAATGAATTTTCATTCATCCCTTCATATTTGAGATATTTCATCTGACAGACTTCACTGATATATACTATAAAAAAAGAGAATGTATCAACAACTGATACATTCTCTTTACATTTTTTAATTACTCAAAAATTACTTCTTGATGATTATCTGAGTAAATACCTCTCCACCATAGATAGCACGAAGAGTGAACTGACCAATTCCGA
>CACZOA010000002.1 GCA_902782665.1 uncultured Bacteroidales bacterium
CGGATCTCTATCACACGGTTGAGCATGTTGTCTTTCTCCAGGAATTTAGGAAAGACTTTCTTCATCTCTTTCGACGGTTTCTTCACCTTGCTGATCAGTGTCGTGACGGATTTGTATTTGTTGTGGTCAAAACCATACGATGCGATGTCGTTGCGGTCGAACCAGTGGCGAACCATCGCGTCTACAAGGGATCTTGTATCTGTATATTTGCTGTGGTCGAAACCGATTTCATTTGCGTAGACGCGAAGATTTGCGTCTACAACCTCGTCGTCAAAATCATAAAACTCAGGCAGTTCGAGATAGTGGTTTGCCTCTTCTTCACATGCGTCGACGTCGATATCGATGTTTGCCGCAAACACTCGGTCGTTGTTGTCGGAACCGTTATTGTCGCAAACCAATCCTGCGAACCATCCCTGTTTTGCCTGTGAGAATCGTTCAGGCGGGATCATGTAGTCCATTTGGTATGACACGGAAGAGCCATCCTTTTTAGTGGAGACGGGAGTCTTTTTCTGTCTGTTTTTTCCTATACGTTTTGAAATCTTCTCCGCCGTCTCATCAAAACATTGTCCGACGAAGAAATTGCCGACGGTCTGAATGATCTTGTTGGCGTTCGACTCTTTATAGTCCGCTCTCAGCTGGGAGAAATCCTGGAATCCCAGCAGTATTGCCACTTCGTTGGAACGGGCTGTGGCGATCAGATTATCCAGTCCATACACAAACATGGTCGGAAGCTCGTCGATGATGATCGTGCTTTTATGTTTTCCTTTCTGGTTTGCCAGTTTCAGTATACGTGCTGTGTACACGCCAAGAGCTGTGCTGTATGTGTTGGCATTCTGTGGATCATTGCCGAAACAAAGCAGTTTTGGTTCAAGCGGATTATTGATGTCAAGATCAATATCGTCGCCGCTCATCGCCCAATAGAGGTAGGGCGAGGTGAGTCTGCCTAGCGGAATCTGTACCGACGCGATCTGTCCTTGAATCTGTTCGGTGGCACCTGCCGACCATGCGTTGAGATATGGGGCGAGGGTGACGGAGAGGTCGGTATAGCTTGAGAGAATTGGTATCACCTGGTCCATCGGCTGTGAGATGAAGTCGATGACGTGTGGGAAAGTGCAGTATTTGCCATTTTCATAAAGACGTAGAAACCAGATACATGCTCCAAGATAGTTGATAGCCGACTCCACAAAGAAATCGCCTTGCTTGTCTGCCCAAGTGCGGGCAAGATTATAACATATCACTTGTGCGATCTCGTCGGCATGAGTCTTCGTCTCCAAAAGATTAGCTTTGAGAGGGTTGCATCGAAGGGAGACGCGGGGTTCGTTGAAATCAATCATGCCATATTTCGGCTCCACACCATTGTAGATCTCTTTCCAGCGATGCTTGTTCCACATGAAGTTTGAGTAGGCGATCTCCGACAGATCAGGAATTTTGAAATCGTATAGGTACATCGCGTAACCTTTTGCCAGAGCCTGACGGATATAGTTGTTGATGATCGTGTAGGATTTTCCTGAACCGGGTGATCCTACCACCATCGTCGCACGGAATGGGGCTTCAAGGTTGATCCATCCGTGATGCTCCTTGCCCTGACGGTAGTATTTGGTAGGGAAATTGATGGTATATTCATCCGTGGAAAAATTCTCATTCTGTGGAAAATCAGACTGTTCTTTCAGGTTGAACGGGTCATCGTTCGGCAGATTTTGTTTTGGAGTTGCCTTAAACAACAACACTCCGATTATCAATGCGACAAAACATCCTAACAGTAGAAAAAGATACATATTTACAAATTGTATACGGCTAATAATTATTTGGTCGCAAAAATAATCTTTTTTACAATCCTCCTCAAACAAAATATAGAAAAGTAATTTCCGTTGCAGATTCTACGAAAGAAAATTATACTTTTGCATCGTAAAAAATTTGAAAGAAAAATGAGCAAAATCAGTTGGCCTGAATTCATTATTGTTTGGCTCGCCGTATGCGTCATTATTGATATAGTCTTCCTGTATCTCAACAGAACAAATGGAAACAGCAGTATTTCCGTGGCAGAGGAGAGAAAAGCAAAAATCAAACAACTTAACACTCCGTATAGGGATGATGTCGCTTATGAGACACCGCTCCGTCGCGCGTCAATGAGAAAGGTTGAGGCGTTGGTTCAGATGGAGGAGACGTTGCCGAATGAATCTTCTGTGGAGTGTGAGGTAGAGGATCAGGAGGAGTTGACGGAACTCCAGAAAGAGACTTCGGATATTGTAAAAATGTTGTTTGGCTGAGGTAAAAAGGGAAGATTTTATGAGCAGAAAGACACTTACAATTCATCTGTATTGCCTGTTCCTATTCATTGGAGGATGCGGTATATTCTGGCTGTTTGGCGGAGGAGACGGTGAGAAAACCAATCTGGAGGATAACAAAGCGGAGTGTACGGCACAGCAGACAACTGATAATATTGCCACGACGTGGGAGGAGCAGAGTGACGCATCCACAGATGATGACGATGCTGATGCGGAACCGTCGTCTACAATTCCGTCTACTTCACAAGAATCTCCAGAAAAAACCGTTTGTGAGAATAAGGGAAAGAGAGTCACAAAGACAGATTCAGAGTGGTCGGCATCAATTGATAAAGAATCAACGACGTCGTCTGAAGCTAAAACCGATGCCCAGGATGCAGGTTTTCACCAGTTGGGAGAGAACGACAATGCAATACGCGTCAAAATGATAAATGCTGTCATACATGAACAGCTGAAGAGTATCAGTACAGAGAGTCCGATAAAATTGAGATTATTGGACGACGTCACTGTGGATGGAGTGAGCATACCAAAAAACACGGTTGTGTATGCGAAGATGAGAATAGGTACAGACAGAATATATCTGAAGACAGAGACAATCACATTTAAGAAGACGGATTATCCTTTCAACGGTGATATCTATGAGCCAGATGGCCAGGAAGGCTTGAGTATGACGGACAAGAAGATGGCACTTCCAGCAGGATACAAAGTGATGATTAAGCAGAAATAAAGGAAAATTTATCTAGAATCTGACGAATCGTTTACTCTAATAACCAAAAAACAGTAAAAAAGGTTACTGCACTAAACGATTTTGGACTAAAATCGTTTAGTGCAGTAACCGATATGTAAAAAATGATGTTCTGTTGGATAAATCACGAAGGATTATTCTTCGTCAGCAGGAATAGTAGTATGTTTGCTGTATTCCTCGCAATATTCCTTTGACGCGTAATTATCAAGTGTTGTGCAGACAGTAGATGAGAAATCAATCGCACATTTCACCACCTGATCCCACTTCTCTTCGCCGATTCCGTTTTTCAACTCATCGTATGTGACTCCGGCTACAAGCAGACCGTACACTACTCCCGCATTGAAGTTGTCGCCGGCGCCTACTGTGCTCACCACCTCGATCTTCTTGGCATCGTAATGTTTCTTGAATCCTTTGCTATACACGGTCACTCCGTTGGCTCCCTGTGTGTAGATGAAATTCTTGCTGTAGAATTCGATATGCTCTTTATATGTCAGATCAGAGTCGTTTTCTGAGAAGATATTGTCAAAATCCTCGTCGCTTCCCTTCACGATATTAGCGTAATCAAAGTTGTCGAGAATGTTTGGCATCAAGAATCTCACCTGGCTTTTACGGTTTTTGCGGAAATTGACGTCGTAGTAGATGATTGCTTTCTTGTGTTTAGCCTCATCAAGCAGATATGTGAGGTTTTCTCTTAACGCGTCGTTAATTGAAAAAAAAGATCCGATCACGATGATGTCGTTCTCTTCAATTTTTGGCATCACATAGTCGAGTTTCTGTGCTGAGTCATTCTTGTAGAACAGGTAGTCAGCGTTCATGTTCTCATCAAGAAACGCAAGCGACAATGCTGTCTTTCCACCGTCGTAATCATACACATTATCAGCCTTCACATTGTTTTCTGCCAGGAACGCTCTTATTTTATCTCCTAGACGATCGCGTCCCACTTCACTTATAAATTCTGTGTTTACGCCAAGACGTCCGAGTGTGATCATTGAGTTGAATGTTGATCCACCTGGCTTTGCGGCAGTGGGTTGCTCATTCTTGAAAATGATGTCTAAAATTGTTTCACCTATGCCAATAACTTTCCTCATATCAATTCGTTTTAATATATTATAGTTTTGCACTTCTGTTTGCCAACAATGCGTCCAAAATCACCATTGCCGACATTGCCTCTACGATAGGCACTGCGCGTGGCAACACACATGGATCGTGACGTCCTCTGGCTTTGATGATGGCATCATTACCTGCCTTGTCTACTGTGTTTTGCTCGAAAAGCAGAGTAGGGATTGGTTTGAATGCCGCTCTGAAATAGATATCCTCACCGTTGGAGATGCCTCCCTGGATACCACCTGAGTGGTTGGTTGTGGTGCGGATCTTGCCGTCTATATTGGCGAATCTGTCGTTCATCTGTGAACCTCTTCCGCCTACACCTTCGAATCCCATTCCATACTCAAAACCTTTGCAGGCGTTGATGCTCAGGATTGCCGCTCCAAGACGGGCATGAAGTTTTCCGAATGCAGGATCTCCCAAACCAACGGGTACGCCCTTGATGACGCATGTGATCACTCCACCGATAGTGTCGCCCTCAGCCTTCACCGATTTGATCAGTTCGATCATCTGTTCAGCTTTTTCAGCGTCGGGGCAACGGACAATATTGCTTTCGATTTTGTTCAGATCGTATTTCGTATAGTCAGAATCGAGTTTAATATCGCCAGCCTGTGATGTGTAGGCATAAATCTGAATGCCAAAATGTTTCAGCGCAAGTTTGGCGAACGCACCTCCCACCACACGTGAGATTGTCTCGCGAGCGGATGATCTTCCGCCTCCACGATGGTCGCGTATGCCGTATTTGGTCTGGTAGGTATAATCAGCGTGCGACGGACGGTAAAGATTCTTCATCTCCTCATAATCAGACGAGTGCTGGTTTTCATTGCGTACCTCAAAAGCGATGGGTGTGCCGGTCGACACTCCTTCGTAGACACCGGAAAGAATCTCTACCTTATCACCTTCGGCGCGAGCGGTAGTGATGGCACTCTGTCCGGGGCGACGACGGTCTAATTCAGCCTGTATGAAATTGACGTCTATCTCCACACCTGCGGGAAAACCATCCAAAATGCCGCCTACAGCAGCACCGTGGCTCTCTCCATATGTGGTAAGACGGAATATTTCTCCTATTGTGTTCATTGTCATTGTATTTTCTGGTGTCCGTTTTATATATGCACGCCCGTGCGTCTCTACGTGGGTGATTATTTACCGCAGTTGCAGCCGTTTTCTCCATCGCTGTTGCATCCGCCACAGCCTCCATCGCTGCCACAACCTCCGTTGCAACCTCCGCCGCCGCATCCGCCACAACCGTGGTGACCCTTCACAAGCTCTATCTCAAACTGTGTTGCTGGTCGTGCCTCCATCACTTCTCCTACGAAATGAAGACGCTCGCCTGCAAGAGGATGGTTGAAATCCATTTTGACGTTGGTGTCTGTCACATCAACGATTTTGCCGTTCATTCTGTGACCCTCTGCCGACATCATAGGAAGGATATTTCCTACGTAAAGAATATTCTCGTCAATCTCTCCTTTTTCATTCTTGAAGATTGCCTTGTCAAGTTCGACGCAAAGATCCTCGACGTAGTCTCCATACGCATCTTCTGTGTTGATGTAGAAGTCGAAAGATCCGCCTTGCTCTTTGCCGTACAATGCCTCCTCAAATTTAGAAAGCACCATGCCAAGACCAGTTGTGAATCTGAAAAGTTGGTCGTCTGGAGTCTCTTCAATCATCACCTCCTCACCGTCGTTGCCAACGTAAAGTTTGTATTTTAGTTGAACGAAAATATTATCTTTGCTAATTGCCATAATGGTTTAATTTATTGTTATTTAGTTGATTTGCGGACATCAACGATTGTTCCGACGAAATGTAGACGTTCACCTGCAAGAAGGTGGTTGAAGTCGAGAGTCACCTCGTCTTCAGTCATATCAATAATGACGGCGTCACGTTTCTGACCGTCTTCCATACTCATTGTGATAAGGTTGTCGACGTAGATTTCCTCTTCGTCGATCTCACCGTCGACAAGGAACGTCGATTTTGGTACTGTCACCACTTTATCGTCGTCGTATTCGCCGTAAGCGTCCTGACATTCGATGTAGAAATCGAACGAATCGCCGACAGACTTGCCCATCAGGTTTTCCTCGAATTTTTCCAATTCAGTGCCAGCTCCGCAAGTGAATTTATATGGTTGGTTCTTCTTTGTCTGCTCCATCAACTCTTCTTTTTCCCCCTCGTCTCCACAAAAGAGCTGATAGCTGACAGATACGACTGTGTTCTTTGATACCTTCATCTAATTTAGATTTTCGTTATTTGTCCGCAAAGATAGTTAATTTTTATTCTCTTCCGTACCTTCCAAACCAAGAATGGATTCGAATTCTGCATCTTTCTCACTGAAAAACTTTTGGCGACGTTTTTCCCATTGGTCTTTAGCCAGTTGCTGCATATCAATCTGAGTGTCGCTTTCGTCTGTGATCTCAAGGCCGAGGATGGTCTCAATCACGTCTTCCATAGTGACGATTCCTTCCAGTCCGCCATATTCGTCTATCACCATCGCCATATGCTCTTTGCGTGCGATCATTGTGTCGTAGAAAGAGAGGATGGATGTATGTTCGTAGCAGCAGGTGATGGAGCGACGGATCTGCTTCAACTGCATGTTTTTCTTGTCGTTGGCAAGGTGGTAGAGCACGTCACTCTTCAGCACAAAACCTGTGATGGAATCGAGAGAATCCGAATAGATAGGGATACGTGAGTAACGTTTGAAGTCTTTTGTCTTGAAAAACTCTTTGAGTGTCATGTCTTCCTGCACCGCCCACACCACTGTACGTGGAGTCATAATGTTTCTGATCTTGATCTGACGGAGTTTGATGAGGTTGGTGATGATTTTGCTCTCACTTGTGGCAAACACACCCTCTTTTTCTCCAATAGATGTCAGCACCGCGATCTCCTCACGGCTGACAGTCTGAGACTCTTTCTTGGAAAACAGCAATGTAAGTTTCTCTGTGATAATCACTAAAGGGAAGGCGATGTAGTATAGGAACTGTGTGAAATATGCCACTGGGACACAAAGATTTCGCCAGTAGTTGGCTCCGATGGATTTGGGAATGATTTCAGAAAAAATCAGAATCGTCACGGTCAAGCCGGCAGATACATATCCGAACCATTCGCTTCCAAGCACCTCCTGCACCTGCATACCCACGGCAGACGCGCCCAAAGTGTTGGCGATAGTGTTGACGGAGAGGATAGCGGAAATAGGTCGGCCCATATTGTCTTTCAGACTTTTCAATAGTTTGCCTCCTTTGCTTTTTGTAGCCAAAGTCTCCGCATAAGGAATGGATGTGGAGAACATCACCGATTCAGATATTGAACAAAGGAATGAGACGAATACCGTCAGAAAGAGATATAGTATCAGTAAATACATGCTGTTCTGTAAAGTTTATCAATTTTAGATGGACTTATACTTGTGGCTCAAAACCTTTGAGTGGCAGCCCATAAGGATAAGTGACAAAATATATATGCAAAAATACAAAAATGTACGGAACATTATTAAAAAATGTACTTATATACCTATTATCATTTAATAAATGTGATGTAGAAATTTGTATGCAGGGATATCACAGAGTGAAGTGTGTCATCATATAGTGCACAATGACACATATGCTTGAGACGCATTGTTATAAAATAGTATGTAAGATGATTTTTCTCTGTTTTCGGAGAGCAATTACGGACATACCGTAATGCTCTTCAAAAACGCGTGTTTTTCTATTATACCCTATTACAAAATCAATGGTATTAAAAGGTTGAAAGGTTGTCTTTGTTTTTCCGGGGTGCAAATTTCTCTTTTTTTTACTTTTTATCCAAAAATAAAAACATTTTTAACAACATAGTTTTTTAATATGATTTTGAAGGGTTTTATGGGGAGATAAGTATTTTATAACAAAAGGTTTGGGTTTGTTTCTATCGTATTTTTCCATAAATAGATGTTTGCAATTCGTCAAATATTGTACAAATTCTTCTAAATGGTGTATTTTTGCGAAAAGTTTCGAAATAATTGTCATGATTAATATAAAAAATAAACTTCTAAATGGCATGTCGTTTATCGACTTGTTTGCTGGTCTGGGTGGGTTCAGATTAGCGTTGGAGTCGTTGGGCGCGAATTGTGTCTATTCAAACGAGTGGGACAAATATGCGCAAGAGGTTTATTGTCAAAACTTTGGAGAGACACCAGAAGGGGATATAACAAAGGTTGACGAGAAAACAATACCTGATCATGACATCCTTTGTGCGGGATTCCCATGCCAGGCATTTTCTATCAGTGGCAAGCAGTTGGGATTCAAAGACAGTAGGGGAACATTGTTTTTTGATGTCGCGAGAATAGTAAAAGAAAAGAGGCCAAAGGTTGTCTTTATGGAAAATGTGAAGAATTTTGCCTCTCACGACGACGGGAAAACATTGGCTGTGGTAAAGGCGACGATGGAAGAACTTGGATATAGTTTCCATGCTCGTGTCCTTAACGCTGTTGATTATGGGATGCCGCAGAAACGAGAAAGAATTTATATGGTATGTTTCCGCAACGATATAAATGATTTTGGTTTTCAATTTCCAGCTCCATTCCCACTGAAAAGACATGTGGAGGATTTTCTTTTAGATGACGAAAGTATGCTAGAAAAACTTTACATCAAAAGAGATGACATGCAGATGAATGGAGAGCCTGATGATAAATATAGCAACAAATCAATCAGATTGGGTATAGTAAACAAAGGAGGACAAGGTGAACGCATCTATAGTACTAAAGGTATCGCTATCACATTGTCTGCCTATGGCGGAGGTGTTTTTGCCAAAACAGGAGGCTATCTTGTAAATGGAAGAACCAGACGTCTCCATCCACGTGAATGCGCAAGGATTATGGGATATCCAGATTCCTACATCATGGCAAAAAATGCGAATCAGGCATATAAACAGTTTGGTAATTCTGTTGTGGTGGATGTGTTGCAATATATCGCGACTGAATTCGGACGTACATTACAAAACAATCGTGACAATTAAGTCACGATTGTATTTTTTTTATCCTTTCAACAGAGATCTAAACGAATCTTCTGACAATCCGTTTTCATTTTTCAATGAAATGCTGAAGATTACATTTAGATTATTGGTATTCGACAATCTTCGTATGACAAAACATCCGTCTGGTGTTTTGGAGAACATATACACATATCCGTTGATCTCTATCTTTTGTTTGTCTGCAATCAATGGTGAGTCTACTCTCATCTTGACTCCATATTCGATTTGAGATGCACTTACGTTCAAAGATTCCACAATTTTCTGGGCGACAATTTCTTGAGATGACTTTGCCACATTGCTGGATCCGCTTTTTTTTGCCCTGAATGTTGCAGCTATTGAATAATACTTTGAAAAATCATCAATAGGAATAATCACAAATTTGCCAGAAGTAGAATGTGTAATAAAATATTTCACACTCTTTTTTTTGTACATGCCCTTTATCCAGTAGGCAAAAATATCGCTGTTAACGTTAAGTCCGATACCTGCTGTTCCGGCATTACTATATGTGTTGAAACTTCTATTCATTATATTTATAATGAACTCAGTGATTTCATTTGGCAAAGACTTGTTTCTTTCGCTGAAATAAAATTTTCCGTTTCTTGGAATGGCCACAAACTGACCACTCTGTGCTTGTGGACTTTTACACTCTATCCAGAAAGTCTGACCATTCTTAGTACGAACTTTAATGTCTGAAATTGTTGAATCAGAGCCTCCATGGAGAATGAATTCAGCATCTTGTCCAAAAACATTCCTTAAATACTGATAACATTCTTTCTCGTGGTTTTCCCAATTTGATATACTCATGATATCTGTTATTTAAGTTATTGATAATGTTCACTTTTAGGATTGATTATTGATATTTTAGGTTTTGCTCTTCACATGCCAAACAATAATCATACTTTATTAAGTCAACGATTTTTTCTTCTATTTTTGATTTCTGTCTTTCACATTAAACGACCCACATCAATCACATGCAAAAATATTGTTTTTTTTGAGAAATCATCATTGGGGAACAAATTATTTTTTGTCCGGAAAAAAAATCTCCATTTCGTTTATTCCATTAAAAAATCCTATAAATCAGTAGATTTTTCAAAAAAAATTTTATAAGTGGCTGTTTTTTTGTTTATTTTGCATTAAAATGAAAGATTCTGTTGCTAAATATAAAATATTTAATTCCAAACTTACCACCATTGTCAGTATTTCAATGGTGCTGTTTTTGATTGGAATCGTTGTGTTAGGCTTAAAGATTGGTGACACTCTTTCAGCCTATGTAAGAGAGAATTACACTATTTCCATAGAAATCAAAGACGACGCGGAAGAGAAGGATATCACTACGCTTGATGAGATTCTTCGAGGACAGTCGTATGCAAAAAAAGTTGCTTTTATCAGCAAGGAACAGGCTATCAAGGATTTGGCACAGGAGATGGGAGAGGATCCCGTCGCCTTTCTTGGTTACAATCCATTGAGTGCGTCATATGTGGTGAATCTGAAATCTGAGTACACGGATAATGATAAGATAGAAGAGGTGGTGAAATCGATCAAGGAGTACAGAATAGTCGAGAATGTCTTCTATCAGAAACAGTTTATCAATGAGGTCAACCACAATATCCATAAAGTGTCGTTGCTCTTCCTGATTGTGGCTGGATTGTTGTTTTTCATATCATTCGTGCTTATCAACAATACATTGCGTCTACTTATATATTCAGATAGATTCTTGATCAACACCATGAAGCTTGTAGGTGCGACGAGAAGTTTCATCCGTCGTCCATATTTAAAAAAGGGGGTGATGATTGGAATCATCGCTGCATTGTTGGCGATAGGATATCTTGCATTGTTTGGCTATGTCATGCGTGATCAGTTGAAACTATTTGTGGATTACTCAGACCATTCGATCTATTATGTGGTAGCGGGAGCGATAATAGTATCGGGTATAGTGATCTCATGGTTGTCGACCTATTTTGCCGTCAACAAGTTTTTGAGCAGAGAAGAAAAAGAGTTGTATTACATTTAAATATATATAATAATGAAAGCGGGTAAAGGATATGCACTTCCTAAGAAGAACCTTTTGCTTCTGGCAGTAGGATTCGTGATTATTCTTTTTGGATTTATTCTTATGATCGGAGGAGGATCTGAGGGTACAGAATTTAATCCGGAGATTTTTAGTGCACAAAGAGTGACTGTGGGTCCAATGATTGCGTTGTTTGGTTTTGTGTTTGAGATTTTTGCTATTCTTTGGGTTCGTGATGAGGACAACAGTTCATCCACTGGTTTGACTCTTCGTGATGAGGACAACTCGGTATCAGTATCAGAATAAGCAAATCTTATAGAAAACAAATAATAGAAGAACAAAAATGACTACTATTCAAGCTATAATAATAGCTATTGTGGAGGGACTTACAGAGTTTCTTCCAGTATCGTCTACAGGACACATGATTATCACAGAAAACTTGCTTGGTATGGATTTGAGTGAAGCTAATCCGGAGAGTGAGTTCATAAAGGCATTTACAGTCATAATTCAGTTTGGAGCGATCCTTTCTGTGGTTTGTTTGTATTGGAAACGTTTCTTTGTGCTCAACAATGAGCCAATGGAGGGAGGCGACTCTGCTCCAGCTTGGAAGAAACTGATACATAAGTTTGATTTCTATTGGAAACTGCTTATCGCATTCTTGCCAGCGGCAGTGCTTGGATTGGTTTTCAGCGACAAGATTGACGAGTTTTTGGGCGACGTACGTGTTGTGGCTGTTATGTTGCTTGTCGGTGGAATATTCATGTTGTTCTGCGATAAGATATTCAATCACGGCAGTGAGTCTGTCAAAGTAGACGAGCCAAGAGCATTGAAGATTGGATTCTTCCAGTGTATAGCGATGATCCCTGGAGTGAGCCGTTCGATGGCTACAATCGTTGGAGGTATGCAGCAGGGACTTACACGTCAGCGTGCAGCAGAGTTCTCTTTCTTCCTTGCTGTGCCAACAATGTTTGCTGCTACAGCATACAAGGTGTTGAAGCTATTTCTTAGTGGAGGAACAGAGATGCTCACAAGTCATCTTGGAGTGTTGATTGTAGGTAATGTGGTCGCATTCCTTGTCGCTCTTGCTGCAATCAAAGGATTTATATCGTTCTTGACTAAGTATGGATTCAAGGCATTTGGATGGTATAGAATAGTAGTTGGCGCTATCATTCTTATACTTCCATATTTGGGTGTCTCTCTTCAGATGGTTGATTAATGGAGCAGAAATTGGTTCTGGATCTTGCGGAAGGACAGGTGTTCCGTTTCAACAAACCGCTTCATTGGTCGTCGTTTAATCTTGTCAGCAAAGTGCGTACCATGATAAGGTATGCGTCTGGTTTGAAGAAGATTAAGATCGGACATGCTGGCACACTCGATCCGTTGGCGACGGGAGTGCTTATCGTATGCACAGGCAAGAAGACGAAAGAGATTGACAATTTCCAGTACCAGACTAAAGAATATGTAGCTGAGCTGGCTCTTGGAGCCACTACGCCATCTTTTGATTTGGAGACGGAGGTCGACGCCACTTATCCTACAGAGCATATCACTCGTGAACTTGTGGAGGAGACGTTGAAGAAGTTTTTAGGTGAGATTCAGCAGGTGCCTCCTGCTTTCTCAGCTGTGAAGATCAACGGTAAGAGAGCTTACGAGTATGCACGTAAGGGTCAGGAAGTGGAGATCAAGCCTAAAACGTTGGTGATTGATGAGATAGAGTTGATGGAGTATTCCCAGTCTGCGATCAAGATAAGAGTGGTGTGCAGCAAGGGAACATACATACGTGGATTGGCAAGAGACATCGGTGAAGCACTGAAGAGTGGAGCTCACCTCACGTCGCTCGTCCGCACAAGAATCGGAGAGACAAAGTTGGAAGACTGCCTCACAATCGAACAGTTCCAGTCTTTGCTCGACAACGATCCGACAATAAAAATGCCAGAAGGAGCATCATTGTAGGGACTCGTAGAGACGCACGGATATGCGTGTCATGAAATATGGCATGTATGTTGTATTTGAATAAGACGTGCGTGTCCGAATTATTTTAGAAATTCATTAAAAAGAAAAAATATGAAGCTTTCAAAGTTTAAATTCAATCTCCCTGACGAGAGCATTGCACAGTATCCGTCTGAACATCGTGACGAGTGCAAGTTATTGGTATTGCACAAGAAGACGGGAGAGATTGAGCACAAGATATTCAAGGATATTCTTGAGTATTTCGACGAAGAGGATGTTTTTATTCTTAATGATACTAAGGTCTTTCCTGCAATTTTGGAGGGAAACAAGGAGAAAACAAATGCCAATATCGAAGTCACACTGTTGAGAGAGCTTAACAGCGAGTTGAGATTTTGGGATGTGCTTGTAGAGCCTGCCCGTAAGATTCGTATTGGCAACAAACTATATTTCGGTGAGGACGACTCACTCGTAGCTGAGGTTATCGACAATACAACTTCAAGAGGACGTACTTTGAGATATCTGTTCGACGGTACACAGGAGGAGTTTAAGGATCTTTTGATGAAGCTTGGCCGTACACCGTTGCCAGACTACATCACACGTCCGGTTGAGCCAGAGGATGCAGAGCGTTACCAGACAATCTACGCTGAGAAAGAGGGTGCGGTGATGGCACCAGCTGCAGGAATGCACTTTTCACGCGAGTTGATGAAGAGATTGGAGATCAAGGGATGTGAGTTTGCAAAAATCACTCTTCACGCAGGTCTTGGTAATTTCCGTGACATAGATGTTGAGGATTTGACAAAGCATAAGACTGATTCAGAGCAGATTGAGGTGAACGAGGAGAACGCCAACATCATCAATGCCGCAACAAGAAAGCATAGAAATATATGTGCGGTCGGCACAACAGTGTTGAAGGCGATCGAGACATCAGTCAGCACAGACGGAATGATCAAACCGTTCGAGGGATGGACCAACAAGTTCATCTTCCCTCCATACAATTTCAGTGTGGCAAACAGATGCATCACAAACTTCCATTTGCCATACTCGACAATGCTTATGATGGTGACTGCGTTTGGCGGTTACGACCATGTGATGAAGGCATACGACGTCGCAATCAAGGAAGGCTATAAGTTTGGAGCTTATGGCGACGCGATGATGATTATGGAATAATCTTGTAGAGACGTACGGTCGTGCGTCTCTTCAGATGAAATTAAGAATTAAGAGTTAAGAGTGAAGAATTTCGGTTCTTCACTTTTTTTGTTAAAACATGTTAAGGCTAAATCACAACAAAATATTTTTACTATTTTTGCAACATTAAATTTTAAAACAACTATATGAATACTAAAATTAGTCAAAATTTTTCTCATAACAATGAGAAGGTTGGGGTTAGTACAAAACTGATGATTAATGCTTCCTTGGTTTTGTCTGTTTTGTGTGGTGTGTCATCCTGTACGGATGAGATTGAGAATGAAATCGTAGAAAACAATGCGAAGATGCAGGAACTTGACGAGAGTGACGGAACGCTGAGATTAGGTAAGAAGATTCCAAATCCCTATTCATTGAAAGTGGTTCAGCAGGCTTACGACGAGTTGGCTGAAAAGTCAGGATTGAGGTCCCGTGAGACTCTTGCTCCCACTCACTTGTATCTGAAGTTTGCACCTAAGAATCTTGAAGAAGTGAAACTTCTTGAGTCAGACACAACTCTCTTTTTCTACAGTTATCCGCTTGATGTGGAATTGATAGGAGAAGGAGGAGGATATCACGACCCTTCACTTCCAGACACTGTTCCAACATATCAGTATGTGTGCGTGCCAATTGACCATCCATTGCCAGAAGTGGAGTATGAAGTGTTGGATGAGGTCTATTACGAAGAAGATGAAGAGGCAGAACTTCGTTCAGGCAGAGCCATTTCTTGGGAGCAACTTGAGGAGAAAGCTTATCTGTTGGCTGGAGACAGTTCTATAATTTCCACTTCGGAGACAAGAGGATCAAAACAATGGAGAGCAGGAGGAAGACTTCGTTACGAGGACAACTATACAAATACGGTAGTGCCATTGGAAGGCGTTCCCGTCAGAATGCGTTATCATATAATAACCTATCAGAACTGCACGGATAAAAGTGGATATTTCCAGTGTTCCAAAACAAAGCGAGGAGACTGCGAGTATTCCATTGAGTGGAAAAGGGATGTGTTCAGAATTATTCCAGAAAATAAATTGTTTGTCACAGCCGACTATGTGATTCAAGAGAATAAAAGCAGGGTTGACAAAATCTTTAGAAAAAGTGACAATGTGAAGCAATGGATATACGCAAGTTTGTTTATCCCTGCACATGAATATTTTTATAAGGATATGTGCGGTATCCAAAGGCCAGAAAAGAATATAGATATTACCCCTAAAACTAGAGACGATGATAATATTAGTGGAAATTGTGCACCATTTCGTCCAAAAGAAATAAGAATTTTTCGTTATTACTCGAAAAACAAGGAAAAAAATTCGGCTTCCTATTATGGAACAACTATTCACGAGTTGGCTCATTCCGCTCATTGTGAATACATAGGCATTCTGAATTTTATTTTTTTGGATGACAATGTAGCAGATACATGGGCTGTTGGAGTTCAAGATTATTGTTCATTGCGTAAATATGGAGAATATGGAAGACTTATAGCTCATAATAGTTATGGACGCCAATATACAGGACTTGTAAACGACTTAAGAGACACTGGCACAGAAGACATTCTTTTTACAGACGGACTAGTTAATGATGGTGTTTCTGGATACACTTTATTGGATGTTCAAAAAGCCTTGACAAATGCTACAAAATGGTCTACATTTAGGAAACAATTAAAATTAGTAAAACCTATAGACAATGAAACAAGTAAAAAAATCGATGCACTTTTTAATTTTTGGGCTACTTATTAATTTGTCATCATGTGATAAACTGACGAAATCAGAACCAGAGATTTATTCGAATTATTTTTTCATCAACGACACGTCGGATTCATTGTATGTGGATTTCCATTATTCGCATAAATCAATCGCAGATGGGAAAGTATATCAAGGTTACAAGTCGTACTCATTAGGATTGGAAGACACTATCTCTTTTTATTCCAATGATACGTTGCCAAATTTTTCATGTGCAGATACAGTTTGGATGCGTAGTCCAAAAATGAAATTAAAGCTTCATGATTATTATGGTTTTAGTTTTTCTCTGTTTTATAGTAATAAACGCAAATCCGTATCTAGAGGAGACCATGAATATACCTATTATTTTATGGATGATACGACTTTAAAAACAATGGTGTCCTATTACGAAGAAAAAAAACTGCTTGATTATTATGAAACTTTTCCTGAAGAAGAAAGTAACGAATAATTAATCAAGAACGAAGAGTGAAGAATTCGGGTTCTTCACTCTTATTTGTGTCTTATGAAAATTTAGAAAAAGTTACCGCGTCAACGATTCCATATAGGTAGAAATATAGGTGGAAAATATATCAATGACATCACGTTTTTCCGTCGGAATTTAATGTCGTAGAAACGTATGAAAAAAAACGTTGCAACATCGTTAAAATTAGTTAATTTTTATGCAGATTTTTTTTCGTTTAGTGAATAAAAAATAGTATTTTTGTTGGCATACTAACGAAATTTCAAAATTATGTCAGCAAATAAGAAAATAAAGAGAGCTCTTATTTCCGTTTTCCACAAAGATGGTTTGTCTGAGATATTGAAGACATTGAATGAAAACGGAGTCGAGATATTGTCAACTGGTGGTACACAGGCATTTATTGAGCAGCAGGGTATTCCTTGCAAGGCTGTTGAGAATTTGACATCTTACCCTTCGATTTTGGGTGGTCGTGTCAAGACTCTTCACCCTAAGATTTTCGGTGGTATTCTTGGTCGCCGTGGATTGAAGGAAGACGAGGAGCAGATGGCTAAGTACGAGATTCCAGAAATCGACCTTGTGATTGTTGACCTATACCCATTCGAGCAGACAGTTGCTGAGGGCAAGAGTGAGGCAGAGATTATTGAGAAGATAGATATAGGTGGTATCAGCCTTATCAGAGCAGCAGCAAAAAACTTCAAGGATGTTGTTATCGTGGCTTCAAAAGCACAGTATGCTCCGCTTCTTGATATCATGAAGAAGAACGGTGCTGAGACATCATTGGAGGAGAGACGTTGGTTCGCTACTGAGGCATTCAAGGTTTCTTCTAACTACGATACTCATATTCACGCTTATTTCGCAAAATAAAGATGGCGTTTTTCTCTTTGACACAGGAGTTGGCGATGGACCTTGGTACAGCCAACACTATTATTATAAACAACGATAAGATCGTCGTGGACGAGCCAAGTATCGTTGCTTTGGACCGCAAGACTGAGAAATTGGTCGCTGTAGGTCACGAGGCAAAGGCGATGCAGGGTCGTAACCCGGAGAACATACGTATTGTGCGTCCGTTGAGAGACGGTGTGATTGCAGACTTCTACGCTGCAGAGCAGATGATGCGTGCCATGATCAAGATGGCAAGTTCGGAGCGCTCATGGTTTACTCCTCAATTGCGTATGGTGGTATGTATTCCGTCGGGTAGTACTGAAGTTGAAATCCGTGCCGTGCGCGACTCTTCTGAGCACGCAGGAGGACGTGAGGTATATATGATCTATGAGCCAATGGCTGCCGCTATCGGTATCGGTATCGACGTTGAGGCTCCAGAGGGAAACATGATTGTCGACATAGGTGGTGGTACTACTGAGATCGCGGTCATCTCTTTGGGAGGTATCGTCTCTAACAAGTCTATCCGTATCGCCGGTGATGATTTGACAGCTGATGTGCAGGAGTACATGAGTAGCCAACACAATATCAAGGTTGGTGAGCGTACAGCAGAGGAAATCAAGGTAAAGGTTGGTTCCGCACTAACTAATTTGGAGGATGCACCTGCAGACTTTATCGTCAACGGACCAAACCGTCTATCTGCACTTCCATTGGCAGTGCCAGTGTCTTACCAGGAGATCGCACACTGTATTGAGAAATCTATCTCAAAGATCGAGGCTGCTGTGCTTAATGCGTTGGAGCAGACTCCGCCAGAGCTATATGCTGATATCGTGCAGCGTGGAATCTGGTTGGCAGGTGGTGGCGCGTTGCTTCGTGGTTTGGACAAGCGTCTTACTAACAAGATTGGTATTCCTTTCCACATTGCGGATGACCCATTGCATGCGGTGGCTCGTGGTACAGGAATCGCACTTAAGAATTGTGACAAATTCTCTTTCTTAATGCGATAATTATCGAAAGTTGTGAATACACTTTTACAATTCATACGAAAGTTTAGTAATCTAATATTGTTCTTGTTGCTGGAATTAGTCTGTCTAATTCTAGTGGCAAGATTCAATGTTTATCAAGGTTTCCAGGTAAACACTACATGTGGTAGTCTCATTGGAGGCATGAATTCTGTTCGTACAGATGTGAACCAGTATTTCTCACTGACAGAGCAGAACCAGATGTTGGCTGAACATAACAGCCAGTTGCAGGGAGAGATTCGTCGACTTGAATCACGTCTGCTGCAGATTGAAAATGACACCAACTATTTGAAGCGTAAAGCATTTGCGGATGAGAAGAAATATACTTTCCATACTGCTCGTGTTGTGAATGTTAGACGTGACAATTTCAAGAATATAATCACTATCGACAAGGGAGAGGCTGATGGTATCCGTCAGGATATGGGAGTCATCTCTTCAAACGGTGTGGTTGGAATCGTGAGTGGAGTGACTGAGCATTTCAGCCTTGTGCTTCCAATCATCAATATCGATTCCAAAACGTCATCTATCATCAAGGATAAGAAAGGAACGGGTATCATCACGTGGAATGGAGGAGACATCCGTAAGGCTTCGATGGAGCAGGTTCCTAACTATATCAATGTGGAAGAGGGAGACTCTGTCGTGACGAGCGGATATTCCACAATCTTCCCTGCTGGAATCAATATCGGAAAGGTTGAGTCTTTCGAAAAAGGTAATGACGATTTTTATGAAATAACAGTAAGGTTGAGTCAGGATTATTCGTCATTGATGTTTGTCGACGTGATTGATTTCGGTTATTCCGCCGAGATTCAGGAGTTGAACAGTAAAATTAAGGAGGATAACAAATAATGGGTGTTGACATACTTTCATACGTGTTCAGTTTTGTGGTGTATGTTTTGCTTCAGGGATTGGTGTTGAACCACATCAATTTTCTTGGAGAGGTCAATCCTTACCTCTATGTCCTTTTTATCCTTCATCTTCCGACTGGATGGAATCGTACGGTTGTACAAGTCCTTGCATTCTTGCTTGGATTGTCAATAGACTTCTTCAGTGGCACTATCGGTGTGAATGCCGGAGCCACTTTGCTTCTTGGATTCCTTAAGCCTCACATGGATAAGATTTTTTCTCCGCGTGAAGACAATAAGATGATTGTGCCTGGATTCAGATCGTATGGCACGAACACTTTCATCCAATATGCATCCATACTTGTGTTGGCGCATCATATAGCTCTTTTCGCATTGAGCGCGTTCACATTCAGCAAATTGCATTTGGTGCTTTTCAAGGGTGTTTGTTCGACACTCTTCACTTTACTACTTATATTTATTATTGAACACTATCGCAGTAATCGAAGGATAGATGATTAATGACAGTAATGACAATAGAAGATATACCATTTCTTTGATAATGGTGGCAGTCTGTTTGATTTATATCATCAGACTTTTTTCTATTCAGATCGTAGACAAGAGTTATTTGGAGCAGTCACAAAATAATGCCTACCTTAGAAAAGTGATATATCCGTCTCGCGGTCTTATCACAGATCGAAATGGAAGACTTATCGTTTTCAACAAATCAGCATACGATATTATGATTGTGCCACGTGAGGCAAGAGGGTTTGATACGCTTGCTTTTGCAAACACACTTGGTATCACAAAGGCCGATTTTATTAAGCGAATGGGCATTATCAAGCGAAAAAGTGGCTATTCGCCATATGTGCCACAGCTGTTTATGTCTCAGTTGAGCGACGAGGAATATGGCCCGGTCAGTGAAAAACTTTATAAGTTTAATGGTATTTATGTGCAGAAGCGTACACTTCGTGAGTATAATTATCACAATGCCGCTTTGGCACTCGGCTCAATCGGTGAGGTTTCAAAAAAACAGATAGAGGCTGATGATTTTTATCAGCAGGGTGACTATGCTGGACAAAATGGTATCGAGCTTACATACGAGAAGGTGCTTCGTGGTGAAAAGGGAGAGGAGATTCTACTTCGTGACTCGCGTGGCCGTGTGAAGGGAAAATATGAGGATGGTAAGTATGATAAAAAACCAGTGCCTGGAAAAGATATCGAGTTGTCGCTCGACATTGAGTTGCAGAAGTATGGTGAGGAACTGATGCATGGAAAAATCGGCTCAATTGCTGCGATCGAACCGTCGACGGGAGAAATCTTGGCATTGGTCTCGAGTCCGACTTATGATCCATCCATGCTTGTGGGTAGAAAGAGAAGTGCCAATTTTGCTGCGTTATCGAAAGATCCGTTGAAACCATTGTTCGATCGTCCGATGATGGCACAGTATCCTCCCGGCTCTACATTCAAGACAGCTCAGGCACTAGTGCTTCAGCAGGAGGGTATCATCACTCCGAACACTGCATACGGATGTCAGCATGGTTTTCATGCAGGAGCATTGTCGGTAGGCTGTCACGGTCATGAGTCTCCACTTAATTTGAAACATAGTATCCAGCACTCTTGTAACGCTTATTATTGTAGTGGATTCCGTACTTTGATCGACAATAAGAAATACAAGAATGTGTCTGAGGCGATAGATGTCTGGAAAAATCATATTGTCTCGCTTGGTTTTGGATATAAACTTGGAGCAGATGTGCCGAATGAAAAACGTGGATATATCCCGAATTCAAGTGTATACAACAAGGTGTATGGAGAGAATCGTTGGAAGGGATTGACAATCATTTCTCTTTCAATCGGTCAGGGAGAGGTGTTGGCGACGCCGTTGCAGATCGCAAATTTAGGTGCCACAATCGCCAATCGTGGACATTACTACACTCCTCATCTTGTGAAGAAGATCTTTGGAGGAGAGATTGACTCGTCGTTTATCACACGTCACAACAGTACCATCGACCCTAAGTATTATGACATTGTGGTTGAAGGAATGGAGCTTGTGATGGTTTCCGGAACAGGATACTATTCACGTATTGACAGTATAGCTGTGTGTGGAAAGACGGGAACAGCAGAGAACCCACATGGAAAGGATCACTCGATCTTTATGGCATTCGCACCAAAGGATGATCCGAAAATAGCAATTAGTGTAGTGGTGGAGAATAGTGGATTTGGTGCGACATGGGCAGCCCCTATTGCTACACTTATGATTGAAAAGTATCTGAAGGGTGGAATACCTAAGCGACGCAAGCCTATTGAGCAACGTCTGCTTGATGCTAACCTGATTAAAGAGTAGGGAAATGGATAGAAGAAACGAAAATATTCTCAACAATATAGATCTTTGGACTATAGGGCTGTATATTGCTCTTGTCATATTCGGATGGATAAGCATCTACGGTGCGTCCTACAATTTTGACGACAGTGAGTTCTGGGATTTCTCGCAGAGATTCGGAAAGCAGCTTGTATGGATTGGATGTTCTGTGGTGATTGCGGCGGTGCTTCTGATGCTCGACGTGAAAATCTATACCACGCTCGCCTATGTGATATATGGATTTTTCATAATATTGCTGATAGTCACGCTGTTAGTCGCCCCGGATACGCGAGGATCACATTCGTGGCTGGTGATGGGACCCATCAGTTTGCAGCCGGCGGAGTTTGCCAAGACGGCGACGTGTCTCTGTTTGGCAAAGTTTATGAGCAGTTATGGCTTCACGATGAAGGACTTCCGACAATTAGTGACGATGTATCTTATCATCTTTGTGCCGATGTTGATTATTGTGGCACAGAATGAGACGGGTTCAGCATTGGCATATCTGTCATTGTTTCTTGTGTTGTATCGTCAGGGTATGACGGGAATTATATTGTTGTTGGGAGTGTGTGCGGCGGTTTTCTTTGTTGTGTCGATCCGTTTTGGAGCCACTCCGATTGTGGATTCGATTCCAGGGGAGAGTTTGGGAATGTTTGCGATTATGATAATGGCGATTGTGATTGCCTTATCTATGGTCTATTTCTATTATAAAGACAAATCTCTTGTAAAGACCATTTCTATTTTGGGAGTGTCTTTGTTTTTTGTCGGCATTGTTGTCTATACATATCTTGATATAAAGATTAAGTTCTCGTATCTGGCATATATTGTAGTCGGGGTGTTGATCCTTTATTTGTTGAGTCAGGCAATACGTCAGCGAAAGTGTGGATATTTTTTGATTTCTCTTTTTGTGGCGGGCTCGATCGGATTTGGACATATTTCAGACTATGCTTTCAACAAGATTCTTCAGCCACATCAGCAGACACGTATCAAGGTGACGTTGGGAATGGAGAACGACTTGAAGAAGTCGGGATATAATGTCAACCAGTCTATGATTGCCATCGGTAGTGGACGTCTGACTGGAAAAGGTTTTTTGCAGGGAACACAGACAAAGTTGAAGTACGTGCCAGAGCAGGATACTGACTTTATTTTCTGCACCGTCGGAGAGGAGCATGGATTTATCGGCACAACGGCAGTGGTCGTTTGCTTCCTTGCTTTGATGCTGAGATTGATTTCGTTGGCGGAGAGACAACGATCGGTGTTCAGTAAGATTTATGGATATTGTGTAGCGTCGATCATATTCTTCCACGTCGCCATCAATATTGGAATGGTGATTGGTTTGACTCCTGTGATCGGTATTCCGTTGCCATTCTTCAGTTACGGAGGTTCATCTTTGTGGAGTTTCACGATATTGTTGTTCATCTTCCTTCGTCTCGACGCAAGTCGTAAGGAGTATATGATGGAATAATGAGCAAGATTTCGGTCGACGCGTTGAATATCCTTGCTCATCTTTCGTCGAAAGGCAAGGGTAGGGCGTGGGTGTATGCCAATTGTAAGAAAGGCAATGTTCTGCCGGATGAACTACTGGACCGACGTGATGAGATCGAGCAGATTTTGGAATCCAATCAATCAGGGTTCGACGGAATAATTTCCTTCCACGATTCATCTTTCCCCAAGATCCGTGCTCGGGTTTCTGCTGGGGATTATCCGCTTTGTTTTTTCTACCGCGGAGACATTTCATTGTTAAACACCAAGAGAATTGCTGTGATCGGCACCCGTAATACCACGCATGAAATTAAGATGCGTGAGGAGAGGGTTGTGGATGCGCTCGTAGAGAGACAGATGACGATAGTGTCAGGTCTGGCAAACGGTTGCGACTCGATAGCACATGGCAGATGTGTGGAGAAGGGAGGGAAGACTATTGCCATTCTCCCGTCGCCAGTGTGGAGAGTGATTCCCGATTCAAAAATTGCTTTGGCTGAGGAGATTGTGCGGAGTGGGGGATTGCTGTTGAGCGAATACTATACTGTGGCAGGAAAGACGGAGCTTACTCCACGTTATGTTCGCCGCGACCATCTGCAGGCTATGTTGTCGGATGGTGTGGTATTGGTGGCGAGCAGGGAAGATGGAGGATCACGTTTTGCAGTGAATTATGCGATGGAAAACAATATCGACTGCGTTGCCATTTATGATGTTGCGACAGATGCTGATGATCCGATGTTTGCGCTCAACCGTATGGTGGAGAAAAAGCGTGGAGAGGCAGGAGTGATTGATGCAGGAGACGCGAAGAATTCCGTCGACAGATTTCTTGAAAGATGTTTTATGCCGAAGAATCTTTTTGATTTTTGATAATGACTATGTTGAAATATACGACTATAATTTTTGATCTCGACGGTACGTTGATGAACACGTTAGACGATCTGACAATCAGTACTAATCATGCCCTTTCGCAAATGGGTTTGCCTACGCGTACTATCGATGAAGTTCGTCAGTTTCTGGGTAATGGAGTGCGAAAACTAATCGAGATGGCTGTGCCGGAAAATACGTCGGAGGATATGATAGAAAGAGTGATCACTTGTTTTCTTCAGCATTACACAACTCATTGCAAAGATCATTCCAAACCATATGATGGCATTCTTTCTTTATTGTCTTCACTCAAAAGCATGGGATGCAGGATGGCTATTGTTTCCAATAAACCAGATATAGAGGTAAAGAAACTTAATTCAGAACATTTCGCGGAGTATATTGATGTTGCTCTTGGGGAAAATGAAAAGAGTGGCATTCCACGTAAACCATCACCTGCAATGGTATTTGAAGCGATTGCCCAGTTGGGGTCGGAGCCTGAACAATGTCTGTATGTCGGGGATTCCGACGTCGACATTCTGACTGCGCGTAATGCCGGAATAGATTGTTTGTCTGTGACGTGGGGATTCAAGACCGCAGAATTTTTAAGCCAGTTTGGAGCGACGCGGATGATTGATTCTCCGTCTGAGATGTTGGATGTTATAAAGGAGGGTTAGTTTCTCACCTGAATATGGTCTCCTGCCTCAAAAACACTTGGATAAATTTTCAATGCGAAATTTCCCGGACCGCTTACAGGGGTGCAGAATCCGAAAGACAGATCATATTTGGTGTTGCATTGTGGGCAGATTGCGTATGGCATATTCACTTCCACGGTCACATTTTCATTAGCTTCCACAGGACAGGCCAAGTCGGCAGCATGTAATTTGTTGTCGTAGTCTCGGAAAATAAGTATGCCGCCGTATCCAAGCAGAGTGCCGGCAGCATAGAAGTTTCCATATTTATATTCGACGTAGGAGCCAGCGTTTCGCAACTGCATATAATCTGAGTATGATGTGTTGATGTTTACATTGCGGTTTGGAATAGGATTCTCCTCTTCTTCACGGCATGAAGAGATGCTCATAAAGAAAATGGTTGAAAATACTATGTAAGCGAAACGATTCATAATCAGTATTATTTGTGTACACGTACTATGTCGACGGTGTGGCTGCCAGCTCCGATAAGATCGGGACGTTCAGCATTCTTCATTTGGAAGTCGACGAATTTTTCAAAAGACTCCTCGCTCATCTTGTTGATGACGGGGCGCATATAGTCTGATGGACCATCAGGTGAAAAAATCTTAACTCTCTCAAGACCTGTTAGTTTGTTAAGTCTGTCGATATCATCCACACGCATATAGTCGTAGAGCTCTTCGTTATCCGAGCGAACGTGGAAAGAATCGTCGATGAATCCTTTCTCCATCAGATTGCAGATTCTGTCTTCTTCAAAGCAGTAAGTCAGGATGCAGTAGTCGTTCATCACGTATGCGTTGAAGATAAGTCCACCATCTTTAGTCACACGTTTAGCCTCATTCATTGCGATGAGTTTTTCTTCGTCGCCGATAAGATGGTATAGAGGTCCGAAGTTGAGAGTGATGTCAAAACTATTGTCAGGCAGGAACGACAAATCTTTAGCGTTACCTTGGAATGCTTTCACTGTGTCGCCTTTTGATTTCAGGATATCGAGGTTATGTTTCACCAGCTCCACAGCAGTCACGTCGCAGCCAAGTTCAGCAAGAGCGAAGGAATATCTTCCCGTCGCAGCACCTAAATCAAGAAGTTTCAGACCGTTGCAATTGTCGGGCAGAAATTGTTTGATATAGTGCATAGTCACACGGAATTCCACCATTCCATGTCGGCGAGTCAGACGTAAATCTTCCTTATGCTTATTATAATACTTGGTTAAAAGTTTGTCTCTCTGCATTGTTCTGAAATTTGGTGCAAAAGTAGGGAAAAAGGGGAGAAGAAAAAAATCAAAACTGGCAAAAGCAGAAGACGAATTCATATCATCTCGAGACTTTGTCACGGATTGCTCTCGCTTTGCTCGGTAGCGTCTTTCAGACGAAAAGGATGGAGCTAAAAAAGAGGATTGTTAAGGGCGGAACGCCCTAACCCCTTCCCAAGTGCGAGCCGTAGGCGAGCACATATATAAAACCATAGAGGATAGAATTTTTCAGAGAAAGTCTACGACTATTTTTGAGGGGGAAAGACGAAAAATCAATCAAAAATGTGATAATGCCAAAAAATCCAAAATCAAAACTGACTTTGGATTTATTTAGCATTTAGCATTTTTAATTTATTCTTCGTACCAGCTTGCATACAAATGATAGTTGTCGGAGATTCTTTGGATCATATCCTTTGATTGTTCTGGGGAAACATCCTTGATTTTCTTTGCCGGAACACCTGCCATTAGACTTCCCGGCTCAACAATCGTACCGCTTGTCACCACAGCTCCTGCGGCGATGATCGAACCTTCTCCCACCACCACATTATCCAACACGATGGAGCCCATTCCAATCAACACGTTGTTTTCGATTTTGGCTCCGTGGATAGTGGCGTTATGTCCCACCGACACATTGTCGCCGAGTTCAATTGTGGATGGTTTTGGTGATTTGTCGTATAGAGTGTGAAGCACTGCACCGTCTTGTATATTGACGTTCTTTCCGATCTTTATGGAGTTGACGTCGCCACGAAGCACAGCGCCAAACCAGATACTGCTGTTGTCTCCGATCTCCACGTTACCGATCACTGCGGCGTTGTCTGCCAAAAAAACATTCTCTCCAATTTTCGGTGTGTAGCCTCTGACTGATTTTATAATTGCCATAGTTGTTTATCTTCTAATTTATTAATTTTTAAGGTGAATTTCCAAGAGCATACACAAGTGTTGTCAGTCATATTTTGGTTTTTAGACATCTCGATTCATAATCACACTTGTTATTTACTGTTTTCAAAATTACATCCTTTTATTAAAAAAAGAAAATTGTCGGATGGAAACTTTCCGTCTAAGTTTGAAAACCTTGTGTATAAAAAACGTCTCATCATATTTAAAAAATCTGCCTGAACTTTCCAAAATGGGAAAGTTTGTTTATCTTTGAACCGATATTGATTGATAACAGTATAAAAATGAATGACGAACCAAAATTTGACGTAGTATACACAAAGGAGGTATATGCGTTTCTAAAACTCCTTCCTGAAAGAGTTCAGGATAAAGTTGTGTATAATATCGATAAAAGTCGATATTAAATAGACAATGAATTATTCAAAAAACTAGAAGGTGAGATTTGGGAGTTTAGAACAAATTACAATAATTTATGTATTCGACTTCTTGCCTTTTGGGATAAAGAACAAAAGAAAGTAGTGGTTGCAACGCATGGGTTTATAAAGAAATCTAAAAAAACACCACAACAAGAGATAAAGAAAGCAGAATCTTTAAGACAAGAGTATTATAAATCTAAAAAGTGAAATTATGGAATTGATCACACATGAAGAAATGCTAGATAGACTTATTGGTGTCAAAGGAACTCCAAGAAGAGATAAATACGACAAAGACATTGAAGACTTTCTAATCGGGGAAGCCATTAAGAAGACTCGTTTGCAACAGAATCTCACACAGAAGCAGTTGGGAGAGTTGGTCGGAGTGAAGGAGGCTCGGATTTCTAAGATAGAAAGTGGAAAGAGCATTACCTGGACCACCATTGTGAAGGTGTTCAAAGCTATGGGTGCCAACTCTGGCACACTCGACCTTGGAGAAATGGGACGCGTGGCGTTGTGGTAAATGCTGTATGTGGAATAATAAAATTTGAGGAGGGCATATCATTTTGATACACCCTCCTGCATATTTTTTCGTCAAACTTTAATCATCTAGATCGTCATTGTTGCGACGGTCGTTGCGGAAATTTCCTTTTGTTCCTTTGAAACGCTCTTCTTTGGATTTGTGCATACGTGGACTTCTGTCTTCGTCACGGCTTCCCTTGCGGAAATCACGTCTTTCTCCTCTTCTGTCGTCACGTCCTCCTCTGCGGAAATCACGTTTACCTTCGAAGTTGTCATCGTCTCTATCTCTGCGGAAACCGCCTCTTCTGTCATCACGTCTTTCTCCTCTTCTGTCGTCGCGTCCACCTCTGCGGAAATCACGTTTGCCTTCGAAATTGTCGTCTCGGTCTCTGCGGAATCCTCCTCTTCTGTCATCACCGTCTTCGTCATTATTCCTTTCGAAACGTTTCTTGCGCTCATCCAGTTTTCTGTCGAACTCTTTCTTCTCGGCCCAACGTTTTGCTCTCTCTTCACGTTCTGCCTGCTCCTCGTGGCGACGACGCAAATATGCGTGGCGGTCAGTTTCCTTCAAATCCTTTCCATCCTCGTCCACGTATTTTCTGCGCATTGGATTGAAAAATTCGTTTTCCTCGCGGCGGTCGTCTCTTCTCTCCTCTCTCTTTTCCTCTCTTTCACGTGAACGACGCTCCTTGCCATCACGCACGTAGTCTTCTCTACGACCAGAGAACATCTCATATTTGCGGAATTCGCAATCGATGTTGCCATTCTTGAGCTCCACTTTGAAAGATGGAGAAAGACGGATCTGTGATGTGACCTCGTTAGGCACTGTTATGATCCAAGCGTTCTTTCCTACACAATCCTCCTTAAGTTTCTTGCCGATTTCAGCGTAAAGAGTAGGAAGGTCGTCACCGGCACCGATACGTTCTCCGTATGGTGGGTTGAACATGATCATCGCATCTGTCTCAGGAATCTTAAGCTCCTGGAATGGAATGCAAGTAAGCTTCACGTAACTTGCCAAACCGGCGTTAGTCACGTTCTTCTCAGCGATCTCGATGCTGCTGCGCAAGATATCTGAACCGTAGATTGTGTAGTCGAACTCTTTTTCACGGCTGTCGTCCTGGAATATCTCGTCGAACATTTCAGGGTCATAGTCTTTCCATGTCTGGAAAGCGAAGTTTTTGCGGTAAAGACCTGGAGCGATTCCTTTGGCGATCATGGCTGCCTCAACAAGGATTGTTCCCGAACCACACATTGGGTCGATGAAGTCGCTCTGTCCGTTCCACTCTGCCATCAACAGCATACCTGCAGCCAACACCTCGTTGATAGGAGCTGCTGTCTGTGCCACTCTGTAGCCACGCTTGTGTAGCGACTCACCGGAAGAATCCAATGAGATCGTACATTGTCTGTCGGCAACGTGGATATTGATATACAAGTCGGGATTTGTAAGACGCACACTTGGACGTTTGCCTATCTTCTCCATGAATCTGTCGGCAATAGCGTCTTTCACTCTATACTGCAAAAACTGTGAGTGACGGAATACATCTGAAAAGACAGTGGCGTCGATCGCAAAAGTCTTTCTGTCGTCAAGATACTCATCCCAATCAAAGGCCTTCACTTTTTCGTATACCTCGTCCGCACTTTCGGCCTCGAAAGTGTAGATAGGTTTGAGCACTCTCAATGCTGTACGACAAAAGAAGTTTGCCATATACAACATTTTCTTGTCACCGTAGAAGCTTACACCTCTGCGTACTTCCTGTACATTCTCGGCTCCAAGATCAATTAGTTCTTTTGCCAATACGCCCTCCAACCCTTGGAAGGTCTTAGCCACCATTTCAAATTTTTCTGCCACTTGCAAAATTCTTTAAATTTCCTGCAAAGATACGCTATTTTCCAATGAGTTGGTATCTGCCATGCTCATTTTTCTTTTCTCAGCACGACGATAATAATAGATAATACCGTATTCCTTACATTTATCAAGTTTTTCTTCTTCTTCTTTATTTGCGTAAGTGCTCTCCACCTCGTCCCAGATCTGAAGGATGATGGCGTCAACTTCTTTGTTGAGCATATTCACCTCTTCCATCTTTCTCACTGTGTTTGCCTGGAGAACCTTCTGCTTGTTCTCAAGTTCGGCGAAGTTTTCGTAGAACACTTTCACTTTCTGGATAGACGGGTTGTAGATGGGAGCTCCACCTTTCATCTGGCGGTCACGCTCTCCATTGATCACCTTTTGACCCCACTCAAGAAGTTTCTCGTCTGTTGAGAGGTCTGGCACCACAGTGTTCTCTGGCTGCAAACCGTATAATAGTTTGAACTCAGCCTTGATCTCTTTTCTCAACACACACATGTTGACTACTTGGATGAAGTGTGACACATAAAGACGTGCCATCTTCAGAGTTTCCTGATAGCCTTTGTTGCTCTTCACCTGTAGATCGGAGCACTGCTTGTATTCATCCAACGCGCGTTCATAACGGATGAGTAGAGATCTTGCCTCTTCAAGAGTTTTCAATGAAAAAGCAAGGTTGCGGATATCGCCTATTTTCTGGCCTTGCTCCACTGCCGACTTCAATGTGCGAAGACGGGCTTGATTTGTATTTGGTAATCTTCTGTATGGCATCTGTTAGTCCTCCCTGTAAAGTAGTGATTCTGCAATTGATTTCAGTACCTCTTTTTTGTCGGCACTCAATGAAAGTTGGTTTAGTGATTCCAAAGCTTTCTGATAATAGCTGTTCATCTTTTCTTCAGCTATTTTGCCTATGTTGAGAGAATTGTAGATTGCTGTCACAGCCTTCACCTTCTCGTCTCTGTCGAATGACTCTTTTGAGATCCATTCCGTCAACGATTTCTTAGTGTCGCCTGATGATTTCTCAAGGGCGGTGATTAGCAGGTAAGTCTTTTTGTTGCAACAGATGTCGCCACCGATTTTCTTTCCGAATTTTTTCACGTCACCATACACATCCAGCCAGTCATCCTTTAGTTGGAATGCCAGACCGACGTTTATTCCGAACTCATATATAAGGTCTGCGTCTTTAGCCGATGCTTTTGCGCATATTGCGCCGATTTTCAGGCTTGCGGCAAGAAGCACGGCAGTCTTCAAGCGAATCATTGCTATATATTCGTCTGCTGTGACGTCGTTGCGAGATTCAAAGTCCATATCATATTGCTGACCTTCACACACTTCTATTGTTGTCTGGTTGAAGACAGAAAGAAGAGAAGGAAGCAGAGAGTGCTCCGCTCTGCACATCACTTCGTAAGCTTGGGAAAGCATCACGTCTCCAGAAAGGATGGCGGTGTTCTCATTCCATTTTTTGTGTACGGTAGGTTTGCCACGACGCATATCAGCATTGTCCATGATATCATCGTGAAGAAGGGTGAAGTTGTGATACACTTCAAGTGCACATGCCGGATAAACAGCATCATTCACTTTGCCTCCAAAGAGATCGCACGCCATCAACGCGAATGTTGGGCGAAGACGTTTGCCTCCGATTGAAAGCACGTATCGAATCGGCTCATACAGATTGTATGGCTCCTTGCCCTCGAAAATCGAGACAAGTGTCGATTCAATCAGTGGTAGATAATCTTTTGTGTTCATATAATATAAAGTCCTTTGTTTCTTTGTTTTGTTCGTAGGGGCAATTCCTTGTGGTTGCCCATGTTTATGATCCCTTGTGATCGTCCTGTCTTTACGGAACATGTAAATTGGCAAACTGTCAATTTAGCATTTGTCATTTCACACGACGTCCTGGCTACTGTTCTTTTCGCTGCGTTTGCTTCTGTTGTAGCTTCTGTAGGAATCATATTCGATATCCACATCCGGCTCCACAAACGTATCTCTGTGAGTCACTTTGAACGACACATATTTGATAGTCAGTCCACGTTCCAGCCACTGCTGTTCGTAGTAGGTGCGGATGGATAGGATCTTGTCGTCAGAGAATGAAGAATGGTAAAGATCGTTGTTGCTGAATGTCACCTCATAACGGTTACTCTTTATCATCTCATTCGTGTATGTGAACATGAAGTTGCTGTCTGTCTTAAGATGCACTGTAGCACCGTCTTTAAGAATCTGCTGGTAGAGACTCATGAATCTTGTGCTTGTCAGACGTTTGTTCACTTTCTTCATCTGTGGATCTGGGAATGTGATCCATATTTCAGACACTTCGTCTTTGTCGAAGAATCCTGCGATGGCTTCGATATTGGTGCGGATGAACGCCACGTTCGGCATCTTTTGTTCAAGTGCCTCTTTAGCTCCAGCCCACATTCTCGCTCCCTTGATGTCGACACCGATGAAATTTTTGTCGGGATACATTTTCGCAAGTGCGACAGTGTATTCTCCGCGTCCACATCCTAATTCAAGCACGATAGGATTGTTGTTGCCGAAGAAAGTATTCCATTTTCCGCTCATCTCATGTCTTCCGCCTTGCTGCTGAAGATTGTAGAAAGGGCATTGGAACACGTGTGGATAGGAATCCATGTCGCTGAATTTCGCCAGTTTGTTTTTTGCCATCGCTCTTTTTATTATTATTCTGCATAGACTTTGCGAACTCGTATGCCGACATCTGAGATGCCTTCAAGTACGTCTTCACGCATTCCCTGCCAAATGTTTATTTTGTAAGTTCCTTGTTTCGGAAATTTCACCATAGGCATGAACGACACTGGCAAATGGTAGATGTTGGCATAGTATGAAGCTATTCCGTCTCCCACCCAATGTCCATAGTTGTCTGCCAACGCGCACTCGATAGTGTCGCTGTAGATATCACCGCTCGGACTTTCCGCTTCGATGAAAAGCCAGAGGTTCTGATATTTGTATGTGCCTTTATTTCTCACATCCACCACGATCTCGTAGCAGTCTGTGGTGTCGTTCATCACATACTCGAATGCCAACGCATCGTCTTTTTTCCAGCCGTCTTCAGGGATATCCTTGATATCCTGGTAGACGCAATTGCTTCCGCACGAGGCAAGAAGCAGTAGTAAAAATCCGATGATGATTCTATTCATTGCTGCCTCCTCCGTTGTTGTTAGAATTCTGGTTACCACCATTGTTGTTTGGTTGACCTCCATCCTGCTGGCCATTGTTTTGACGGTTGCCGGAATGGTTCTTGTTGCGACGGTGCTGATTGCGGTTACGGTTGTTATTGTTACCGTTGTTCTCACCGTTCTGCTGGTTGCCATTGTTTTCGCCGTTCTGCTGGTTGCCGTTCTCATTACGAGGCTGGCGGTTTTTCTGCTGGTTGTTGCGGTCACGGTTACGGTTGTTGTTGCCGTTTCCTCCGTTCTGCTGGTTGCCCTCCTGAGCCTTGGCCTGGTTGCCATTCTCGTTGGCTGGTTGTTCGTTGGCAGACGGTGCTTCGTTGGCAGCGTTTTGCTGGTTTTGAGCTTCTGCGTCACCTCCGTTTCCAGCGTTCGCATTACGTTGGCGATCTTCTTTATTGCGGTTTTTATTCTTTTTCTTTTTCTTCTTGTCGAAACGAGTCAAGTCGTCCTGACCTACCACATTTTCGTAGTCTACAGACTTAGTTCCTTGTTCTCCCTTGTTGTCGCTTCCGAACGGTTCTACCTTCTCACCACGTTTGTTTCGTTCGATGATAGCTTTGACTTCATCCACAGTGAGGGTTACAAGGTTGACAGCCATGTTAGGGGCTGTGCTGTATTGCATTGTGCGGGCAAGAATATCGCTTTTGAAGTGATAGTAAGTGCCGTCAAGAGTCTCAAGCTGAATGTCGCGTGGAGGGAATTCTTTCTGAGCTTCAAGGTAAGTGTCCACCTCAAAGTTCATGCAACATTTCAATTTAGCGCACTGTCCTGCAAGTTTCTGAGGATTAGGTGATATATCCTGGTAGCGTGCGGATGAAGTAGACACCGACACGAAGTTGGACATCCATGAAGAGCAGCACAATGCGCGTCCGCATGGGCCGATACCACCGATTCTTCCAGCCTCCTGACGTGCTCCGATCTGACGCATCTCGATACGTACTTTGAAAGTGTCGGCAAGCACACGTATAAGCTGACGGAAATCCACACGTTCGTCGGCGATATAATAGAAGATGGCTTTATTACCGTCGCCTTGGAACTCCACGTCGCCAATTTTCATATTCAGATTCAGGTCCTCAGCGATTTTGCGAGCCTTGATCATAGTCTCCTGTTCGCATGCTTTCACCTCTTCAAAATGGTCTAGGTCGCTCTGCTTCGATTTGCGGAAGATACGCTTGATATCAGCACGGTTAGGGTCGACGCGATTCTTCTTCATCTGAAGGAGCACCAATGGGCCAAGAAGAGAGACTCTTCCTATATCATGGCCTGGCATTGCCTCAACAGTGACCCAATCTCCTTTTTCAAGGAGAAGATTGTTGGTGTTGCGGAAATAACCTTTGCGGGTGTTCTTGAAAGTCACCTCCACGAGGTCAGTGGTTTGCATAGCACCGGGCACATCGCAAAGCCAGTCGAATGTATCTAATTTCAAGTCGGTGTGTTTGCTGCAGCCTTGGGCATTCATGTTGCATCCGCCACCGTTGTCTATACTACTCATTAATTATATATTTTATTTTTTAAGCAGAGTCATCACTTTGAGAGCCAGATCATAGAAAATGATTTTAGACATTCCGTTTCTCTCAATGTGGAATTCCGCTTTTGATAATTCATCTACTAACTGCCATACATTCTTTTCGTTGATGAAGCGGGCGAATTTCGACGAGAAGGCATTTTCGTCGTTCGTCATATAGTTGAGCGACTGGTTGCCTACGTTGAGGATGAAATTCTCACGTATCATATGCTGGCAATATTGCAAAAAGGAGATCTGTTTTTTTCTCGACAGTTTCGCAAGTTCATTGCTCAGGTTGATGAGGTCGTCAAGGTCGCTGACATACGCCTTTCTCATCAGACGGATGAATGTGTCCAAGAAAGTGTTAGCTCCGTCGTCAAGCAGTTCGAACGCAGCGATGAGGCTGCCTTTGCTAAGGCGTGCTGCATACTGAATCTGATTGTCATCGGCATTGCTGTTCTTTGTTCTAATCGCATCTGCCAGCACCTTTTCCGGAAGAGCGTGCATCACCACTCTTTGTGTACGCGACTGGATGGTTGGCAGGATATCGTCAGGCTTGTCGCTCACCAGAAGGAAGAGAGTTTTGCCGACGGGTTCCTCGATGCTTTTGAGCACTCGGTTGGAACACTCCGCTCCCATCAGTTCCGGATGCCAAATCACCACCACTTTGTATTCGCTCTCGCAGGCCTTCATCTGCAGTTTGCGGATCAGCTCATTGCCTTCGCAGTTGTAGATGATGGGTTGTTTGGTGGCGACGCTGCTGAATTCCTCCTCCACCCATTTGTCGAGATTGAAGTAGGGCGACGTCGCAAACATTTCCCTCCACCCGTCGAGATGCTCCATACAGTATTCATCGCTTCCCGCAGGTTTCTTTTGGATGATCGGGAAGACGAAATGGAGATCCGGATGTGCGAGCATAGCGTATTTTTTGCATGACGGGCATTGCCCGCAGGAGTCGTTCTCTCCTTTGTTTTCGCACGACACGTATTGGGCGTATGCTAATGCTAACGGCAATTTACCCACACCCTCCGGGCCACAGAACAGCTGAGCGTGCGGAATTCTGCCAGACTTGACAGCGTCGATGAGTTGTCGTTTGAGCTCATCGTGCCCGTATACATCGCGAAAAAACATTCTATGCAAAATTACACTTGTATGCAAAAATAATAAAGTTCGAAAATTTAAGCAAATAAACCTGCGAATAAAATTTTTGAAGTGTGGTTTTGTGGTATTCGGAGATTGGGAAAATCTTATGTTTTTTATGAAAAAACGTAAAAAGAAGAGGACAAAAAGTCTAAAAAGAGCAGATAAACTATATTGAAATTGGCTAAGAGAAAGATCTTTTGGATTCGCACTTGTTATTTCCCTACATACCAATCGTATGTCTTCTTGGTATAGAAAACAATCCTCTCCATCAACTCAGATGGCTGGATTTCGGTTGCCATTATTCCTGAGTTTAGAATCATAAATGCTATGCTGTCATAGTTGTCGGAATAGAAATGCAATACGTATGAATCGCTCAACTCTTCCTCGTAAACGAAGCCATAATACTCTTTCCAGTTGTCAAGGTAACGGTAAACATCTTTTTTGATACGGAAACTGATATTGGGAGTCTGGTCAAAGGGTTTCTGTGATTCGAGAAATTCGGAAATAGAGAGTATATCATCTTTAGAGCATGTCAAGTCGGTGACTTGAAGGTTGGTGATTCTGTCAAGACGAAAATCACGATAATCTTTTCTCAGTCGGCACCAAGCAAACAGATGCCAATTGCCGAGATAGTTGCATAGCCCCACGCATTCGAGCATACGTTCCACTGGCTCTGTCTCTTTTAATGATACATATTTGATTTTCAGTATTTTTCTATCGGTGATGGCTTTCTGAATATCGCTGATGTATAGGTTTTTGACGGGATTGTTACCGATCACTTCGACGTGTTTGGAAATAGTCTCTGCAGTCTCTTTCTCCTGTGGTTTCAGGATGGCTTTTATTTTGAAAAGTGCACTTTCGTAATCTTTGTTGACGGTGCGGTCGGAGTTTTGTGAAAACAACTTTGCTCCCATGATCAGTGCTGATGCCTCCTCTTTGGTGAAAGCAACAGGACGTAGTGTATAATTGTCGTTGATGAAATATCCGACGCCAGCCTCTGCTCCTATTGGAATACCGCTCTCTTCAAGAGCACGGATATCTCTGTAGATGGTTCTTAAACTTAGGTCGAACCTGTCGGCAAGTTCTTGGGCAGTCACCACTTTTTTTGACTGCAGATGTGTGAGAATAGCCTGAAGGCGGTCGGTGCGATTCATTTTGTCTTTATTAATCAAGTGTTGCAATTATAGCAAATCACCACAAATTAATCAAAGGTTATTTTGAAAAACTTGTGGTGATCAGATCGTCATATTGTGATAAACAAGTTTTTTAGACCAGTCCTATCATCACTTCTGTGATACAGTTTTCCTGATTCTCAAAATCACAACGGATGTAAACCTCACGTGTTATACCTGTTATCTGAAGAGTGTTGTCTGCGACATGTTTCATCAGTTTGCAGTAGACAGGTCCGAGTTCAGCCCAAGGCCCTTCGTGAAGTGTCTGAAGTGCTTTGAATTCACCGATCTCACCGATTTCGAATCCTTCTGGTTTCAAACCGTTTCCTTCGCCCATGATAGGAAGCATTATTTCCAGTTGGAATACAGTGTCAGGTTTGCCATCAGCTCCTGTATACTGCCAAATCTGAGGCTCATAGGTTTGATAACCGCATTTTTGAGCCTCAGCATAAAGTTCGGTTGGCTTTGTACCTGTGTACTTGTCGAGCTCTTTGAGAGTTGCTTTGGTAGTGAATTTCATCACTTTCTTTGCCTTTACTGTTGTTATTCTCATTTTTTTAGAAATTAAAGATTAATACTAATGTCGATCCTTTTTGTTTCGACATGACAAAGGTAAAATGGGGCAAGTGACAACATTATGTCAGTAGGGTTTGCGGATTTTTGAAATATTTAAGTGAAAAAAGGGGAGGTATCAACCTAAAAATCGGGGAATTTAAAAATAATAATTAATTTTGGAGACAGTTAATAGGGTTTTAATGCGAATAAAAAAGCATTTTATTTTTAGTTAGTTAGGTTTATGATGAGTTTATTTTCTAAAAGCAAGATAGGGATTATACTGTCCATGCTTGCATTTTCGTTTAACTCCTTGTTCGCGAAAGTTTCTATAACAGAAATTATGCAGAGCAACTTTGGTGGAGTGTTGGATTATTATAATGAATACCCGGATTCTTGGGTAGAGGTTCATAATTCAAGTGATCAAGAAATTGATTTAATAGGTTATTCTATTTCGGAGGTCAACAATGTTGATTCTGCCTACACATTGTATGAATCTTTGGAGATACCTGCTGATGGTTATGCTCTTATTTATTGTGACAAGGAGAATAAGAGACAACATACGGATTTCAGATTAAACTCTGACAAACCAGGCGTTGTTTATTTGTGGGACAACAATGGTGTGTTGGTGGATTCTCTTCCGTATCCTGAAATGATTTCTCCTGAAGTTTCTTGGGGACGTCTGCCAGATTTTCCTGATAGTTTGTCTCATTTTAGGATCTCTACTCCTGAAAAAGAGAACAATAATACCAATTGTGAGAGGGTTTTAAAAAAGGTGGATTTTTCAGTTAATGGTGGAGTTAAAAAAGAGCCGTTTTTCTTAAAGTTGAGTTTGAAAGGTGACTATCCTGAAGATGCGGTTATCAGATATACGACTGATGGTAAGGAGCCGACAGAGAATAGTAAATTGTATGAGGATTCTATTTATATCAGTAAAACGACAGTTGTCAGAGCTAAACCTTTTAGCGATAGTGCGATCAGCAAAATCAGTAAAACTCAAACGTATTTCTTTGATATTGACAACAAGATGCCTATCATCAATATTGTTTGTGATAAGGATTATCTGTACAGTAAAAATATAGGTATTTTATCGAGTGCAACCGATTATGCGAGGTCTCATGGAGACAATCCTTCCCCAAGATCATGGATGGGTGATTATAACTATTTATACAATTGGCGCAGACCAATCAATGTGGAGTATTATTCAGGGGACTCTTTGGACTCCGGTTTCAACCAATTGTCTGAGACTCGTGTGAGTGGCAATGTTTCACGTGAAAGTGCAACAAATAAATCTATGGTCATTTATGCCAACAAACGATTTGGCGATAAGCATTTCAAGGGCGTTTTTTGGGGACATTTGAGACCAGATGCAGATAAACAGAAGAGTATGACGATACGATCTTCGGGTCAAACTGATAACTTTATGGAGGCACTCAAAGATATGCTTTCACAGACTGCTATCGGGCGATTTGCCAGATATTATGATGTTGATTTTCAAGCTCAACGAAATGTACAATTTTGCATCAACGGTGTATACAAGCAGGTTATGCATTTACAGGAGCGTGATAATGATGATATGATTTGGGCTAACCACAATAAGGTAAGCGACATCGAATATGTGGAAACTAGTACGGGAATTTATGATAATTGGTTAGATGAGGAGTCGTATCCAAACTATGTTCATTTCAGGGAAACATTCCAATCACGCATGTCCACTTATGAGCAAATGGCGGAATTGTTGGATGTTAATGCATTCATGAATTACGTGTCGACGCAGGCATATTTCGCGAATGTTGATTTCCCATATAATAACATTGCCATTTGGTATGATAAGCAAGGAACAAAAAAATGGCGTTGGATCATGAAGGATTTGGATGGTACGATGTATTATGCCTTATATCCATACTATAATTTCTTATTGAGAGTGAAACCATTTGAGGAATTTGATTGGGCAAATTCGAAGTCGGCATGTGAAGTATATAAAAAGATGTTCTCTTTGGATAAATTCAAGCATCCATACATTGACAGAACATGTGTCTTAGCTGGTACGGCATTCTCTAAGAACACGATAGATTATATGTTGGATAGTCTTACTACTGATATGTCGTTAGCTTTGAAGGCTGATGAAATGCGAAACTTTTTGGTAGAAACTGAAGAATTTTATGAATGGAGTGAAGTACGTAATAAATTCTACTGTTTTAATCTGAGCGATTTCTTTGATTTGGGAGATACAATACAAATGACAGTCAAGGGATTGTATAAAGATTCGATAATCTACGTCAACAATAACCCTTTGATGGAGAATAAGTTTGAAGGTTATTTTTTTGAGGGACGTGATCTGTATCTGACTCATGACGACAAGTTAGATATATATGGCCTTGGTTGTGCTGATACTGATAAAATCACATATTTGGATTTGGGCACTCCTATCCAAACAACAGACTCTATTGCAACACGATGGACAATTTCATATTCTCTGGATGGAGAACGTGTGAAAGAGCATTATACAAATGATAATCTTCATTATAAGATTCCAGTTGGAGCAAAAGATGTCAATATTGTAGACGGATATGTAGGACAAGGTTTATTGACACCTTCTCATAACATTCCAAACTGTAGACCAGAAAACCTCACTTATATGGTTTATAGTGTAGGAGGAATGTTTATTGGAAAGTTCAATTATGCGGAAATCTGTGAATTCAAACAGAAAGAAGATATAAATATTGTTGTGGCGTTAGATTCTACGGGTAGAAAAATATATTCGATCAAATTGATGAAAGAATGACTTTAATTAGAATTTTCAGCGAGTGTTGTAATTAAAGTTAGAAACTTGAATTTATTTAACAGTGGGGAATCTGCGGATTCTCTACTGTTTTTATTTAAAAATGAAGCTAAACATGGTCGTTTTTAATGGTTTTTCCACAAAAAACAGAAAATAATTCAAAATAAAATAATAAATGTTGTGCACGATATAAATATTTTATTATTTTTGCATTGAGTTCAGTAAGAGATTGATTATTCGTCTTTGCTGAATAAGGAAAATGAGTCGCAAACGATAAAAAATTATGATTATGGGTATCTACGACATCAAAGTGATAAAGCGTGAGAATCTTCAGGATAAGGAGGTTTCACTAAGTGAGTATCAGGGTAAGGTTATGCTGATAGTCAATACAGCGACAGGTTGTGGTTTAACACCTCAGTATGAGGCATTGGAGAAACTTTACCGCAAATATCAGATGGTTGGATTTACAATCCTTGATTTCCCTTGCAACCAGTTTATGGAGCAGGCTAAGGGGAACGATGAGGAAATTTCTTCATTCTGCACATTGAAGTACGACACTACTTTTCCTCGTTTCAAAAAGATAGATGTGAATGGGGAAAACGAATCTCCACTCTACACTTTCTTGAAAAATGCTATTAAGGAGCGTGATGATAATGGATTCAGTTTTAAGAATCTGCTTCTTTCGTTTACGTCAAAAATCAATGGTAAGAGTGGTAAGAAGAGTGATATCAAGTGGAATTTCGAAAAATTCCTGGTGGATAAGAACGGTAATGTTGTGAAGCGTTTTGCTCCGACAGTAACGCCAGGAGAGATTGAGTCGGAAATCGTTAATCTGCTGAAGGTTTGATAATAAGCAAGATAAATTTTGGATGATTTGGTAGA
>CACZOA010000003.1 GCA_902782665.1 uncultured Bacteroidales bacterium
AAGAAACATGCACATGAAATGCGCGCCTTTGCGCGGTAACGCCCTAGAATTGGGAAACTTCATCACCATTGAGCCATTGCTGTGAAAAGACTCAAAAAGCGCAACAAACATTTCTCCTTTTTCGTCAAGCAGTTGTTTCGCCGGAGCCTCAAACTTGGCCTTGAACTCTTCCGTTTCAGCCTTAAGTTCGTCCTCCAAGAATTGCCAATGCTTCTCACGACTGATCCGCATTTTATAGGGCCTCGCTTTCTGAATCTGATGACATCTGTGTAGCCTTCTGATCTTCCGGAATGGAGTTCTCCGGCAAATCAAAGAGCTGCGCTGTTCCTGCCCTCATAGGAATCAAAGAACCAAAATCAAAGCGCAACCCCTTAAACCAACGCATGACATGCGCAAGGCTCGCTATACGATCTGACATATCCAGATTGTCCTTTGTGGAAATGCTAAAGTCTATCTTGTCCCTGTTACATACAAGATTCTTAAAAGGCACAGGGCAAATACCTTCTCCTGTACGAACCAACAGCATGGAATTAGGTTTCATCAACTGTGCCCAATCAGCAGCATTAAGTTGAAACGGTCGCGACCGATCTATATAGCTATGAACAACCAAAGGATATTCAACACCATCTTTAATCACCCCATCAATGATGCTATGCTCCTTTTCGCGAATACCTTTGGTAAATTCATAGCCTTCTGACTCCAACGCTTCCCTGACCATTTTCTTCGCTTCAATCAGAGCCTCATGCTGTTCTTCTATTGCAAGTCCAGCACATCGTCCATCAGAGGAAAATGCAGTTATTATATCAACAGTTGTTGGGGGGGCGACCTGTTCACCGATTGCGCAACTATCTTGCGATATTGTTGTCACTCCTCGACCAACCGCCTCCGTTCGCTCCAGCAAATCCACCGCCTTTAGTATCTTTTCTGCAGTCAACATCCCAGAACAAATCTTTTGCCTAACTTCCTCAGGGATATTTTCCAATATGTTCTTCGCCTCCTTCACACTACCAAAGCCCGCTTCTCTAATATCTTTGGCCGCAATCAAGTCCTGACGCTCCTCATCAGAAAGTACATTCATTGCCCTCAATCTCGTATCATGTTTTATGCCAAGAAGGTCAAGTAATTGCCTTGCTTGATCTGATTCAACATCATACATTGCATCCATTGTTTCAACGAAAAGAGTCGCATGTGGTGCCAACTCTCCATGACTATTAAACAACCAAATGGTGTTCTTCAATAATCCATACAATATCGTCTCATACTCCTCCGTACGCCATGCATAATTATAATAGTAATGGTGTACGCCCTTCAATTTCTCCTCAATGTGAGAATGCCCAGAAATAACCTTGCCAATCATTTTGCAAAGAAAGTTCCAAAGCACTAAAGACATTTGTCTTTTCAAATTAACATCATTCTCGGATTGAAAATCTTCAAAGAATGAGACACTTCTGTCCAAATAAAGATCATCCCACTTCTCGGATTGTTGGCGATAAGAATAATGCCACCGTCGAGACTCTCCATACAACGAAACGACTGTCGACCGTCTTAACTCCGTGAAATATCTTGGCATCTTCCATATTTCTAACACCGAAAAAAGTTTCTCAAGTGTCGTAACATTTTCACCTCCAGCAATTTCTTTTAAACTTGATATGTCAACAAAAGGTCTAATCTCACAGCCTTTAAAAAATAAGAGCAGATCTTCCGTCGGGTAATAACTATCAGTTGATTTAGCCCTCCATTTTTTGCCAGTCGTAGGATTATACACAAGTAATGCAGCATTTTTTCCAAATGCCTCTCCGACTTTATGTAGATCTTCGTCAGAGCAAGAATTACAAAACTTTAGAACCTCCATAAAGCTTTGGGCATAAACACGCTCATCTTCTTTTACAAGGTTCTCCCTGATAATACGCAGTACGACCGACAACGAAGACTCGACCTTAATATTCCAGTGTTGAATAATCTTTTGAACCGATGCGAACTGCATCAAACCTGGATTAATTATTCTAGAAGCTGATGTTCCTTCTGAAGGAAGATAAAGAATATGATTCCCTTCTTTATCAAAAGCCGCTACCGCCTTACCATAACTGTCAAGGAAAATCGGCATCGTCCTGTAAGTGTCAATATTCCACCAATCGTGAATGATATAATCAAAAAGTTTTCTAAACCAACTTATGGGCTGTTGCTCAAGAAACGCTACCGTAAATTTTGGGCGCATTGATGTCCAGTCTAATATGTTACCGCAACATTGCCGGACGAAAACACTCTTTTCTTGACTCGCTTCGATATTATTTACCGAGGCAAATCCCCAACACAAATCAGATTTCCCTAATAAAGAGCTAAGTTGAGTAGATGTCAGCAGATCAATTAATCTGCCGTCCGCAGACCAACATGCATTTTCTTTCTTCTGATAGCATAACTCTCGTGTATCACCTTTCTGACATGGTATTAACGCTTCACTCGCATAAGCCGCCATGAATGACACAGTAAAAGGCAGCAATGAAATCTGATCCTGCCGTTCTTTTAGACCAAGTGGCACAAAATCCAATATCCCGTCATCAATAAGCTTAACACCGCTCATCACATGTCCGAACCAATTATGAATCTCGAAAGGAATGTTAGACACCATCAGTTTAACGGCGTTTATAGACAACCATGCAAGGTCAATAATCAGATTATTATTATGTTCCTGGCCCTCTTTTATCCCTTCGCGACTATCATTTAGAAGAAACGGTGCATGTATCAGAAAATTTAGGCCTGTATCTTTCTTAGTTGGGAAAAAACAAAAAGCAGGCCCTTGCAGAGGTTCCAATCGAATTATATCATTGTTAATCCCAAAAACAACCGATACCCGGCCCACATCAGATTCTTTCGAAAACTTTAAAACTTTTGTTTCGGCTTTCTTATTCCCAATCTCCGTTTTAAGAATCAAAAATTCGAGTTCAATACAGGCTCCGTTTTGAAGCCTGTATGTTTTTCTACCACACACCTCCTTACTATACGCCCCCACAGAATCTAACGATTCGACCGAAATCTCTTTCAAATTTGAAAGAAACAACAGTGGATGCATTATTGAGAAGATTTTCTCTCTGATGTCATTGTACGCGCGATCCTTCTCCACATCACGGAAAGGAATATAAAAATAAGTTTCTTTGGGTCTTCGACTTGTAAAATCTTCTCTCACCAAATATGGAACTATCTCGTTTCTTAGGCCAAAAAAGATGTTGTCATCATATATTTTGGGTTCGTCTGTATATTGGAACACAGCTTTAAATCCAATGCCAAATCGACCAATTTCATTGCCACTCTTTGTAGACAACCCTGCGGCAGTAATTGCATTCACCCCCCCGAGTTGTCCAAGCCTCCTATCCTGACCCTCTGTCCCAGGGTTGCTTACTTTAAATGGGATCAAACCATTATGTATAAATAACAATCGATCATGACTCAACAAGAACTTACATCTACTGGCTTTTACATCGTCAGCATTTTGAAGTAATTCATATACAAAATGTGCACGATCGGAATACTTGTCAATCGGGCTTTGACGATATCCAGCCATACTATCCTTTGCAAGGATTCGAGCATTTTCCTCGCGATCCTTAACAAGGGCATTAAACCAAATCATTTCTTGTTCTGTCATACGGCACTCCGTGAGTTATAATCTGCAATTGTTAATCAGCTCTTGGCCACTCAATTTTTGACACCCGCTCATATTCCTCTTGGCTTCCAAACAAACGACAAATTAAGTCGTGCTTGAAATCCTCCATGTTCTGCTCTAATGCCAGTCGAACCATTTCAACGACTTTACCAACCACCACCTCAATCGTTTCCATATTCAAGATGTCAACCAGGTCACAATATATTTCAACTGGGACAGCGTTCTTAAATTCTGTCACATCATGATTGTCATAGTGACAAATAAACTTATCGGCAAGTCTTTTGATTGCTTCACGATAACTATATTGATATCCCGAACGATCACAACCGATATTTGTGTCCAAGAAACTCTCAAACGACTCTCTCAACTCAACACACCCCAGTCGGGACAGTACTCCTTGAACAGTATAATTCTTATCAACATGGTCCCTATTCTCACATACTATTGCACGAAGTTGAACAACTATTGATTCAAAAAAAGTTATCCACGACAGTGGATCTTGCTCTACCTTGCGAAGTCTTGCACAGCGCTCTGTAAGAAGCGTTAAATTATTCTCCAATGCTCGTACAGCTGGAGACCAACATGTCTCGGTCATTTTCTCTTTATTTTTCATGAGAATCACCTTTCCGTAGCAATCAAAAGCGAACAGAGCCACTCAAACCGATTCAGGTTGTGCCACTTGATGCGAGCGAGTGGGAACATGACGGCACGGCCGCGTTGTGGCACAAGAGACTCAGCATCTGCAAATCCAGCCTTCTTCAGCTTACCGCGAAGGTTGGACATGGTCTTGTAGATGTCTTCAATGTCGGATTCATTTGTGAAGAGTGAACCCTCTTGGAACGACGCGAGCCAATCACAGGAAGCCACGTTCGGCGCTTTGTGTGCATCGAGAAGCCGTCTATGATGCTCCTTCGCGTCAACACCGCTTGCAAGCAAAAGCAACATGGCAAAACATGGACGGCTCATGGCGACTTGCCGACCGTTGAGCGTCACCCAACCATTCCATGCGTCAATCTCAATCTCGGGATAGGCGACGGCAGGTGGGGCGACGGTTTGCACTTTGGAAATGAGCGTGCGGTAGG
>CACZOA010000004.1 GCA_902782665.1 uncultured Bacteroidales bacterium
ACATGAAATAATGTGAATTTAATAATTTGTGACCTGACCACAAAATCGCTTAAATCAACAATTATTTATTTTCTGCAAATCTAAGGTTACGAATTATGAATTGAAACACCCCTATTCGTCGAGAATCAAACATATTCCTAATGCGTTTTCCAGTTTTGTAAGAGTCTCAAGAGACATATTCTCCTTACCCTTAAGAATCTTAGAGACATACTGCTGCGAACAATTCATGCGTTCAGCCAAAGCATTCTGAGTCAATCCTAACTGCTTCATCTGCAACAGAATCTTCACAGCAAGCCTTTGGGAATGACGTAGCCATGACCAATTGTCACGTCTCCACTCCGCTTCTTCTCTCCATGTTGAAGGCGTTTCACTCTGATGAGTTTCTAAAAATTCATGCGTTTTCTGTTTCATTTTATTCAATTCTGCTATACAAAAGTAATAACAACAATCCAAAATACAACTGTCAGTTGTAAAATATGTTAATATAAAAACGGTTTGAATCATCTTTCGACAAATTCAAACCGTTGATTTATTTTACATTTCGTATTTGAATATCACAGATCGGTTTTCCTACCGACCCCATGTTGTGTCACACCATTGACGTTGGCACATCCCCACAATTATGCATTACGCATTATGAATTATGAATTAATCATGACACGCACGTCCGTGCGTCTCTACGTGAGGCGGGATCATTACAGATGTGTGGATATCCCCACAATTATGCATTATGAATTACGAATTATGAATTACGAATTTCACCCAACCTCAACAACCGTGATTCCTGCACCACCGAAATCGACATGTTCATCACGGAAACTCTTCACCTGTGGCACCGTCTTCAGATACTCACGTATCACCTGGCGGAGCACTCCTGTGCCTGTACCGTGTAGGATTCGCACTGTGCCGGCATCCAGCATGATGGCATCCTCAATATAGTAGCTGACGGCTTGGATCGCCTCGTCGGCACGCATTCCACGCACATCGATCTGCTGTTTGAAATTTCTGGAACGTTCGTGGACAATATCTGAATTGTTGGAGGAGACGATATTGAAACTGAATTTCTGTGTTTTCTGAGAGGCCTCCTGCGTCAACTGCAGATCCTTCAGTTTGACGGTAGTGCGGAGATTACCAAGTGCGACATCGACGCTGTTGCCCTTGATTTCCAACACTTTACCCTTCGCTCCACTGCTCTTTATCTTCACAGTGTCACCCACAGAGATAGGTTTCTCCTGCTTCTGTTGGGCTGGTGCCCCACTCTTCTGCTGGCTCTTGGCGTTGAGTTTCTCCACCTTCTTGGCAAAAGCGTCATTCTCGTCGCCGAACACCACCTCACTCTTATATTTGGTAAGATCCTCACGTGCCTGACGTGTGGCTTCCTTCTCTGCCTTAGCCTCCTTGATCAGTTTGATTGTACGCTCAATCTTAGCATTCGCACCGTCGAGCAACTCCTTCGACTTGGCTTTCGCGTCGCTGAGGATTCTCTTTCGCTCCGCATTGATATTGTTGACGTCGACGGTGAGTTTCTCCTCTAGTTCCTCAATATGCTTCTCCTTCTGGCGTATATTCTGACGTTTGTTTTCCCAATAGCGTTTGTCACGCACGATATCCTGGAGATACTTCTCCATATTCACATAATCGTTGCCAACGATCTCTGTGGCACGCGCGATCACGCTTTCTGGCAAACCGATTTTTCTTGCGATCTCAAGGGCGAACGAACTTCCCGGATTTCCTATCTCAAGACGGAATAGCGGACGCATCTCGTGGCGGTCGTAGAGCATCGCACCGTTGACAATACCATCTGTATCTGTGGCAAACTGCTTAAGATTGGTGAAATGGGTAGTGATGACACCAAACGATTTCTGGCGGTTGAAATGGTCGAGCAACGCTTCCGCGATAGCACCTCCGATTCGTGGCTCTGTTCCGCCTCCAAACTCATCAATGAGCAGTATCGTCTTCCCATTACATTTCTTCGCAAACTCCTTCATGTAAGAGAGATGCGAGCTGTAGGTACTCAAATCGTTCTCGATACTCTGCTCATCACCGATGTTGATCAGGATATCGTTGAAGATTCCCACCTCACTGTCGGCATGCATCGGCACAAGCATTCCGCATTGAGCCATATACTGGATCAATCCGACGCTCTTCAAGCAGACGCTCTTGCCTCCCGCGTTAGGTCCGGAAATAAGCAATATTCGGTTATTCTTGTCAAGACGGATGTCGAGCGGAACAATCTCCTTGCCCGACGCCTGATGCGATAGGAAAAGTAACGGGTGGATGGCATCACGCCAGTCTATCACCTGCTCGTTACGCAATTTTGGCATCACACTGTTTGTCTTCAAAGCAAACTGTGCTTTTGCTCTTGTGAAATCCACAACAGACAGATAATCAACTGAAAACAGCAGTTCGTCCGTACGTGGACGCAATATCTCAGTGGTGAACTCAGTGAGGATTCTCACGATCTCACGCTGCTCCTCAGCCTCCAGTTCACGCAATTTATTGTTAGCTTCAACAATCACCTCCGGTTCGATGAACACCGTCTTACCAGTGGCAGACTCGTCGTGGACAATACCACGCAGTTTCTTCTTGAAAAACGGAGAGATAGGAATCACCAGACGGCCGTCACGCACAGCCGGTGTCGTCCCCTTCTCAACAATTCCGTCTTCCACAGCCTTACGGAGAATCGACGACATATTTCTAGAGATGCTTCCCTCTGTGGCTGATTTCTCACGACGTATCTCACCGAGTTTTGAGGACGCGGTGTCTTTTATCTGTCCGTATTTATCAAGGATTCTTGAGATGGCACGCAGAATATCGGGAAACGTAAAGACATCTCTCGACAACTCCTGCAGATAATAGTAAGTGCCCTCCTCTTTGCTGGAAAAAAAACTGACGATGCTGCCGATGGCTTCGACAACACGACTCAAGTCGAACAGTTCAGCCGGCTCAATATAAGTGCCGACCACTTTGATTCTTTGGATAGCCTCCCTGACATCATAGAAACCGTCGGTAGGAAAATCCTCTTCCTGAAGGATGCGTACAAACTCGTTGGTACGGTTTGCCTCCTCCAAAATAGTATCAAAATTGGTAAGGAACGACATCTGGTCGCACTTCTCCTTACCCAAATCAGACAAGCATTCCGACTTCACCAAGTCGCGAATCTTGCCGAATGAAAGTTTTGCTTCTGTCATCTGTTGACGGTGATCAAGCTGATAAACTCCTCTCTTGTCTTAGCTGTCTCGAAAGCACCTGTGAAATCAGACGTTGTAGTGACAGAGTGCATCTTCTGCACACCACGCATCTGCATACACATGTGCTGAGCCTCAATCACAACCATCACGCCAAGAGGCTGCAACGTCTCCTGAATACAATCCTTGATCTGAGTTGTGAGACGCTCCTGAATCTGAAGTCGACGCGATAGGATCTCCACCACGCGAGCGATCTTGCTCAATCCTGTTATCTTGCCATTCGGAATGTAGGCAACGTGAGCCTTGCCGAAGAATGGAAGCATGTGGTGCTCACAAAGAGAATAGAAATCGATGTCTCTCACAATCACCATCTGACTGTAATCCTCCTCAAACATCGCACTCTTCAAAACATCACACGGATCGATCTTGTAACCGTAAGTCATAAACTGCATTGCCTTAGCCACTCTCTCTGGAGTCTTCAGCAATCCCTCACGGTCGGCATCCTCACCTAAAAGCTCAAGCTCCTGTCTTACAAGAGGAGCCAGTTGAGCTGTAAGTTTCTTATCGGGATACTTAGCGATATCCCATGGTTTTATTTCTAAATCTTCGTTCATTTACTTCTTTGCCTGAAAACTCTTTGCGGCAGCCTGGAACTTCTGCAAATACATATCGATTTCCTGGTTTGCCTTAGATGTGAAACAGTAATACTTGCCTGATGTGAACACCACCATAGCGTATGATTTCGACTTCACAGCTCCGTTTTCTGTCTCTGTGATGAAATACTCGTAACCTGGCAATCCATTAACCTCAACAGCATTCTGAGATGTGATAGTCTCATGGTCTGAAACCAATGCCTTAACCACCTCAGTGGCAAACATCTTCTGCTCTTTAGGTTTAACAGCGTCCTCGTTCATCAACACCTTGAAATAAACCAAACGGCCTGTAGCCTGCTCTTTTGCGAAATCGCCAGACTCACAGAATGCCACAAGAGTAGAACCCTCTGGCTGAGCGCGGAATCCCTGGTTAGCGATGCTGTAAAGTGAATTCTCAAAGATAGGATTGCTTGCCATATCAGCAGGATCAACATACACTACCGACAAAAGAGCCTCCTTTGTCTTCTCGATCTCAGCCAAATCGTCTACTGGCGACGATGCTGTAATCATCACCGATCCGTTATCCTCTGGCACAACAAGAGTTGTGAAGATACGACCGTTCTCTGTCTTGCTCACCAAATAGTGCTCAGTGTCGTTGATGTAGACAGACTCATTTGTCTGGTAACCAGCTACAAAATTCTGGAAAGTCACCTTCAATAGTTCATTCTCGCTAGACGCGTCAAGAATCATATTTAGGTGAGAGATAGAAATACCTGATTTCTTCTCTGGATTTCTGAATGCAGTTCCGTTATCTGTAAGCTCGTAGCCTGCAGGTGGAACGATAGCATACGAATAATTGTCAAACTTCTTGTGCTCGGCAGTACGCTCGTTGCTTTTTTCAATCTTTGCCGATGCAGAAAACAATGTTGCAACAGCAGCTGCAAGTGTAATAAATTTCTTCATTTTTTTTGCCCTTTTTATTTTTTATCCTTTTTATCCTTTTTCACTTCAGTTTTTGTTGTAGATGCAGGAGCCGATGCGGAAGGATCAGCTTCCAAAGAGATGTCTCTCACCTCATCATCCTTGACGATCAGGATCTCCGAGCTCAACTCAGGAAAATCCTCACGCAATTTCTTTGCCATCACAAGAGCGTCGGCGTGAGTGCGGTAGTCACCCACACGGAGTTTCCAGAATGGAGATGAGAAACTGATATAAGTTGTAAGATTCTCGTATTTCTCTTTTAGTTTCTTCTCTCTTGCGTAAGCCTCATCCTTTGACTTCTTCTGGTTGTTGTCCATGTACACCTGGATTCTGTAGCCAGAGAAAGTGATATATTTTTTAGAGTCACCCTCCTTGATCTTTCTGTTTACCAAAAGGTTGACTTTAGGATTCTGCTGAAGTTTCACAGTTCCATAACCAGGCTTAGTCTTAGCCAAGTCTTTGAAAATATCCTCACGTTTTCCCTTCTGCGACTGTGCCGACACAGCAAAAAACAGCATAGTCAACAATATAGTCAAAACAAATTTTATTCTGCTCATAATCTATAAGTTCAATATACGGTGCAAAGTTATAAAAAATATTGTATTTCAGCACTATTTTACACAAACCATCTTTTGAATGGATGATGCCCGAATAAAAACAAAAAGAGACGCGAAAATTCGCGTCTCCATAAATTTCAAATTGAAAAACAATTATTTCTTCTTTGCAGTACCATTCTCCTGATCACGAGCAGCCTTAGCAGCACGTGCCTCAGCAGCTTTCTTCTTCATCTCCTGCTGCTTACGGTAAGAGTCTGAGTTATCACGTCCGATAGTCTTGATCACAACGATTGTATCCAATGTTGGATCGTACTTCTCAACATGCATTGTATACTCGTATCCATTCTCATAGAAGAAGTTACGGAAACCTCCGCAGAATGGCTCCCATTGAGTTTTATCCTTACGGCTGTATCCGCGACGGATCTGATAACAACGCTGGTTGTCTTCTGTAAGAACCTTTTCCGCACTCACCTTCATAAATTCCTGTGAGTTAATACCTGAAATAGAGCAAAGGCATGTCAAAGCAGCCATTATTATCTTTTTCATATCCAAAATCCTTTTTAAATTTTCAATTAACAAAAGTAAAACATTTCGTTTGCTGACAAAAAAAATCAGCCTTTATTTTATCCAAATTCGTTAATTATTATGCATAAAACCAAATTTAGATGCTCCGCAACATATTTTTCTTTACGTTGACTAAGGTTTCACCGCACGTACGATTTCAGTGAAATAATCTCTTACCACATTCCAATCGTAATAATTTCCTACAACCGTTTTTTTTGATGCAGGAAGCTTTACCTCGCGCTCGTTAAGCAGGAATTTCACCAAATACTGACATCCTGAAGCGTTCGGATTATCTTTACGGTAGAAGACAATCTGCAGGTTTCCAGCCATAGGGATCACCGAGAAATCCTGCCAATAGTTGTGAAGCAAATCCAAATCTGTATGAGCTTCTCCAATTCCATCAAGGTTGAGAAGGGCGACAAGTGGCAGCAAACCAGTGTCGTGGCCGAAACGGAGATTAGCAGCAACACCGTTGCCGGCAATTGCAGCGTCTGCTTCTTTTCTTATCTGCTCCACCAAGAATCTTGCCGACTTAATTCCTACTCCACCATTTAGCGGACAGTTTGCGTAATCCTTATACCAATACAGGTTTTGTGCTTGCCATTGTGAAGCCAACTCGCTAGAAGTAAACACTTTAGTCAAAGAACAATTGCGTTCATCCAGATTATCCACATCCACACCTTGCAAAGATATCAGCATGTAATAAAGAGTCTTGACAAACTTGTCTTTGTTGACATATTTCTTTATCACATTCTTATTCGAGAATATTTTGTTGAGCACATCATCACCTGCACCGCGTTTCTCATAAAAAGCTGCCAATTCGGGATTACTATTGCCACCAGAAAAATCACCGATCACCTTTCCATGACACATATATTCCTGGTATTTCTCACTCGCATCATTATCAATATTAAGGTTCGGGCACATCTTGCTCAACTCCTGACAAAAAGATGTCATACTCAAAGCGCAACGTACCACCATCGTGCTTTTAGCGTCGATTTTCTTATTTTCTCCAGAGAAGACGGAAGGGAAATTTTTGACCATTCGTCTTGCTATACCACGGTGTTGTTCACGGCCAAGAGGAGTAAGGTCGCCAGCACGCTTGTCTGCATCCTCACGTATCTGCTTCATCTCCGCATACAATTGTAATCCGAATGGAGTAAGCCCCGACTCTGCAGCGGCTTTTTCAAACAAGTCGGCGATATAATTGTAATCATCCTGACTGTAATGGTAACGTGAGCCATGACGACCATAATGGCTGATATAAAAAGGAGAATAGCCATCGGGAGTGTCAGAAAGTTTCGGAAAGTCATAGACACCCGACTGCACTTTATTTATACCTTTTACGCTTGCTTCGTAAGATATATAGTTCGAGCTAAAGAAATCTGGTTGAGATTCCAATTCAGCATTTGAGACAGCCGCATACATGCTTTGAGAAAAAATAAGTGTCGCAACCGACAATGTCGAAAACAAATGTAATGCATTCATATATTTAAAAATTATCCTTTTCTGGTATTTATGCAAAGATAAGAATTTTGCCACGTCGTGGACACATATTCATAATATTTTCCATCAAGAGCTACTAGCAAAAACAAAAAAAGGGGCGAACTCACGTTTGCCCCTCTCTGCATATAGTATAAAAAATTATCTTGATTACTCTACGGTAACACTCTTTGCAAGATTACGAGGTTGATCGACATCACAACCTTTAGCCACAGCGATGTGGTAAGACAACAACTGCAATGGAATTGTTGCCAAGATTGGAACCAAACATTCAACTGTGTCAGGGATCACAATTGAGTAGTCAGCGATCTTACTTGCGACCTCGTCACCCTCAGTCACAATTGCGATAACCTTACCCTTACGTGACTTGATCTCCTGGATATTGCTTACAACCTTTTCATAAGTAGGTGAGTTAGTTGCAATTACAACCACTGGCATTTCTGCGTTGATCAATGCGATAGGACCGTGCTTCATCTCAGCTGCAGGATAACCCTCAGCATGGATATACGAGATCTCCTTCAACTTCAAAGCACCCTCCAACGCTACAGGGAAATTGTAGCCACGGCCAAGATAGATGAAGTTAGAAGCATAAGTAAAGATTCTTGAGAAATCCTTAATCTTATCATTCTGAGCCAAAATTGATTCAATCTTCTTTGGCAAAGCAAACATCTCCTCTAGCACATGATGATAGAACTCGCTATCAATAGTATTCTTCTCTTTTGCAAGAGACAATGCCAACATGATCAAAATCTGAACCTGTGCAGTGAATGCCTTTGTCGACGCAACTCCAATTTCTGGACCTACGTGAGTATAGCAACCAGCACCTGTCATTCTCGCGATACTACTTCCTACCACGTTACAGATACCGAATAGAAGAGCACCGTTTTCTTTTGCCAACTCAAGAGCTGCCAATGTATCAGCAGTCTCACCAGACTGAGAGATTGCGATAACAACATCACTCGCGTTGATTACAGGCTTACGATATCTAAACTCTGAAGAGTATTCTACCTCTACAGGAATTTTAGCGAACTCCTCGATTGCATATTTACCAATCAAAGCGGCATGCCAGCTTGTACCACATGCAGTGATGATAATACGGCTTGCCTTCAAGAATCGTTCCTTATTGTCGATGAAACCACAAAGTGCAATATTATTCATATCCACATTGATACGGCCACTTGTAGCCTCCATCACAGTACGAGTCTGCTCGAAGATCTCCTTAAGCATGTAGTGCTCGTAATCACCCTTTTCAAGCTCTGACAAGTTCAACTCCAACTCTTGGATTTTTGGAGTCTTCTCTACGTTAGCGATAGTAAGCACCTTAAGTGCCTTACCTCTTGTAAGGATAGCGATCTCCTCATCAGCCAAATAAACAACCTTATTTGTATACTCGATGATAGGTGTTGCATCAGAAGCCAAGAAATACTCGTCATTTCCGATACCAACAACAAGAGGGCTACTCTTTCTTGCGGCGATGATTGTTTCAGGATGGCCTTTTTCAATAACTGCGATGGCATAAGCACCAACCACCTGGCTCAAAGCCAACTGAACTGCAGTACAAAGGTCACAATTGTTTTCTTTCTTGACAAACTCAATAAGCTGTACCAGAACTTCTGTATCAGTAGTGCTTCTGAAAGTATAACCTTTGGCTATCAACGTTTCTTTGATGATAGCATAATTCTCAATAATTCCATTATGGATTAGTGCCAGAGTCTCACTCTGTGAATAGTGAGGATGAGCATTACAATCGTTTGGCTCTCCATGAGTCGCCCAACGAGTATGTGCGATACCGATGTTTCCGCTCAAATCCTTATCTCTTGCATATGCTTCCAAGTCAGAAACCTTACCTTTCGACTTGTAAACATTTAGTCCACCTTTAGAGTCTATCATAGCGACACCTGCACTATCATATCCTCTATATTCTAGACGGTGCAAACCCTTAATCAAAATAGGGTATGCGTCTTTAGTTCCAATATAACCAACTATTCCGCACATAAACTTCCAAAGTATCTTAAATTTCTTGCAAAAATATACATTAAATATTAAAATGCAAATACAAACCAAAATTCATGGTTCGCGATTTCTTAAATAATGTTAACATATACACTCTAACCAGTTATTGACATAACCAGTTCAAAAAATGACCTCATAATTGAGATACATGAAAATGTATATTTATCAACATTCAAGTCCACGAGAAAAGGCTTCCAAAGACAAAATTGTCTTGATCTTCGAGTTTGACATGATTTTCCTTAAAGGGAACATCAACGAAACTGCCACATTCAATGGGAACTTGTATTTCATATTCATTCTGCAATATGCCTTTCTGAAATTAAATTGTTCAATCAAAAAAGGCTGTATATTAGAATGTTGAGTCACGCTTCTCCACCCTGCATTCACGTAAGACAGTTTACGTTCTGCCAAATAATGTTGATTCATAGTAAAGAATAAGCCATAAGATGGGTATGTGCTGTCCAAAAATGCAGCGTCAACCTTTACTGTCTCATATTCACACATATTTTCAAAGACATGTGTGATAGACCAAGCGACTGGAGCATGGTCCTCTATTCGGAACATAATCCATGCATCATATTCGTCGCTTTCCGCAACCTTACGGAATCGCTCTTCCAAAGTCTCCTTAGAAACTGGCGAACAACTCTTCACTTTATATTTAGCGAATGCATTATAATAAATGTCCGCTCCATAACGTAACATTTCATCCAAAGTTGCCTTACGAATCTCGTAAGTTTTCAGAGCTTTTCTGACCTTGGTCCTTACCTTCTTCGTCAATTCCTCCATATCACCAAACTGATCCTTGATGACCGCATAAAAGCCAGTCTCTGACGAAGAGTCAAAATCAGAAATGTCAAGGATTGCCCATCCTCCTTGCTTGAAAAGGGCATTACATTCTTCCTCAGTTAATTTTGAGGTGTTGTGTGGGGCATGTTCTGACACCCATACATTTTTGTAAAGTTTACTCACTTTTAGGTAAATTTAAATTCTGTCTACTTAAATAGTAGTATTGTAGTTTTTCATTGTAGTCCTGTAATTAAGCCCTATAGTCTATGTACCTCAGTCCTATAGTCTTGATATTGCCTCCTCGACATCAGATTGTTCTGAAAAACCGGAGAATCTGACATAGCCTTCTCCGCCTGGACAAAATCCGACACCTGGTGTGCAAACGATGGATTTTTCGTAAAGCATCTGTTCAAAAAATCTCCACGAACTAACTCCATCAGGGGTTTTAACCCATAAATATGGAGAATTGTCTCCTCCAGCCACCGTCAACCCAATGGATTGCAGCTTCTTTTTTATCATTTTTGCGTTAGTCATATAATAATCCGCTATCTGATGCATCTGTTTCTGGCCTTCTGGCGTGTACAACGCCTCAGCAGCACACAATCCCAAATATGGTATACCAGAAAACTTAGATGTCTGTCGACGACGGCATAATTGATTGAGTGACATTGTATTACCCGTCTCCGTATATGCGATCACATCACTTGGAATGATTGTGAATCCGAAATTAGTGCCAGTATATCCCGTCGTCTTTGAAAAACTTCTCAACTCTATAGCTACCTTTTGCGCTCCCTTGATCTCATATATCGAACGCGGGACTTTCTTCTGTCTTACATAATGAGCATGCGAAGCATCATATATTATTAGAGTATGGGTATCGTTGGCATATTTAACCCATTTTTTCAACTCATCAGTAGTCAATGTTGTGCCTGTCGGATTGTTCGGCAAACTCAGATAGACGACATCCAAACGTTCCTTGGGGATAGACGGCACAAAATTGTTCTCCGCATTACATGGCAAGTAGACGAGATTGCTCCATCTTCCGTCTTCCATCTTCATTCCAGAACGTCCGCTCATCACTGTATTGTAAATGAAAGCAGGATATGAAGGATCGAACACTCCTATTATATTATCTCTGCTCAACAGATCCAACACATCAGCCGCAGCATTACGTGGGTCATCATTGATGAATATATCGTCAGTAGAAAGCTTTATGCCATTGCTTTCATAATCAGTTTTCAGTATTCGTGCCTCCAAAGCTTTTAATCGCTCCGGAATATCTGTTGATTTTGTCGCATGAGACGAAGCCATCAACTCCAAGTTTTTTCGGAAAGAATCAACATACTCACCTTGAAGAATATGGTTGGAATCACCAGCGTCAAGATGAATCACTTTAGAGCCAGGACGAGTTATTTTGAAAATGTTTACTTTTCGATGAATCTCCGTGAAAAGATAGTTCTCAGGAAGCTTCAAATAATCTTCGTTCAATAATGCCATCCCTTCAGTATATAAATAAATATTTTCTAAAAAAGGAGACGTGCTTATCGTCTCCTTTATATTTTACTATTTTTGAGAAAGAGGACGGATGTCCTTGATCATCAGCTGCGTGTTTGAGCTACCATTGAAGTTGTTCTCCTCAATTGTGTAGCAAATATCAACAGGATTGAATGCCTTGATATAGTCGTTATACTCCGACAAACCGAAAGCTATACCATTCATGATGCACTCACTCTGGGAATCCACCAATTCGAGTTTTAAGTGTTCCTTCTCCTTACCAACGACACGGCTTGTTCCATAGTCCAAGACCTTACGTGTGGCAAAGACAGGTTTCATATTCTCTGGGCCAAATGGACTGAATTGTTTAAGGAGACGAACGAACTTAGGTGTTATCTCCTTAAAATCGATAAATGCGTCAATATACTGCTGAGGTTTCTGCTGTTCAGTAGTGATATTTTCAGTGACATACTGCTCCATTCTTCTACGGAACTCAGGCACATTCTCAGGCTTCATACGCAGTCCTACCGCATACATATGACCACCAAAATTCTCAAGCAGATCACTGCAGTTTTCAATCGCCTTATACAGGTCAAAACCAGACACTGAACGTCCAGAACCAGTCGCAAGATTATTTTCCTGCGAATACGTCAACACAATTGTCGGTTTATAATGTAACTCCGTCAAACGAGAAGCGACAATACCGATAACTCCCTGATTCCAATTTGGATTATATATAACGATTGAGTTGCTGCTGTCGAGTTCCTCTTTCTTATCCTCAAGTTGAGCGATAGCCTCATCTGTAACGCTCTTGTCAAGGTCTTTTCTCTGCTGATTGTATTTGTCAATGCAGTCGCTCTTCTCACGTGCGAATGTCAACTCTTTGGATATCAGAAGTTCCACTGCCTCAGATGCCGTCTTTATTCGTCCAGATGCATTCAGACGTGGACCAATCTTAAACACAATATCAGATATCGTTATCTCCTTGCCAGTCAAACCGCACACATCTATGATACACTTCAAT
>CACZOA010000005.1 GCA_902782665.1 uncultured Bacteroidales bacterium
AATTACGAATTATGCATTATGAATTACGAATTATTCCATCTATCTTGCCCGAGAAATCATTTTTATTTATAATTTTGTATCGAATAAAACAACGAAGTCTACTGATAAATGCGAAAACTTGCAATTAGAAGTGTTTTTCTTTGTTTTGTTTAGTTTAAATGAAATGTATTTGTGATAGTCCATAAACACGAAAGATTTAAGGAATATCCAAATCAACAACTTGGGATTTTAATAGACAACCCCTGATTTATTCAAATATTGATTTAGTCCTATATGAGCAACAATATACGTCTTGCATACGACAAAAGGTCTGAGCAATACATGCTTATAAATCCAGTATCCGACAAGAAAATCGATACTGTCTCTAATCCTGTACCCCTTAACGAAATTGATAAAACTCTCGATAACGCCATACGCACTCTTGCCGACGCTGCAGATAAATTCCATAAGTTCAAACTGGAACAGATGAAATTCCTCTACATGCACAGAAACGACAGGAATGTTGCACCCGAACTCACAAGTTTCAACGAGAATTATCTTTCGTCATTAGACAAATTCATAAATGAGGCAAAAGCACTGGAGGCTTCAAAAAGACGCGAGGTCGTGGAGGCTTTGAAAAATACCTCATATCTTTCTATCGACCCGATCTGTATTTTCCTGTTCTCTTTTCTTTCTGTCATCTCAATGCCGTTGATGGAGAGTCTCAACGACTGGAGTATGGAATCCCTCTCCTTTGATAAAGAGAACTATATTACCGAAAATATCAATACACTAAACTTCAATGAAAGGGAGGTGAAGATCTTCCTTACAGAGAAGGACAACCGTGAGACTGTAAAGATCGTGGCTGACAGGGAGACATGGGACAACTTAGCCTACAATCAGGAGTATCAGAAGATGTTGACAGACAAAGATACACGCACTTCCGTCTACTCTCTCTCAACTGAAAGATTCTCAGAGATAGAGAAAGGGTTGAAAGCATCCACGTCGGCTAAAGATTATCTTGACAGAAAACTCGGCGGACCAACTGCCATCAAACAGAAGGGCGATTTTGCGGAATGCATGAAAGTCGACGCCATGAACGTGGGCACAATCGAAAAACTCCTGAGCAAATTTGTCAAGGACAAAGAGATCTTCGCTATCAAGAGCGACGGGAGGTTTGACAAACTGCAGAAAGGAGAAAAGATCTCCATCCTGAACAGCGACGGGAATGTGAGCGTGGATGTCTGCAAAGGAATAGGCAAAAACGGAAATGAGACGCTTCTGTTTGGAAATCTCAAAGTGAAGGATGAACTGAAGATCGACCAAGCCACACGCGCCAAACTGTCGAGGATCAGAGAATGCCATATCCTGCCATTCCGTGATGCCGACAAACCTACATGGATGTCTGTGACTCCAAACTGCATACCGGACAAGATAAAAGGACACCTCGTCAGCAAAGCGGAAAAAGAGGCTCTGCTCAAAGGAGAAGTTGTGATGTTCCCCGACTGTAAGGAAAGCTCTAAAAAGGAATACGAGGCGTCCGTCAGCCTGAGCATACAAAAGACTCCAATCGGAATCAAACCTGTGCTGAAAGTCGCTCCAAAAGGGTTCAAACAGATGCAGATCAACAAAAAAAATATGGGAATATAATCCCATAAAACGATGAATATTGATAATCAATATAAAAAGAGACAAAAGGATGTTGAGCAAAGAAAAATTGGAACAGCTGAGAGAATGGTTCTTGAAGGAGAGCCCGATAGATGCTGTGCTAAGTTTCAAGGACAAATGCGGCAGATTACTGGAATCTCCCAAAACATTCATAGAGATGATCTCCGACGACGAGACCATCAACTCCATGAGCACCGACCTGTCTAAGATATTGACTGTGCAGAAACAACTTGTGGAGATCAAGGATTTCCTGGATCAAAACCAAGAATCTGAAGGTGGATACTCGCCATTCGAATATCTCTTTGTCTCAAAAACAAAACTCAGTGAAGAAAAGATAGAATTCATCAAAGAACAATATATTTTCTTCAAAAAGATAAACGCAATCGCGTCGCAGATCAAACAAAACAATTCCAAGGAAGATTATGAGGCCTTTGTGGAGCAGGTCATCCCATTATTGGAGAAGACGTGTGGGAACAGAGACAAACTCGACAGCTATCTTGAGGAATACGCCGAATTCATGGGCGACTGTCTGACTGTAGAGGAAGCCAATGAAAGATTCAAGCAGCTTGACAATATCGTCTACGTCATGGATCAGAACGCATACGAATCATTCCTTCAAAACGGCAAGGTGATCATTGACCAGGTGGAGGCATATAAAAAGAAAGAAACGAAAACCTCGGAAGACGGGACTTGATATGAAGATAAATTTATCACAAAACGAAGGATTGTATCAAAAAAGGATACAATCCTTTTTTAATTCATAATGCATAATGCGTAATTCGTAATTGTTGGGGATAATCCTCGCATCTGGTGAATCCAACCCTCGTAGAGACGCACGGACGTGCGTGTTATGGTCAATTCGCAATTCATAATGCGTACCTTAGATTTGCAGAAAATAAATAATTGTTGATTTAAGCGATTTTGTGGTCAGGTCACAAATTATTAAATTCACATTATTTCATGT
>CACZOA010000006.1 GCA_902782665.1 uncultured Bacteroidales bacterium
TCATATATAATATATTTTACCTTATTAATAATGGTTTGTCAATAGCGATACCAATTCATACCAAACAAAGTGTTTTGATACCAAACGATACGAACACATACCAAAGTATACGACCGTATATTTTGGTATCTTAAACATTGCTCACGAAAACCAAAAAGAGCGTATGCCATACATTCGCATACGCTCGTATTTTTTACATTACAGGAAGCCGGCATTTCAATCAACGTTGTTGTCCTGCCAACAATTATGAATTACGCATTATGAATTATGAATTCATTCTGTCTTCAGACATTCGTTATCATCATCAAAATCTCCAAGGATGACATCTGTGATTGTGTTTATTTTTGAGGCGTCATATGGAGCGGACACACGGATGTAGTTCTCAGTGAATCCATGCATCACATTACTGTCTGTATCTTCCCAAAGGACTTTGGCTTTCTTGCCAATCTGATTTTTCATGAATTCATGCAATCGCTTCTCTGAAAAATCCATTAGGATATCCGTGCGACGCTTCTTCTCTCCATTCTGCACATATGGTTTGATTGACAACGCAGCTGTGTTTGGCCTTGGCGAATATGGGAAGACGTGTAGTCTTGTGACATCAAGGCTCTGCAAAAACTCATACGAATCGTTAAAATGTTCCTCCGTCTCGCCATTGAATCCGACAATCACGTCGACGCCTATAAAGGCATCAGGCATACATTTTTTTATCTCGGCAATCTTATGTGCGAAGACATCTCTCTTATATCGACGGTGCATCAACGCTAATATCTCATCGTTTCCACACTGCAATGGTATATGGAAATGCGGCATAAACGACCGGCTGTTAGCACAGAATTCAATAATCTCGTCTGTCAGAAGATTTGGTTCGATGCTGGATATTCTGTATCGCTCAATTCCGTCGACTTTATCCAACTCTCTAACTAAGTCGATAAACTTCTCTCCCGTCGACTTTCCGAAATCTCCAATATTGACACCTGAAATGACAATCTCCTTCGCTCCTTCCGCAGCCGCTTTCTTTGCCTCCGCAACTGTCAACGCCACCGAAGCATTACGGCTTTTTCCTCTTGCGATCGGCACTGTGCAATATGTGCAGAAATAGTCGCATCCATCCTGCACTTTCAACAGATAGCGTGTGCGGCAACCGGCAGTACAGAATGGGAAGAAGACATCCACCTTGCCACGTTCCGTATGATAGATCTTTGTACCAGGCTCCTCATCATTGAGCATTTTCACAAATGAAGCCATGTCGAACTTATGCTGAGCACCAAGCACGATGTCAACACCATCTATATGTCCGACTTCATCCGGCTTGATCTGCGAATAACAACCAGTGACAACGACTTTCGCATTCGGATGCTGACGTTTCAGCTGATTGATCACTGCCCTGCCCTTCCTTTCCGCAGCCTGTGTCACAGCACATGTATTGACCACGATCAAATCCGCAGTCTCTCCATCCTTCGCAGTGACATAGCCGATAGACTCAAGATCAAATGAAAGTTTGGACGTTTCAGCAAAATTCAATTTACAGCCCAGAGTATGGTATACGACCTTCATGACCTATTAATCTATATCAGACAATTTTTCTGGTTTGCCAAAAACCACAAACAACAAAAGAGAAGTTATCGCGGCATAAAGCATCGACTCAGTAGGCTGAATGATGAAAAGGATAGCAGTCAGTCCTGATGGAATATGAACCAACGTCATCTTCTTCATCGTTATTTTCTCAAACAATTTTTCGGCAGTCTTCAAATCGTCGCACTCAGCCACAATCTTCCTATCCTTTTTATATTGCCATACCGCATAAGGCACAAGTATGACAATAAGGAGATATGCGATTGTAGAGACATAATATGGAATCACAGTTCCTGTGTTTTGAAGGAAACTCGAAATTAGGATCAGAAGTGCGGAAATCGCGATTCTGGAATAATACTTGAAATTTAAATTCATATTTGTCAAATTAGAAATTCGCTCCTGTTGAATATGGACGTCTTTCGACGATGCTTCGTCCGAGTGTCACCTCATCTGCGTAATGAAGTTCATCTCCCGTCGCAACACCTCTTGCGAGAGTCGTGATATTGATTCCAAGATTCTCAAGTCGACGGTAGATATAATATGCTGTGGTATCGCCCTCCATCGTCGTCGACAAAGCAAGGACAACCTCATCTATCGGCTCGTTATGCACACGCTGCACAAGGCTTTCGATGGTGAGGTCGTTTGGACCAATTCCGTCGATAGGAGAGATCACACCTCCAAGCACATGGTAAAGGCCACGAAACTGCTGAGTTGCCTCAATGCTCATCACATCTTTCAGATCCTGCACCACACAGATGATCTTCGGATTACGGCTTTTATCCGAACAGATCTCACATATGTCAGAATCGGAGATGTTATGGCAGCATCGGCAAAACTTCACCTCTTTCTTCAGACGGATAAAAGAATTCGCGAAACGTTCCACATCCTCCTCAGAACGATTCAGAAGATGAAGCACAAGACGCAAAGCACTCTTTTTTCCTACACCTGGAAGAGAAGAAATCTGATGTACAGCCTCCTCAAGAAGTTTGGAAGAAAACTGATCAGTCATTATTCATACCACTTTTCATCCGCAGCACCGTCTTCTGTGCCAACCGAAGGATCGACCATATTATTCAAAGGATTAATCATATCATTTGAAGACGACGGTTCGATAATCTTCTCAATCTTATATACGACATAATTGCTGTTGCCACGCCACCATAGAGCATGGTTAAACTCTTTATAACGGACTGTGACGATAGACTCGCCAACAAGTTCAAGAGTGCGAGCAAGAGAGTCGTCCTCGACAGAGAAATCGAACTCATTGCTACCAAGACCCTGCTGACCTTTAGATTTGATTCCCTGCTGGATCAATCTGCCCTCGTAAGTTTTCCAAATATATCCCTTACGTGTGACGAAATTGACCTGACCAGTCTTAATACCATCAGCGAACTCCCAATAAAACGAGATGTAACCTACCGCAAGAAGGATCACACCAAGAACAGCAGTGATAATGCAACCTATTTTCATATTCCCAAAATTTATCTTCAATTTTCTGCAAATATACCATAACTAAATGAAAAAGATGAACAAAAACGATGTTTAAAGAAAAAAATCAAAAAAACATTCAAATTTCCGCGTAAAAGATTTGCAATAATGAAAAAAACATCTACCTTTGCAGTGCTTTTGAAAAACAAGCGTTCTAAAACATAACGACAAAGCAGATTTGCGGAAATAGCTCAGTTGGTAGAGCACGACCTTGCCAAGGTCGGGGTCGCGGGTTCGAGTCCCGTTTTCCGCTCAAGAGAAGCA
>CACZOA010000007.1 GCA_902782665.1 uncultured Bacteroidales bacterium
AATTGGGCTTTAGTTTCATCGATGGGAAATGGAGTTATCCAATAATTGAAAATCCGCTGGAAGCAAAAAACAAATTTAAAGATTTGGCTAAAGGAATAGTTTCTTAAACAGAATTGCTTGTGTCATTATGATTTTCTTCATCCCCAACACCGCCCACTACACCGAAGTGCTATCACGGGTAAGATCTGTGAAGCATATTGGGATTTTTTGATTTTTCTTCACCCTCTGCTACCATTTCGCAGAGGGTGTCTTTTTTTTTGTCCTAAACTAAAATTAGATAAAATGAAACATGGATTATCTGATTTGGACAGATTGATAAGTAGAATTCAACCTGTACAAAAAGAAGAAACGGTTTATGATGCCAGAACAGTTGTACAAAAATTATTGGATAATGGCTTTATTTCTGTTGATGAGCTTTGTGACCATTTTTGTGGTGATGGTGAAATTCATCTTCTGGAAACATCAGTTGATGCCAAAGTCTCTGATCGGATGGGGCAGACATTTGAGCATATCAAGAAATATCTCCAAAATTGTGGACCGTATGGTTATATCTATATGTGTTTCTTTTATCCTGCAGAATATCCTTTGCAGGTAGATGAACTGTGTTCGTTTATGGGACAAATACATTCTTTTGGGGATAACTTATATAATGATGAATTTTACTTATTTCATAATCATCAAATTTCTAAGAAAATTCAGAAGACTATAGTTTGGAACGCCGTACCAATTTCTAAAAGTTCCAAGTTGCGGACAACGGTATTGATGTGATGCTGTTTCTTTTTATAAAACCTCTGCAACAGCTTTGCTTAGGTTGCCGTTTATTTTGCTGTCAATATTAATTGTATTTGATATGGCAATAAACGTAAATGAATTATTTGGCATTTTGGATGTGATGCCGGCAAAGCAGAATATTATGCTTGTCGGTAAGCATGGTATTGGTAAATCGGAAATTCTCACAGACTATTTCCATAAGTTGGGGATTCCTGTTGTCACTTTGTTTCTGGGGCAGATGAGTGATCCCGGTGACTTGATCGGATTGCCACGTCTTGACGAGCAGACTGGCAAAACTGTTTTTATCCCTCCATACTGGTTCCCTGTCGATGGCAATCCAGTCGTGCTTTTCTTGGATGAACTTAACCGTGCCCGTCCAGAGGTGTTGCAGACGATCATGGATCTTGCCCTCAACCGAAAATTGGCAGGCCGAACTCTTCCTGCTGGCAGTCGTTTGATATCGGCTGTCAACGATGGGGATGAGTACCAACTCACCGATCTTGACCCCGCGTTAGTTTCTCGTTTCAATATTTTCGAGTTTTGTCCGTCGACGTCGGATTGGTTGATTTGGGCCCAGAAAAAGAATTTGGACAATCGTGTTGTTGCGTTTATCCGTAAATATCCTAAGTTTTTGGATGGTAATGACGTAAGCACAAAATCGGATATGGGATTGGAAAAGACTCCAGATCGCCGTGCATGGGAAAAGGTGTCGGATTGCATTGCCAATATAGAAGAGATTACAGAACTGCACAAAAAAATGATTGCCGGTATTGTCGGCCCAATTGCTACACAAGCGTTTACTCAATCGTTGTTCTCTGATAAAATACTTTCAGGTGGCGATATCTTGCTGAATTACAAGAATCATAAGGAGAAACTCAAAAAATACCAGTTGCATGAGATTGCAATTGTCAATGAGGATGTGTTCCGTTTTCTTGAGACCGACGAATCTGTCGCTGACAAAAAAATGACGATAGCGGCAAATCTTACATTCTATGTTAACGACTTGCTAAATGCCAATCGAAATGAGGAAATTGCTCATTTCGCCTCTTTCTTTGAAAATGAGAATTACCCTAAAGCAGTGACATTCATTGTCTCTTATGCTTCAGAAGTGTATGATAAATTAATGAATTTTATTGAAAGTTTATAAAACAGATATGATTGATCTGCCAAAAGAGTATGATGGTTGTTGGGAATTGTTTCATAGGCAGTATCCTTATGTGGAAAGACCCAAATTATATATAAAAAAACTAAGAAAGGCGTGGGGATTATGTGCTAAACGGTATATATCCCTCAATCAAAAATTGCAAAAATTAGATGATGTATATTTTGTCCGACATGTCATATATAATAAGATGAGCCATCTGATTCATATGAATCACAGTAGGGCATTTTATGATGTTTTGAAGCAGTTCGATCCTCTTCTGAAGAAAGAAAATGAGAAACTCCATAAACGTGTTGAGGCTTTTAAAGCGATTGTTGAACGGAAAAAATTGACTGAAAATGATAGCGATAATTAAACAGATTATTGATAGTTGGTTTTTGAGGGAACCTGCGTTATTCAATATTTTCTGTCGGCAGCATTTGGTGGAAAATCCAGTGATGGATTGTGCGATTCGGTGTGGAAAGGGAAGGGTGGAATATAATCCGGGCAGGATCAGCCAGATTGCTGACAACGAAGAACATGTGGAGGAGATGTTGCGGCTGGAAATGATTCGCTTGTTTTTGAAACATCCCTACGAACGGCAGCCAGAATGCAGTTTGCCTGCAGCACTATCTCTAGGAAGTGACATGGTGATAGACCAGCATTATTTGTTACCACATTTGAACATACCCAAATCTTCGGAGTTTCAGTTGCCACAAAGAGAATGTTTTGAATGGTATGTGAGACAGCTTAATGAATTGTTGCAACAGCCATCGATGCCTGATGAAAAAAGAGAACCAGGCTCGGACGATTTTGGAAAATCTGACAATGATACAGATGAACAGAATGATTTTATGTTGGCTGGAAACGGCAAAGAACCCCCGTCGTCGCATACAGGGATTGAAGGTTTCTTGTTGTCAGATGATGAGTTGGGGGAATTGTCGGCACAGTCGGAGTTGTGGGAGGATGATGATTTGCGACGGGAGGAAATCAATAATTTAATACGAAACACAACAGATTGGGGGAGTTTGTCTGGCAATTTGATAGAAAAAATCATTGCTTCACTTGAAGTGAAACTGGATTATCGCAAGGTTATCTCTTCTTTTCATACAAGCATATTGTCGAGCAAGCGACGTCTGACACGGATGCGTCCAAACAGACGGAGCGGTTTCCTGCAAATGGGCAGCATCTATGATCTTGCCTCAAAACTTCTGGTCGCTGTTGACGTGAGTGGATCCATTGACAACCGGACATTGCAGGCGTTCTATTCTGTCATCGCACGTTTTTTCAAGTATGGTATGGAAAGCATTGATGTTGTGCAATTCGACGTGGGGATGCGCGAAGTCTCCACATTCAGAAAAAGACAAACACAGATTGATGTTGAAGGTCGTGGTGGCACGGAGTTTCAGAGTTTGTTTGATTATATCAAAGATAAACGCTGGTATGATGGACTTATCATTTTCACTGATGGTTATGCATCTGAGCCTAAAGTCGAGTTCAGGATGCGGACCAAAGTATTATGGGTTTGCCAAAGTGAAAGTTATTATAAACGTCACGTGGATTGGATGAAAAAAACAGGAAAAGTATGTTGGATAGAGTTTTAAGTTTAAATATATGGAAACAAAAAAGTTGTTTGGAAAGTTGAAGAAAGAGTCTGACACTTCGACATTGATGCAATTGAACCGATTTTATTTTAATGAAAAAGTACAAGAGGTGTTAGACAAAAAAGTAGCTGAGGATAAAGATTTTAATGAAGATCTGTTTCGCCAATTTCCGGAGGCAAAAATTTTGGATTACAGAGAAAAAATTAAAATAATTCGTCTTCCTAATGTTGACTTCTGTATGAACGCTTGCTATATAGATAAGGTGTATATATGTTTGTTTTTTCCTTTGGATTACTGTTCTTACAAAAATAAATTTTTATGGTTTTCAAACTGTATTATTGGAAGAATGAAGCTAATCAACGATGCAATGCCGGAGTGGAGAAGTGAATTCAGACAGTTTTGTGAGACAAATGCGAGCAAAATAGAGAAATTCGAAAAGAGTCGTCTAATGAAAATGCATGGGTACAATATACTAGATCATTATGTTTATTTTAAGACCATGGATCTTCTTTTGATGAAAAAACCATTTTTCTCTTTTTATACATCTGATAATGTCATACAATGGCTGACGGATCATGGTGGTCTGCCAGATCATGGTGGTCTGCCAGATTCACAGGATAAAAAGTCATATATATTAAAGTTGAAAAACTCAACGTTCAAATATGATTTTTCCAGATCTAAAGAAATAAGAGTGTTGAAAAATGAAAGTTGCTTTGATATTGATTGTGTGTATCTGCCATATTTTTCACAAATAGATGAGAATATGCCTAAATGGCTAGAAGAGGGGCAATCTATGCGATATGAATGTTTGAAGAAGAAAAAAATGGAGAATATCTCAGAAAAAGCAACGAAGATGTTGGTGAAGAACAAAATGAAGGAAATGGGGTATGAGTATAGATTCTCTGAATATCAATTCACATTGGAAATTAAACTGCAAAAAAAGAGAAAATTAAAATTGACATTACCCAAATCAAATCTGGAAAGGGTAAAGTCGTTGCTCGATCAACTCCCTACATACATTGATTACATCAACAGTGTGCCCATGCATTTTAGAATCTATTTCCAGGATAATATAGGCAGTTGGAAAAAAAATGAGTGAAATGTCTCTCTGTTTGATTTTTTTTCAAAAATTATTTTGCATTTGTGGAAAGAATATTAACTTTGCAGTACAAAGTACTTTTAATTATAAAAAGCACATGGAAAAAAGTGAAGCATTAAATACACTGAACGAAATAAGAGACATGATGGCGAAGTCATCAAAAGTCCTTTCTTTGAGTGGAACATCGTCTGTCTTTGTCGGCGTTTTCGCGATTATAGCGGCATACATTGCCAACTGCATATTGGAGAATGAATCGTTGGCTCAGAGTGAGAAGACGATAGCTCTAATGTCGGAAGGGGCTCTATTGCTTTGCATCTGTATAACAACAGTTTTTCTTTTCTCAAAAAAGAAGGCTAACAAAAACAACATGTCTTTCCGTTTGGACCAGACTACTCAACAGATGCTCTGGCACTTCGCTCTTCCTCTTGCGGTGGGTGGAGTACTCTGCTTGACGTTGGTGATGAACAGTTTCTACGGACTCACGTCGTCGATGATGCTTATCTTCTACGGATTGGCTCTCTACAACGCGTCGTCGTACACATACTCGAATGCTAAATATTTGGGCTTGGCCAATATAGTTCTAGGTTTGGTTGATTGTGCCACTGGCAATCATGCCATTCTGTTTTGGGCTCTAGGCTTCGGCGTCTGTCATATCATCTACGGCATCTTTTTCTATTTCAAACATGAAAGAAATTGATTATGAGGGATGAGTTGAAGAATATAAACAAGGCTTTTGAAAGCAAGGTGCGTCTTGGGATCATGTCGGCGCTGATGGTGAACGAGGAATTGGATTTCGTTAGCCTGAAGACGCTGCTGGAACTGACCGACGGCAATCTCGCCAGCCATACCAAAAGTTTGGAGGAGCTGGGCTACATCGAGATCCATAAGCAGTTTATAGGCCGTAAACCAAACACCACTTTCAATATCACAGAGCGTGGAAAGGAGGCATTTGAGGAACACTTGAATGCGTTGGAGTCTTTCTTAAAACTCTCAAGAGGGTAGTGGCCTCTTTTTTTTACTATGTTACTTTGAAATGCAAAGTACTTTTTATTTAATGTGGGTTTTACTTAAAATTTAATTGGCTATGAAATTTATACCAACTCTCGCACTGACCGCAATAGGCTCTGTTGTTGTATGGTTTGCAGTCACGTTGATTCAGAGCGGATTGCATACATTTTTTGAATTTGAATTGATTCCTTCATACTTATTCAGTTTTTGTATGGCAATTTTGTTTTATAGAAAGACTGATACGAGCAGGAAGCTGGTGAAAAGTATGATTATTTCTATAATGCCTTTCATATTAATGGTATGCTTTGCTGTGGCATATTATCTATATTGCTTGGCTTTTTATCTATTTTTTGTTTTTGGTGATGATCCATTTCCTGTTCCAGATTAATAATCTTTTAGGTTTAGGATCTCAACTCGAAAAATCAGAAGCTCAAGTTTCGTAAGTGGATTTTTTCCCTGGTTGGCATTTAATAGAGGATTGTTAAGGGCGGAACGCCCTAACCTCTTTCTCTGCATTGCGAGCCGTAGGCGAGCACTTTAATAAAACTTTGCATGATGACTTCCTTATTCAATGTCCTTTGTTGTCGCTCGCACTTACGTGCTCGCGATAAAGGGAGGAATAAGGGCGTTCCGCCCTTTGCAATTCTCATTTTCACACAAAATTGAATATGAAACATACTTGCGAAACTAGAATCAGTGGCAAATTAGAATCAAATATTTTTTTTAATCATATACTTTGAAATTCAAAGTACTTTAAAATTTTTAGATTATGGAAACACAAAACGAAAAAGTGGTAGAAACCACATCAGCAGCAACAGAAAACGCAGGTAGAAGAGTCAGCGTTAAGATGGCTATCATTGTCGTACTTTCTCTATTGCTACTCATCCCAATCGGTATGATCGAGGGGTTGATCGAGGAACGTAAAAATAGTTCGGAATACACAATTGAAAAGGTGACGGGACAATGGTGTTTGTCTCAACAGATTGTAGGTCCGACGCTTACCGTCGCCAAACCATACTATACTTCAATTAAAGAGGGGGAGGAGATGAGGCGTGTCAAGGATATGAAGAATGTGGTGGTCTTGCCTAAAAAACTGAACATTAAGGGAGACATCCACAACCAATCACGTAAGAAGGGGCTTTACCAAATCTCTCTTTATACTGCTCCTATCGAAATTGATGGTTCTTTTGAATTGAGCGAGGATATTCAGAATGCCATTTCTGATGACGATAATCCACAAAAATCTGTGATTGTGGAGTTTGCTTTGAGCGACTTGAAGGGAATTTCAGATGTGATGATGATTACAATCGCAGGTAAAGAATTGGAATTGAAACCAAATGGAAAAGGTTTCTTGAATGAGACCAGCAAACTTTCGGCTAAATTGGATCTTGGTGATGTGAATGACATGAAGAATATTCCTTTCAGCATGAAGTTCAACGTCAAGGGATCACAGTCGCTTAGATTCGTGCCTATTGGTGAGCTGACTACCGTCGCATTGAAATCTAATGCCACAACTCCTAGCTTTACGGGCAATTTCCTTCCTGAAAACAGTGCAGTTACTGATAGTGGATTCACATGTAACTGGAAGGTTTCGTATCTTAACAGAAACTATCCACAGGAATTTACTGAAACAAAAACTGAAATTGTAAATGCTGTAGACAGCTCAATGTTCGGTGTTGACCTGTTGATTCCTGTTCAGCACTACCAGCAGTCGCTCCGCTGTACGAAGTATGCGATGCTTTTCATCATTCTCACTTTTGCCGTCTTCTTCTTTGTTGAGAATATCCAGAAGAGAAACATCCATCCGATACAGTATCTGTTGGTAGGACTTGCTCTTACTCTTTTCTATTCACTTCTGATCTCACTGTCTGAGCATATTGGATTTGTTCCAGCTTATGTTGTGGCATCGGTGATGACGATTGCCATGCTCACCATCTACACTGCAGCTGTGTTGAGAATTAAAAAGACAGCTTTCTATATCGGTGGTATTCTGACGGTGCTTTACGTCTACATTTTCGTGCTGATCCAGATGGAAACATACGCTTTGTTGGCAGGAAGTGTCGGATTGTTCTTCATTTTGGCTGGCATCATGTATTTGTCGCAGAAGGTAGACTGGAACAGAATTGTAAAATGACATAAGTGTCGCAGAGATAGTTAGGATAGTTAATGACCCATGTATGATGAAAAGTTTCATAGACTGTATAAGTTTTATATTTCTCGTTTTCGTTGTCATTTATCCCTTTTTCATTGTGCCGTTTATAAAAGACAGGAAATATTTGATGATTCTGATTCTTGCTTTTTTTATTGTGGATGGAATACTTCTTCTCATGTTTTTCGGAATGGATGATTATTCTACCAAATGGTTGATGGAATATTATGGGTATGATCTGGATGGCATGAGTGAAAGCGAGTGTTATCGGAATGTTGAGCCTGGCGATAGGGTGATGGTGGAAGGAATGTTGTCGCATATTATGGGGATAGGTTGGCCTTTAAGAGCGGTGTTTGCCTATGTTATCATCATTCCGTTTCAAATCATTTTATCATTTATAGAGTATTATGTAATCAGACACATAAAAGCTGGTTAAGGTTTTGTTTTGAGGATTGTTAAGGGCGGAACGCCCTAACCCCTCCCTCACAAGTGCGAGCCGAAGGCGAGCACTTATAAAACTAAAACCACAAAGAATAAAGTTCTCAGAGAAAGTCTACGACTTTATTTGAGGAAAAGAGAAGAGAAAAACAGTCATAAACTAAGACAGAGCCTTTAATTTTTACATAGGTTTGCTAATAAATTTACATCTTATGAAAAGAGCAATTTATATTTTCCTGTTTCTGTTGATCTTTGTGCAGGAAGTGATTATAGCGGTTTATGTAGACGACGCGTTTATTCGTCCATACGGAGGAGATATCATCGTGGAGTGGTTGATATACTGTTTTGTACGCATCTTTTATCCGAAAAAATTTAAGTTGCTGCCGTACTACATATTCCTGTTCTCAGTCGTGATAGAGATCACGCAATATTTCAAATTGGTGGAAGTGATAGGTCTAGGCGACAACAATATCGCTTGTGCTGTGTTGGGGACATCCTTCGCCTGGGCTGACATTATCTGCTATGCCATCGGATGCGTCTGCATTCGTTTGGGGCAGGAGATATGGAGGTTGAGACAGAAGAAGGAATTGGTGTGAAAATTTTTTGATCTCTTGTAGAAAAGACAAATCGGTTTTGAATTTCAGTATTTATTTTTGAATTTCAAAACCGATTTGTTATATTTGCATGGAATTAAAGAAATGAAATGAGGATAATATCACGTACAAAAATTATAGAGTATTATACAGAACATGCAGATTCTCGGGTTGCTTTGGAAGAGTGGTTTACAAAAACAAAGAAAGCCCAATGGACATGTTTCGATGATATAAAAAGAACTTTCAATAGTGTGGATGCTGTCGGTAATCAACATTATGTGTTCAATATCCGTGGTAACAACTATAGATTGATTGTTGTTATCAAATTTACTATTGGGACAGTGTTGATCCGTTTTGTCGGCACACATGCGGAGTATGATAAAATAGATGCAACAACAATATAATTAGTGATGATTATGGCAAAAATTACAACAAAAACTGCATACGACGCTACGATGGAGCGTATCGAGGAGTTGTTGCCCTTGGTAAACGACAACACACCTGTCTCAGACAAAAATGCCATAGAACTCGATCTTTTGACAGCTATGGTTGAGGAGTATGAGGAAGAGCATTTCCCAATAGTGCAGCCGTCGTTGGTGGATGTGATGAAACTGCGTATGCATGAGATGGGGCTTAATCAAGCTAAACTTGCTGAATTGTTGGGTGTTAGTTCTTCCAGAATAAGCGACATCTTCAATGGCCGTTGTGAACCCACTTTGCAACTGGCTCGTGAGATATGCCGTAAAATGAATGTGGATGCCAACATTGTTTTAGGTGTATAGGGGAAGGGTTTGATATTTTTGGAGACTTTACATTTTCTTACATTTTTTATTCTTGTCTCATATTCATTTTTTTCCATAAAATTCTTATTTTTGTGGGGAATAACAAAGAACATATGAATATAGCAACTCTTATATCTGGTGGCGTCGACAGTTCTGTTGTCGTACATCAGTTATGCGAACAAGGTCTTAAACCGGATTTATTCTATATCCAAATTGGTGGCGGATGCGATGGCTTGTCCGATTGCTCTATGGACGACGATATCATGATCTCGACAATGATCGCTAAGAAATATGGCTTGCAGTTTGATGTCGTGAATCTTCACAAGGAGTATTGGGAAAACGTTGTAGGCTATGCCAAAGAGAAGGTTATGCGTGGTCTTACGCCTAATCCTGATGTGATGTGCAACAAACTCATCAAGTTTGGCATGTTCGAGGAGAGAGTCGGCTATCAGTATGATTTCACTGCAACCGGACATTATGCGAGAGCGGTGAGAGAAGGTGGTCTGACATGGCTGTGCACAGCTCCAGATCCAGTGAAGGACCAGACAGATTTCTTGTCGCAGCTATCACAGAAACAGATCGCGAAGTCGATGTTCCCGATCGGAGATATGATGAAGAGTGAAGTGCGTAGGATTGCTCAGGAATCACGTCTGCCAAGCGCTTACAGAAAGGACAGCCAGGGAATCTGTTTTCTTGGAAAGTTCAAATACAATGATTTCTTGAAGAATATAGTCGGAGAGAAAGAGGGAAATATCGTCGACAAGGAGAGTGGCAAGATCATAGGTAAACATAAAGGTTTCTGGTATCACACAATAGGCCAGCGTAAAGGCTTGGGATTGAGTGGAGGACCTTGGTTTGTGGTCGACAAGGATATTGACGACAATGTGGTGTATGTCTCTCGTTGTGAACAAAAGGGAGGCATCTACGGTAATAGTTTCATCGTCACTGCTTTCAACCACCTAACGTTGTCGGAGCATCCGTGGAAGGCTGGGGAAGTGTACGATATCAAGTTTAAGATCCGTCACACTGAGATGTTGAAGTGCGGAAAACTTCGTCTTGCCGATAATGGAATAGATTTGAACGTGGAGAGTTCAGAACCTATTCAGGGAATCGCTCCTGGCCAGTTTGGCGTGATCTATGATGAAGAAGGTAATAAGTGCTACGGAAGTGGCGAAATCCGATTATTGTTGTAAAAGATGAAGAGACTGATTTCTGCAATATTCGCTTTGTGGTTTACGGCCTCTTCGTTTGCCCAGACAAAAGTATATCCGCTTGAAGGAGAGGGATTATGGGCGTTCTATGCTCGTGTCGGATTGAATACCAAAGAGTTGCGTGAACAGTTTTTTGCAATCAATAAAGGAAAGTTTGGAAAAGATTCATCATTGTTGACGGGAGTCGCATATAAAATTCCACATGCTGGAGATGTCTCTACCGTCGACTCGACAAAAAAGATAAAGAAAGTTACGGTAAAGGAGCATGTTTGTCCGCTTGAAGGAGAAGGCTTGTGGGCATTTTATGCTCGTGTCGGACTGAATACTAAGGATTTGCGTGATGTCTTCATGGATGTCAATCAGGGACGATTTGGAAAAGATGCATCTCTGTTGACGGGAGTATATTATAAGATTCCTACGATTGACGACATCGAGACTGACGTCGCTCCTGTGGCTAAGGACCAAGTGCCGATGAAGCCGCAGAAGAGTGATGTGATTGAGAAACTTTTTGGAAAGGACTACGAGAGAGTTCCAGTTACTAGCAAGGAGTTAGACGGTGCTGTCTTCTATCTTGTCTCTGGTCATGGTGGTCCAGATCCAGGAGCGATCGGCAATTTTGCTGGGCATGAACTGCATGAGGATGAGTATGCCTACGATGTGATTCTTCGTCTTGGACGACAGTTGATGATGCGTGGAGCGAAGGTCTATTTCATCATTCAAGATAAGGTAGACGGAATACGAGATGACCAGTTCTTGCAGACATCCCGACGTGAGACATGTATGGGATCGCCGATTCCACTCGACCAGGTTAAGCGACTTAAACAGCGTTGTGAGAAGATAAATGCATTGTATAAGAAGGATAGCAAAGGATATCGCCGTGCGGTATTCATCCATCTTGACAGCCGAAGTGAGAGAAAAAGAATTGACATTTTCCTTTATCATGCAAGGGGTAGCAAACAAGGAAAGATGACAGCTGAAAGTATCCGAACAACGTTGGAGGACAAATATGCGCAGCATCAGCCAAACCGTGGATTTGAGGGTACTGTCAGCCGACGTGATCTGTTTGTGTTGACTGAAACAAATCCACCGTCGATATTCTTTGAACTTGGCAATATTCAGAATTTGCAGGATCAGCAGCGTTTCATTCGTACAAGCAATCGTGAGGCAATGGCAAAGTGGATTGCGGAAGGCTTCGTAAAGGACTACAAGATCCAGAAGCAGATAGAAAAGAATGAAAAGGAAAGAGAATCCAAAAAGAAGAAGAAATAATGTTGGATGAGAAACTGTTTTTGAATTCAAAAACAATAGCCATTATATAGAGATTATAAGAATGCCCCCCTTGGTGGTTCCATGAAAATGAATTAATACTAATCAAACATGGATCACTATATAACCAAATCTTTAATTTAAATTTAAGCTGTCTCTAAAAATCAGTCATAAACTATTTTAATAGCTGTTTTTTTATTACTTTTACGTCTTAACAATAATTCTTATACTTATATACTATGTCTACGTATAATCTTACATTAAATGATAATTTGTTAAAAAGAGCAAAAGGTTCATTTCCGACCCAGGAGGCGATTAAAGTCTGGATGGAACAGCAGATTGAACGTATGTTAAGACAGATTTCCGTTGATGAGCAGCAGCAAAACAAACCATTGCGAGCAGTGCATGTCAGTGAAAGAATTAAGTCTTTATCCGCTGTGCCACCATCTTCTTCACATGAAGACTATAAGGATGAATTGACAGATGTGATTTCTGATAAATACTAACAATATGAAAGTTTTTCTAGACGCTAATGTCCTTATTGATGTGGTTCAAAATCGCATTGATTTTGTTGAAACTTCCAGTAAAGTGTTACAATTAGGCTTAGATGGGGAATGTGAACTATGTGCATCAGACATTACATTTACGACGGTTTCTTTTTATGCACGAAAGAATCGCACTCAAGAACAACTTTATGAAGTATTGCAATCATTGCGTGACTTCATTGATGTAGCTCCATCTGGCAAAATTGCAATCGATTGGGCATTACAACAGAAGTCAAAAGATTTTGAAGACTCTGTTCAATATTATACTGCGTTACGTTCTGGAGCTGAATATATTGTTTCCAGAAATGTACGTGATTACCCATATAATGATATTCCTGTTGTTTCTCCTATTGAATTTTTGAAAAAAATGGGGGTAGAATAATCACATAAATGAATATATTGATTCCAATGAAATCAATCATATCCATATTTATCGCATTTTTTTGCATCAGCAATGCCTATGCACGTAAAGAGATTCATCTTTATGGCACGGTCACCGACACGACGGGGGCACCGCTTTCGTTCACGGATATAGTGGTGCAGGATTGCAATCTGAAGATTATGGCAGATGTGAATGGGAAATATGATATCAAGGTGAAGCGACGCAAAAAAGTCTGGTTTCTGTGGTCGCACTATATCCCGCACAAGATGAGGGCAAGAAAGAGTGGGGAATACAATGTGGTGCTGAAAGAACCTGCCAAGCAATAAAAAAAAGACGGGGCGTCTCCCCGTCTTTTCTATTATAATATGACCATATTTTTATTTTGCAGCTTTTAGCACAACCTCATCTTTCTCGTTGCAGAATGAAAGTTCACCGTTAGTTAGAGAGAACGAACGAGTGGTGTTTAGAGCGTCAATCAAAGCTCTTTCAATAGCGTCTTTGTCTTGACACATCATTCTTGTAGCTCCCATATTTTCGAAAGCCAACGAATTGTCTGTTCTGCCATTCCTGTTGATCGCTCCGAAGATAGAGTTGCAGCCAGCAGTTGCGTTGATCGTTTTTTCAGCAACGTTAATGATAATGTACGCTGAAGTATCGCCTTCCGCTACAGCCTCACTTTTTGCTGATTTGATCATCCACTTGCCGTTAATTGCCTCGAATGGCACAGAACGTGTCTCTACTCCGGCAACCTCATCAGAAATTGTTACAGCTGTTGAATCAAAAGCATACATGTCATTATTCTCGCTGTTTTGAGGTGCATTGCCACATGAAGACATTGCTCCTACAAGCATAAGGAAAAAAAGATTTTTTTTCATTTTGTATAATTAATTTGAAACAACTTTCAGTACAGATAATAGAGATGTGTCCATCTTCTTCTCATGTTTGATGGCCTTGTTGAATGGCACGTAGACGACGCGGTCGTTTACCACACCAACCATGATGTTTCTCTGGTCGTCGATAAGAGCGTCGATAGCTGCGGCTCCCAGACGTGAAGCAAGTATACGGTCGGCTGCTGTTGGCGAACCTCCTCTTTGGATATGTCCAAGGATTGTTATACGAGCCTCGTATTCAGGATGCTCTTTCTTCAGACGTTCCGCAACACCTATAGCTCCACCTGTGATGTCGCTTTCCGCAACAAGCACGATACTGCTGTTTTTTGACTTTCTGAATCCTCTTGAAATGAATTCCTCAAGTTGGTCTATTCCAGTTTCGATTTCTGGAATGATGGCAGCTTCCGCTCCAGTCGCGATTGCACCGTTCAGTGCAAGATAACCTGCGTCGCGGCCCATGACCTCAATGAAAAACAAACGTTCGTGAGAATTGGCAGTATCTTTTATTTTATCCACTGCGTCCATAATTGTATTAAGCGCAGTGTCATATCCTATTGTGAAATCAGTTCCAGACAAGTCGTTGTCGATAGTGCATGGCACACCGATGATTGGAAAGTCGAATTCTTGAGCGAACAGACGTGCTCCGGTGAAAGTTCCGTCTCCACCACATACAACCAATGCGTCAATGCCTTCTGAACGTAGGGTAGTGTAAGCCTTCTGTCTTCCTTCCTGTGTGTGGAATTCTTGACATCTTGCGCTCTTAAGAATTGTTCCTCCATGTTGGATGATGTTGCTGACGCTTTCTGTGTGAAATTCCTCTATCTCTCCCATCATCAGTCCCTTGTAGCCTCTGTAGATACCTTTGACACGGATACCGTTGTAGATAGCAGAACGAGTGATCGCTCTGATTGCAGCGTTCATTCCTGGAGCGTCGCCTCCAGAAGTTAAAATGCCTATGCACTTAATTTTCATAGTGTTGGTATTTATTTGTTAGCGTTCAAGATATAGTCTCGGACTGCTTCCATCTGCCACTTTGGTGTTGACGTCGCACCGCATATCCCGATTTTTTCTTTGTCTTTAATGTCTGACAAATCAATATCTTCTACTCCTGAAATTAGAAGTGTCGTAGGATTTGTCTTTTTGCATTGTTCATATAGGACCTTGCCGTTAGAGCTTTTCTTCCCACAAACAAAATAAATCAGTTCGTATTTAGAGACAAAACTAATGATTTTTGGAATTCTATTAGCCACTTGTCTGCAAATTGTATCAAAATATTCAAATTTGATACAATCATGTTTTTTCTTTTTGATCTCCGCTATTATTTCGTTAAAACCGTCGATGCTTTTGGTTGTCTGCGAAAATAGACAGATATCTTTTGAAAAATCGATTTTGTCGATATCGTTGAGGTTTTCCACTACGATTGCTGTTCCGTTTGTCTGACCGACAAGTCCGTTCACCTCAGCATGTCCCACTTTTCCGTATATCACGATCTGTGTGTTCTTTTTGTCGTGTCTCTCGTAAGCAGCCTTGATCTTGCGTTGCAGCGCGAGCACTACTGGGCATGTGGCGTCGATGATGGAGATATTGTTCTTTTTTGCCAAATCGTATGTAGACGGTGGTTCTCCATGAGCTCGTAGAAGCACACGGGTGTCTTTCAATTCCTGCAATTCGTCGATTCCGATTGTTTCCAGACCTTGTTCTGTCAGTCTTTCCACTTCACGGGAATTGTGGACGATATCACCCAAGCAGAAAAGTGAGTTGTTTTGTTTTAGTTCATCCTCTGCTTTTTTGATCGCTGACACAACTCCTGGGCAAAAACCGGAATTTTCGTCGATATCGATTATCATCGTCTTATTTAGTCTTTTCGTTAAAAATCTGCATCAACCACTTGTTTTGCTCCTCGATTGTAAGCAGACCGTTGTCTAATTCAATTGCGTCGTCAGCCTTTCTCAATGGCGATTCAGCGCGGTTCATGTCGATATAGTCGCGTTCCTGGACGTTTTTCAGAATATCATCGAATGAAACGGTGTCTCCTTTGGCTGTTAATTCGTCATATCTTCTTTGTGCTCTGACTTCTGCCGACGCTACTACGTACAGCTTCAGTTCTGCGTTAGGGAAGACGGTGGTGCCGATGTCACGTCCGTCCATCACGATGCCTCCTCCTTCGCCATAGCTTCTCTGAAGATCCACCATGGCGTGGCGAACGAATGGAACTGCTGCCACTGGACTCACGTTTGATGAAACCTCCATGCCACGGATTTCCGATTCGACACACTCTCCGTTAAGATAAGTGTCGCTTTTTCCAGTTTTTTCGTTGACACGGAATTCGATCTTGACTTCGTTCATGCGTTTCTCAAGCTTTTCTGTGTCCACAACACCGTCTTTGATAAGGTTGTTGCGCAGGCAGAATAGAGTCACTGCACGGTACATTGCTCCAGAATCGATATATTTGTAGCCTACCTCTTTGGCAAGCCATTTAGCCATTGTGCTTTTTCCGCAAGACGAGAATCCGTCGATTGCTACTACTATATTTTTCATCTTTTATCTTTTTAGTATTGTTCGCCAGGCTCTATTGTCTCAACATATTCAGCACTGTTTATTCTGTATCCGACTGTCGCACCGAATACGTTTGCTGCTTTTCCATATATTGAATATGCTGCACCGACGTATACATTCTTGATATTCAGGTTAAGTCCGAAACTGAATCCAGCTCCTGAACGGGAATCAGACAATTGGTATTCGCGTCCTCGTCTGCAGTTGTAACCAACTACTAATGAGAATTCCTCTTTTGGCACGAATTCCACTGAGAACACAAAGTGACGCATGAACATGTCTCCCCACTTGACATCCTGTTTGGCATCCAAATTCTCTCCATCCAAAGTGCTTTTGTCTACCTCATTGTATTTTGTGTATGACAAATCCCAACGGTTGAGATCCGTGTATGTGACGGAGAATTTGAAAGGCGCGTGCTCAAGACCTTTTGTGAATCCGAGTTGCATGTTCCATGGTAGTCTGTCTCTTGAATCAGGAGTGTCAGTGTATGTTGCTAGCTGGACACCTATGTTTCTGACTGCGAAACCTAAAGAGATGTCTTTGTCTTCATTGAAATAGTTAGCACCGACGTCGAATCCAAAACCGAAACTTCTCGCTTCTGCTATTGAAGAGAAGATGAGTTTGAATCCAAGACCAACACGGAATCTCTCAGCCAAGAGACGGCTGTATAGTCCCTCCGCCATGAAGTCGGTGGCACTGAATTCACCTATCTCATTTCCGTAGATGTCTGTCTCTGTCATTTTTCCGTATGGAGCAAACACTAATGCCGCACCCCAAGAATTCTTGTCGTCAACGGCTCTTGAATATGCTGCTGTCGCCCAACTTGAGCCTGCCAGATAGTTCTGGTAGCTTAACGATGCTGTGTTGTGAGTCTCTTCTGTCATCAATGCAGGGTTGCGTAGAGCCATGTCTATCTCTCTGCTATGTGAAGAAACGTTTTCGACTCCTATGCTTCCTGTGTATGCAGAAGTAGATGCGGAAAGGAATTCCCATCCGTAGATGTCTCTTTCTGCGAATGCTGGAACTGTAAGTCCAGCTGAAAGCATAAGTGCAATAACTTTATTCATACGAATCTGGTATTATTTTTTCTTCTTTTTTGACGATGTTGTGGCAGCTGTTTTTGTTCCTTTCATGATTTCAGCTGATGAGATAAGAGTCACTTTCTCAGGATCAAGAATGATTTCTCCTCCCGACATGTCTCTCAAATCTTTGATGATCTTTACGTCGTCAGTCTCCTTGTTGTGAGCGAAATAGCTCTTTTTCATTTGGTTGGCAATAAGGACAGCCAACGACAACTTCTCATCTTCATCTTCTATAGTACGGCAGAATCCGATCAATTTTTGAATGGAAGCACCATAATGCTTGTATATCATGTAATTGTCGGGGTATGGCATCGGTTCTGGCTTTTCATACAACTCCTCCTTTTTGATTATATCATAAGGATAGTCAATGTCAAGTTTGAAATCCGCCATGATAGCCAGGTGATCCCAAAGGATATGTTTGAAATCATTCACATCACGTAGATGTGGAAACAGGTTGCCCATTGTCTGGATTATGCTGTGAGCACAGTTGGTGCGCTCCTCTCTGTCTTCAATGGTAAGACAATAGTTCACCATATTTTGGATGTTTCTTCCGTATTCTGGCAGTGCAAGTTTGGGCATCTGCGTATTGTATGGCATTCCGTCCATTTTTTTATTTCATTAATCTCTGTAGAACTGTTTCAACTAATTTTTCCATTGTGCCGTGATATTCTGTGTTCATGTCGCCAGATGTGCGACCTGCGATGATGCAGCACACTGTCATTGCTCTGTGTCCGAGTAGACGGGATAGTCCGGCAACAGCTGAACTTTCCATCTCATAGTTTGTTATTTTTTCGCCGTTATAGTCGAATGTGCGGATCTTGGCGTTCAACTCAGGGTCTTGAGGCTGAAGACGCACCCATCTTCCTTGTGGAGCATAAAATCCAGGTGCTGAAATAGTCACACCTTTTATCATGTCATAACCGATCTGTTCGACGAGCTTTTCGTCTGCACTGATAACATAAGGACGGGCATAACGTGCTGAATATCCGACATGTTTGCAGAACTTGTCCTCGAAATCCAGGTCGCATACGTTTTCGCCGCTATAGTAGTTGAGAACTCCGTCGAATCCGATACTTCTCTTAGACACTACGTATGAGCCGATAGGGCAGAAGTCTTGCATTCCTCCGCTTGTTCCGACTCTCACAATTGTCAAACTTTTAAGAGTGTCGCATACTTCTCGTGTCTCAAAGTCGACGTTCACAAGAGCGTCCAGCTCTGTAAGCACTATGTCGATATTGTCTGTGCCGATTCCATGGCTGACACATGAAACTCTCTCTCCGTTGTATTTTCCAGTGATAGTGTGGAATTCACGGCTCTGGACGTCACATTCGATGCTTCCTTTGTCGAAGAAAGAAGCCACCATGTTCACACGTGCAGGATCGCCGACAAGAATAACCTTGTCTGCCAACTGACCTTTTTTCAAATGTAGATGGAACACAGAACCGTCTTCATTCAACGGTAGTTCCGATGGTGCTATATATCTTCCCATATCTTCTCTTTTTTAAGTAAAATACTGCATTTCAGTGCTGTAGATACGGTGCTAATTTTGAATCCCGTAGGAGCACATCGTTAATCTTATTCAGACTGGCAACATTCCGTCTTACTGAAATAACTGCAATAATCGTATTTTATTGTGTAATAATGATACGTATTTAGCAAAAATAAGAAAAATATGCAAAATATTGGTGGATAGTGTAAAAAAAGAGGGCGGTAATACTAATTTATTGTGCTTATAGCTTTATTGTATGGGGAATAACGTCTGTATGCTATTCCTTATTTAAAATAAAAAGAGACGTTGCGTATGCACGTCTCTTTTGTTTATGTTGTAGCGTAACTTTAATTACTTTATAGGAACGATTCGGAAATTGTCCACACACAAGAAGTTTTCTGATGGAGAATCTCCAGGATCACCTATGATTACGAATGTAAAGTTTGTAGCAGTCTTAAGGTATAAAGGATCTGCTTTTATAGCGTCACTTTTGTAGCTGTGGTTGAATTCTGTAAGAGGAATAGTTACAGTTTCCCATCCTTCTTTTGTGAAGAATTCACCTGTCTTTGAATCACAAGGCTCCCAAGCACAGATTGGTGATTGCTCACGACCGTGTTTGTTGATTGATATGTATGGACCAAAGAATATCTCTACGCGTGGACGACATTTGAAAGAACACTCTTTTGGCACGTACACTTCAAATTTCAAGCACAATTCATCAATTGGCATTTCGGCATTATCTCCAGCAACGGAATGATTTCCTCTACCGCCATATTCTTTGTTCGCACAATACTGAAGGAATGTTTCTCTCTTCATTGTCCATGCCTCTTTATATATGCCATATAGGAAACCGTAGTGTCCGCTGATTGCTTCCGGTGGTGTTACAGGAAGATTGATGATGCTGTCACCGTCGCTGACCATTCTGATAGGCTCACCTTCCTCGTTGAATGGGTCGAATCCTCCCCAAGTGGAACGATATTTGTCAAAGTCAATGATTATTCCTCGGTTGTCTCTGAACATGAAGTTAGAGTATACTTTCTTGCCATTTTTAGGCACATAGCAAAGCATACCAGGTTTTGCATCTTCTGGAACAATTACTGTAAGGATAGAATCGTTTGTCTTTGATGCTACGATCTCACCTTTTTGGTTGTTCTCAAAGAAGATTTCGTCATCTGCAGAGAATCCTTTACCATAAATGACGGCTTCTTCTCCTGCTTTAACAAATTCGCATCTCATGCTTTCCATGGTGATGCTTTTCTCTTGTTGACATCCAGTTGCTGCAACCAGCATGGAACCGAATAATATGGTGTTGAAAACGTTAGATTTCATTTCGTTTGTTTTTAATCCCTAAATATCTTTCCTTTTATGTATTAATCACATTTGTGATTGTGGAATGCTTTGCGGAACTCCTCGTTTTTTAGATCATCCTTATATTTTACAAGGACATCCTTTTTACATTTTGCTCTGTCCAACAAATCTCCATCGTCACATCCGCAGTATTCTCTTCCTGCCCAATCTCCTTTCATTGACATTGTGCATCCAGATAGTATCGCGGCCAATGCAAATAAAATTATATATTTTGAATTCATAATATTATCCTTTCTCTCCTTATTTAATTAAACAACATTAGATAAGTCACAACAATTGACCTCTTCGTCCTCAAAAAAATTATCCAGCCAAAAGTTGCCATTCTCCAAGACTCCAAATGTATATTTATTTATCCAATTTCCCAAAATAATTACACGACTTTTTGCATTTATCATCAAATCTAATTCAATATGACGGTGTCCGAAGATGTAAAAATCGTATTTTTGCCCGTTTTCTTTTTCATTTTTTTTTGCAAAGATCACAAGATGTTCTTTATCTTCACCAAGATAGATGTCCTCTTTCTCGCTTTCTTGCTCTGTTATTTTGTTCCATCTGCTGTAACGGTTGCGGCGGCTCCACCAGTTGCCGAATGGCATTGTCACATCTGGATGTATCCATTTGAATAACCATTGGCAAGGTCCGTTTCTGAAAAATTTGCGCAGAAATCTGAATGTCCGGCTTGGATCGCCTAATCCGTCGCCATGTGCCATATATATGTTTTTTCCTTGAAGTGTCGCGGATTCTTCATTTCTTACAACGCGTACTCCAAGCTCTTTTTCTAAATATCCGAATGTCCAGATGTCGTGGTTGCCTGTGAAATACACTACCTCTATACCGCTGTCTACAAAGTCTTGTATTTTAGCCAATACTCTTGTGAAACCTTTGGGAATCACTGTGTTGTATTCGAACCAGTAATCGAAAATGTCGCCAAGCATGTACAGACTTTTACAACTGCTTTTGATGCTGTCCATCCATCGCACGAATTTCTTTTCGCGCTCTATTGACGAAGCTTCCGCGTCAAGTCCGAAATGACAGTCGGATATGAAGTAGATCCTGTTTCTCTCGTTTCCCATTTATTAAGTGGACTTAATGTCGGTTTTGATTATAAAAATCCTAATTCCAGTTTTGCCTCTTCTGTCATCATGTCCTGATTCCATTCTGGCTCAAACACAATCTCGACGTTGCAATTATCCACTCCGTCGATGGATTCCACTTTCTGCTTGATATCCTCCACCATGAAGTCGCCTGCTGGGCATGACGGTGCTGTAAGAGTCATTTTGATGTTGACGGTGCTGCCATCCACGTCGATTCCATACACCAGTCCAAGTGCATATATATCAATAGGTATCTCAGGATCATATACGGTCTTGAGCATCTCTACTACTTTCTCTTCTATCTGCAAAAATTCGTTTTCTGCCATATCTAATTGAATATATTCTGCAAATATACAAAAAAAAACTTAAAGCAGAATAGTAAACTTTGTAATGGTGAATAATCTTAAAACACAGGACTGAATAATCTTGCTATTGATTCTTTGATCCTCATCGAGAATGGTCTGCTTTTCCAACGTTCCATGTCGAAAGCTTCGCTGTCTGCAATGTCATGCTCGAAGATGTCGCGGAAGATGGATGTTGTCTCGTCTCCATAAATGATGACATTGGTCTCAAAATTATGCTCAAGGCTACGGAAGTCCATGTTCGCGCTGCCAACACTCACTATTTTGTCGTCCGATACGATAAGCTTGCTATGGATGAATCCAGCTTTATAGAAATAGAAGTGAACGCCTGCCGACGCAAGGTCTTTCACATACGAGTAGGTGCTCCTCAGTACAATCCTGTCGTCGCACACCAGAGGTATGATTATTTTTATCTCTACGCCACTTTTTGCTGCGGTCACCAGTGCGGATCGCACCGCTTCATTCGGCATAAAATATGGTGATTCGATGTAGACGTATTTTTGGCTCTGCATTATTATGCGCAGATATGTCTGCATAATGGCTCTGTATTCCATGTCTGGACCGCTGAACACAGTTTGCATGTCGCATGGTGTGAGGCCATCTGGATTCGGCATTTTCTTTATGTCTATTGGCACTAGTTGTCTGCTGACGAAATGGTAGTCTTTTCTGAACACTTTTGCCAAACCTTGGATGCCATCGCCAATGACTTTAATATGAGTGTCCCTCCACTTTCCTAGAGACGGTTTCCCTTCGATATATCTGTCAGCGACGTTCATTCCTCCTATGTAGCCGATCTCATTGTCGATGATGAGCAATTTTCGGTGGTTTCGATAGTTGATTTTCTTGCCGAAAAAGGGTAGGGTGACAGGAAGAAACTCATGATATTCAATTCCAGCCTCTGCCAAGAGTTGTTTTGTCTTTTTTTTCACTTTCCAGCTGCCTACAGCATCCACAACTATTTTTATTTTGACTCCATCTTTGGCTTTCTTTATCAAAGCCTCTAAAAAGCGTTTGCTGGTTTTGTCGTTCTCAATGATATAATATTCAGCGAAGATTGTCTCTTTTGCTGATTCAATGTCTGCAAAGATAGATTCGTAAAGTGACGTTCCGTCTGTGAATGGTTTTATATATGTGTTGTTGTAGATTTTCTCATTGCATAGATTATATATGAGTTGGGACATGTTTTCATATCCTTCGACGGGAATGCCTTGGTCAAAGGTCTCATCTAAGTCTTTCAATGCTTCAGCGTAAGCTTTGTTGGCTTTCTTCACAGTCTTGCCTTTTCTGAAGTCACGGCCAAACAATGCGTATAGGACAAGCCCAACCACAGGTATCGCTATTATGGCAATTATCCAGGCGATAGATTTGATTGGGTTCCTGTTTTCAAGCATCAGCACGATGATGGTCATCGCAACTGCGTATATGTATAGGGCGTTGAATAGCCAATATGTTATTTCTGCAAACACGTTTGAAAATTATAAATGCTTGATGTGAAATGCGAAAAAGAAAATACAGAAAGTTAAGTGATAAGTGTTTACGATATAAAAAAGCGAGTCGCTGGATAAGTGACTCGCTTTTATAAAGAAGTTGTTAACTCTTATTTCTTTGAGTAGTGACGCTGAGGTACACCATAATCTTTCTTCAAGTAAAGAGCTCCAGCACCGTCGTTAGGCACGATACGGATGTTGTCCATTGCAACTTTGTACTTCTCTCTTCTCAAGCAGCTACCGTACTCATTCACGTTGATTGTGAATCCACCCCAACGCTCAACCTCTGTTGGGTCTGCGTGAAGCTGTGCGTAGTTGTAGTGGTGCTTGTAGTCAGTCCATGCACCATTAGTGTACTGGCCATTGTGAGAAGCGTCAGCACAAATACTCATGTTCTTGCTCTTCCAAAGTAGTTCAGAGAATGGGATTGTCACTGTCATCCAACCGTCTGTGTAGAATGGCTTAGCGTTGTCAATCTCCCATGAATCAGTCTCCTTGATCCATACATATTCAGATGGACACCAGTAAGCTGCGCAGTTACGGATGTTTCCGATAGGATCCTCGTCGTTGCCACTGCAGAAACCGAACTCAAATACTTCACCGATGATTGGGTGCTCTTTTGGTACGTTTACTTCAAACTTGATAGCGAACTCGCGGATGTTAAGCTGCTTGTTCAAGATGTCGTTTGTGAATACGCCGAAGACTGTAGAGTCAGCAGCCTTTGCGTTCTCACGTGAACTCTGGTAAACGATTGCCTGCCAGCTCTTGATGTCATCGAACACACCGTAATCTCCATTGTTCAAAGAGAATAGGTTAGTGTACTTTTCTGCGGCACCGCTGATGTAAAGCTGATCTTTCTTGTTGTCGAAGTCTACGATGATGTTGCGTGAGTCACGGAAAAGAACATCTGTCTTGATAGAGTCAGAACCGTTGACGATCATGACAGGGAATGAATTGGCAACTTTCTCTGGAACAACCGCCCAAATCTCGTTGCTGCCCTTAACCTCTACTTTTGGAGAAGCTAGGTTGTATCCATTACCGTCGTTGAAAAGAACATTTACCTTTGCTCCTTTCGCATACTCACCACCTTTGATCTTTAGAGGCTGACCTGCAACTGTAAACTCATTATAAAATAAGTATGTCGCATTTTTCTCTGCGATCGCTGTCGTGTCTACAACAATCTCCTGCTCAGCTGGTTTGATTGGTCCTTGTGCATTCTCAACTGGCTTTGCCTGATCTTTGTTAGCACATGACGACATCGCAACCGCTACTGTAGCAATCATTATTGATTGATATATCTTTTTCATTTTGTCTAATTGTTTTTAATCCGTTTGTTGCAAAAGTAGACATAATAATACGATAATTAAAACTTTTTAACTGTTTTTTTATCAAAAATTATCGAGATTTTGTGGATTTATTGGAGAAATGAAGTAATATTGCTGAAAATTTAATTAAAACTGATGAATATGAAATTCAATAAGTATTTAGCAATGTGTTTTTTAGCATCATCTTTGATGTGCGGTTCGTTCACTTCTTGTGGTGACGATGACGACGATGATGCAAAGAAAGAGTCTGTTTTGAATGATAAGACAACTGCAGAGCAGGGTAGAGAAGATGGTAAGAATTTTGGTACAATTGCTGCTAAAGGATCTAACATCACTGTGACAGAGGCTACTAATCTTATTTCACTTGCAACTAAGTACAAGAGCAATAAGGAAAACACTGTTTATCAGGCTGCTTTTGCTGAAGGTGCTGCAGAGACAGGTCTTTTGGGAGACTCATCAACAGGAGACAATGCGGTTGAGAAACTTAACGCAATCATAGATCAGATTACGACTATCTCAAACGGATCAACAACTGACAAGGTTACAGCTATCGTTGAAATCCTTAACAGATTTGGCGGAAACAATTCTTCTGCTAATTAATCTTTAGGTTAAAGACTTTATGGGAGGTGGTCTTTCTGCCTCCCTTTTTTTATGCGTGACAATAATGTCCGTTATATTATTCACTATTAAATGTTGATTGCGTAATGAGTTGCAATAATTACGATCCGAACAATGGATATGAAGACGACGATGCGGAAATAAATTTTTCTGTAGGTCGCAGATTCTTGACAGGAAACGGTGTGGAAAAGGATGTTAAGAGGGCTCTTGAACTGTTTAAGGCTGCTGCTGACGCTGGACACCTGCTTGCAAAACAGATGGTTGAGACTATTACCAAAGGTATGCAGAATGAACTTGAAAATGCAACGTCGCAGAATACAGCAGCGTCTTCTCCAATGACTGAGAGCGATCTGTTCGCAGTTATCAAAGAGAAGGCTTATGTGGAGGCAGGAAGTGAGGCTCATAAACTGATGCATGAAATTGCGATGAATGCTCGTCGCATTACAATGGAGATGAATACAAAATTCCATACTAATGAGGAATTGAACGAACTTTTCTCTGAGTTGATTGGAGAGAAAGTTGATCCTTCATTTGGCATTTTTCCTCCTTTCTATACTGATTGTGGACGCAATATACATGTTGGTAAAAATGTGTTTATCAATTCGTCTTGTCATTTCCAGGATCAAGGTGGAATATATATTGGTGACGGATGTTTGATAGGTCACAATTGTATGATGGCAACAATCAATCATGATGAAATACCAGAAAAACGTGCGTCTATGTATTTCCGTCCGATTACAATTGGAAATAATGTGTGGATCGGATCAAATGTGACAATTTGCCCAGGTGTAGTTATTGGCGACGGTGCAATAATTGCTGCTGGTTCCGTGGTGACGAAGGATGTCGCTTCTGAGACAGTTGTGGCAGGTGTCCCTGCAAGATATGTGAGGGATGTAAAAGTGGAATGATATTGGTTAAATAAGTTTTAAGTGTTTGTTATGCAAGATTTTGGCTTGGTGAGTATTATAACTCCTTCTCATAATTGTGGGGGATATATTGCCGATACAATTAAGTCGATTATGGCCCAATCGTATGAAAATTGGGAACTCATAATCTGTGATGACTGTTCTACTGACAATACCAAAGATGTGTTGTCTCCATTTTTATCATCTTGCCCGAAGATCAAGTACATTTGTAATGAAAAGAATTCAGGCGCGGCGGTCAGTCGCAACAATGCGTTGAGGGAGGCGAGAGGAAAGTGGATTGCATTCCTTGATGCTGATGACCTGTGGTCTGCGGATAAGTTGGAGAAACAGCTTGATTTCATGGTAAGAAACAATTATCATTTTAGCTATACAGGATATTCAGAAATCAACGCTGATGGAGAGCCGACAGGAGTGAGCGTCTCAGGTCCGAAGCGGGTTTCTAAGTTTGGAATGTATGCATTTTGTTGGCCGGGATGTCTGACTGTAATGTATGACAGAGAATACGTAGGGCTTATCCAGATAGAAGATATAAAGAAAAACAATGATTATGCGATGTGGCTGAAAGTATGCAAAAAGGCAGATTGTTATTTCTTGGATCAGCCATTGGCAGAATATCGCCGTGGTCGAGTAGGCAGCGTATCAACGCATGGCTATTTGACAATGATTCGCTGGCATTATAAATTATGGCATGATGCAGAAAATAAAAATCCGATCTCATCTCTTTTTTGGACAGGAATGAATCTTGTGTGTGGGGTGTTCAAAAAGATAGTATATGTGAAGAAAACAAAGGCGTAGAGTCGATCTATAAACATTTGTTTCGTTTTAATTTTGGATGTGTTGATGTTTTTTAACACAAAAATATGCTTGGAATCTTATAAAAAGTGTATTTTTGCAAATAATTAAAATAATGTTAATAGTATTGTTTTTGAAGCTACGACTATTATGCTAATAAAATACATCTTTGATCGAGTTGTTTCCTTTATTGGATTGTTATTTGTGTGTCCTATTATTTTAATTGTGGCAATCTTGATTAAGATAAAGATGCCGGGAGGTCCTGTGTTTTTTGTCCAAAAGAGGGTTGGCCTGGATGGCAAACTATTTACTATACACAAGTTTCGCACTATGATGGTGGAGCATGATGGCTCGTCTGTCAGTGTGGCGGGAGACAGTCGTATCACACCGTTGGGTTCGACTTTGCGTCACTACAAGATAGATGAGTTGCCAGAGCTTTGGGATGTCTTGATCGGAAATATGAGTTTTGTTGGTCCACGTCCAGATGTGCCAGGGTATGCCGACCGTTTGGAGGGAGAAGACAGAATCGTTTTGAAACTTCGTCCAGGAGTTACAGGTCCTGCCACATTAAAATATCGTGTGGAGGATGAAATGATTTCAAAATTTGTTAGCGAAGTAAGAAAATCAAATCATGATGACCGACACTTGCCGTTCAATTTGCCGGAAGGTGTGGAACAAATGACAGATCAGGAACTTGCAGAGTGGTATAACGACTATGTGATATATCCTGACAAGGTGCGTATTAACAAGTTCTATTATAACAACTATTCCTTTATCAAGGACATAGAGATGATTTTTGCGACGGTGCTAGGCTTTAAGGTTGAGTTTAATGGAGAAAAGATTTAAGATTATCCGTTAGACGCGTTTGTCTTATTTTGTATTTGGCATTTCTCATTTTTTATTTTATTTGTTGACGTAATAAAAAAATGTTATTTTTGCATGATGAAAGATTAAGGCGGTGTGAAGGAATCGCTGTTTTCTTTTTTGATTTTGCAAAATAAAGAGTAGCTAAAAATAAAATTATGCTCACACTAAAAGTTATTACAGAGAATACGGATGAGGTTGTCCGTAAATTGGCGAGAAAAGGTTTTGACGCCAAAGAGGTGATTGGTAAAATCATTGAACTAGATAAGATTCGTAAGTCGACTCAGGCTGAGCTTGACGCAAATTTGGCCGAAACAAATGCAATCTCGAAGAGTGTTGGTGCACTTATGAAGGAAGGCAAGAAGGCTGAGGCAGAGGAGGCTAAAAGCAAGGTCGCTTCTATCAAAGAGAAGTCGAAGGAACTTGATGCTAAGATGAGTGAGGCTATTGAGAAGATCAACTCACTTCTATATACTATCCCTAACATGCCTTACGATGACGTTCCTGATGGCAAGACTGCTGAGGATAATGTTGTTGTGAAGATGGGTAATGAGATTCCTGAATTGGGTGAGGATGCCCTTCCTCACTGGGAAATCGCTAAAAAATACAATTTGATTGATTTTGAACTTGGAGTAAAGATTTCTGGTGCTGGATTCCCTGTTTATATCGGTAAGGGAGCTCGTCTTCAGCGTGCACTTATCAATTTCTTCTTGGATGAGGCAAGAAACGCAGGATACACTGAAATTATGCCGCCTACAGTTGTAAACCAGGCTTCAGGTTTCGGTACTGGTCAGTTGCCAGACAAAGAGGGTCAGATGTACCACTGTGAGGTTGATGATCTATATTTGATCCCAACAGCAGAGGTGCCTGTCACTAACATCTATCGTGATGTGATCCTTGATGAGAAGGATCTTCCTATCAAGAATTGCGCTTACACTCAGTGCTTCCGTAGAGAGGCTGGTTCATACGGTAAGGATGTTCGTGGTTTGAACCGTCTTCACGAGTTCTCTAAGATTGAGATCGTAAGAATTGATACTCCTGAGCATTCTAAGGAGAGCCACAAAGAGATGTTGGCTCACGTAGAGAGCTTGGTTAAGAAGCTTGAACTTCCATATCGTATTCTTCACCTATGCGGTGGTGATATGAGCTTCACAGCTGCTACATGCTACGACTTTGAGGTTTATTCAGCCGCACAGAAAAGATGGTTGGAGGTTTCGTCTGTTTCTAACTTCGATACTTACCAGGCAAACCGTTTGAAGTGTCGTTACAAAGGTGCTGACAAGAAGACTCAGCTTTGTCATACATTGAATGGTTCGGCAATGGCTCTTCCTAGAATCGTGGCCGCTTTGCTTGAGAACAACCAGACAGAGAAGGGTGTTCGCGTACCAAAGGTACTTGTCCCTTACATGGGTTGTGAATATATCGACTAATCCGGTTGTAGATTATAAAATAAAAATAGACGTTGCATTTGCAGCGTCTATTTTTTTGTGTCATTTGTTGAAATTCGCGGGTGTAGTAAGGGGGGGCGTTATTCCCTTTGAAATCTTGTGATTCCCTACTGCATGGCTCCTCGTTAAATACTATATCTGATGTAGTTCTTCACTACGAAAGCTACAACTTTTAGGAATATTGTGCTCGTTATCCAATATGTTATTGTAGACAACGTAATATAGCATAGAATATCAAGCAAATGGTATTTCTCAAAAAACGATTTTTCTTCTGTGTTGTTGTCAATTTCGTAGTTGACGATCTCAGCTTCTTTGGCAAGTCTTTTAGCTCTTACCTTTGATTCATAATAGTTGTATACAATTGTCACTATTGAAAGGAAGAGCGTGATAAATAAACCTTTGCCTAATATGTAGTGATTCTTTACTGTTACTATATTTTCAGTTGCAAAACGGATGATTGCTCGTGTGTGTAACTGATATTCAATCAATACCGCAAGATTGCATACTAGATATAGCAATATAATAAATGTAATCAAACTAAGAGTTTTCTTTATTTTGATCTGCTTCTTGTCGCTGATGTTCAATTTATGGTTGAGACAGTAAGCGATTATAGAAACAATTATAGCATAAGGTAATACCATCATGTCTTGTTCAATGTCTCTCGTTTTATTCCCATACCAGCTTCACTGTTGATAATGGGGCGTAAATTAATCAAAATAAAACAGATGCTGTTTTATACAGCACCTGTTGTTTTGTCGTAATCTATTAAGCGTTCTCGATAGCTTTCTTGATATCAGCGAAGATAGACTCGATTGAGCCCATACCCTTGATAGAAGCATACTTACCTTCCTTCACGTAGAAGTCCTTCAATGGAAGTGTCTGGTTGAAGTATGTAGACAAACGCTTCTTTGCTGTCTCTGCGTTATCGTCTGAACGACCTGATGTCTTACCTCTCTCTACGATTCTCTTGATAAGCTCGTCTTCCTCAACTTCAAGACCAACAACTACATTGATCTGAGTGCCACGCTCCTTCAACATTGCGTTAAGAGCCTCTGCCTGAGCGATTGTACGTGGGAAACCGTCGAAGATAACACCTGGGATATTCTTACCTTTGCTGTCTAGTACTGATGCAAGGATGTCGATGATTAGGCTGTCTGGCACCAACTGTCCGTTGTCCATGTAACCCTTTGCTGTCTTGCCAAGCTCTGTACCGTTTGCGATCTCAGCTCTTAGTACATCACCTGTTGAGATGTGAGCCAAACCAAACTCCTTGATGATAAGTTCGCTCTGTGTTCCCTTTCCTGAACCTGGAGCTCCGAAAATCACTACGTTTTTCATCTTTATTTGTTTAAAATTCGTTTAATTTCTCTTTTTATTAGTCAATGCACTTATATATGGAATCTAGATTTCTCGCATTGCCGTCGAAATCTAATCCGTAGCCCACCACGAATTCTTTCGATATCGAGAATCCGCAATAGTCGGCTTTGATGTCAGTTTTGTTGTTTTCTGGTTTGACGAGAAGACTGGCTATCTTCACTTTTGTCGCACCCATCGCTTTGAGGTCTGCTGCAAACTGTTTCATTGTGATGCCTGAGTCTATAATATCCTCCACCACGATGCATGTCCTGCCTTCGACGCTGGCTGGAATGGAAATCTCTCGTTTTAGTGATCCACTGCTTTGTGTGCCTTCGTAGGATGAATATTTCACGAATACCATGTCGACAGCTGTGGGGATAGTTCTCAACAAATCAGCGGCAAATACGTAGGCTCCTGAAAGCATCACTATGAATAGTGGATTTTCTGACGCGTTCTCTTGCCAAATTGTCTTGCCTAGTTCACAGACGCGCGTATGTAATTCCGCAGCGCTTATCATAGGAATAAACGTTTTGCCTGCTATTTTTATTGTATCTTTACTCATAATTTTTGCGTCTTATGAAATAAAATTATGCAAATTTAATGCATTATTCGCAAAAACGCAATTTTTTAGTTTTGTGAAAATGCAATTTTGCCAAAGTTTTGTGCAGTTATATATCGTTATTTCTGCATAAACAACACGTCGTAGCTGGTCTGGATCTGCTCGAAGCGTTTCAACAGTTCGTTTGTCTCCGCTGTGGATTTTCCTTTCATCTTGTGTGGGTGACACTTCTGCACCAAAGCGTTGTACGCTGATTTGATTGTGTAGTCGTCAGCTGTTTCGTCAAGACCTAATGTTTGCAGGGCTTTTTTGCGTAGCTCTGCTTTCGACTCTTCTTTGTCTGTCATGACGACTCTTATTCCATGGGCATGCTCCATCTGACGGATAATCTCGTTGTCTATCCTCAATGTTTTGCCGATCTGACGCATTTTTTCCGCTTCTTCAGGCACTATGCATCCATCGTCTGATGCGACGTCATACAGAGCATAGAATAGGTCGAGTGGGAATGTCTCGTCTACCTTATCAGCATAAGCAAGCACCGTCGCACAATATTTCTTATAATCTGTGGCATGGTATCCGAGTGTGAGTTTGAATGTGTTGTTCATCTCGAAACACTCCTTTGGAAACTTCTTTTTGAAGAAGTCGAACACTTTATCTCTTTCTCTGTCTGTGATATATCCGTCACTTCTGACCACCATGCTGAACAGGAATGGGATTCCGATGCTGTAGGAATTGATGTTGTTCGTGGAGTCGTCAAGATATTTGAGATGTTCGAAATAGTGCTTTTTCTCGTTGTTGTCCTGCAGATGAAGACTGATGACAAGTCCTCCATAGATACCACAAAGCACAACTGCTGGGAGCATTATTATTGGAGAGAAAAGACTGTATCCGATTATGATTCCGGCAATTGTGGATATGAATGCGGCATGAAGATATATTCTTCGGCTTGTGACATTCAGAGTGATGCCAAAGGCGATTATGGAGAGCAACAATAGACAACGGTCGTATTCATACATTGAAAGGATTATGCCGATCACAGAAAGAATGAATACGATTATGGATATTATGTCAAATACGTTGTTTCTCATTATTCTTGTGGACAATTTGATTCAGATGCAAAATTAATATTTAATGTGTAATGTTCCACATAATATAACGTGAATTAGACGAAATTAAAAATATGAGAAAATGATGGTTGGAGTGTCATAAATGAGGATTGTTAAGGGCCCATGTTTGATTGATATTGGCACTAACCCCTCCCCACGTGCGAGCCGTAGGCGAGCACATAAATTTAATAAAACCACAGAGAAATAAAGTTTACAGAGAAAGGCTACGCCTTTTTATGAGAAAAAGAGGTGAGGTTCCAATCAGAAAGTGGAAAATGATCCGCAGATCACAGTTAATATAGAATAAAGACGCTGTGTTGCAACGTCTTTTCGTAAGTTTTCAAAATTATATTTTTACGATCTTTTTCTCTTCACTGATGAAGTATTGGATCAGTTTTTTGTAGATATCTTCGATGACGTCGGGATTTAAACCACGTTCCTCTGCCATTTTTCTACGTCTTTCCAAGACAGCTTTTTTTCGGTCGGTAGCTTCAATCCCGTCAGCGGTCTTTTCTTTGTATTTGACCACTTCTTTTACATATTTGAAACGTTCGCCTAATAAAGAGATGATGGCATTATCAATATTGTCGATTTCGTTTCGTACATCGGTGATATTCTGACATTCCGATGGCTTTTTATTTGTAACGGTTGTTTCCAAAGCTGTAAATCAATAAAGATGACAAATTTCCTGCAAAAATACAACTTTCTCTTATTGCTTGTCGATAAAATCCAATATAATTCTGTTTAGTTTAGCGAATAATATAGCAGAGCCGTTTGTCTGAAAGATGGTAACCGAGCAAAGCGAGAGCGATTTGGAACGAAGTCTCGTGGGAGAGACAACATCAACGAGGATTGTTAAGGGCGGAACGCCCTAACCCTTTCCTTAGTGCGAGCCGTAGGCGAGCACACAGAATTGAAATCACATTAATTTCTGGTTCATGATTATTAACATGATAAATACTGTATACGAAATACCGGTAAAATTTTTGAATTCTTGAGATCATATCGTCTTGGGTGTAATGATTCCTATCTGAAAAAAGCATCCCATATTACAGGAATTATTATCGGTAGAGATAAACTGAATATTAAATATCCCCAGACAAGAAAAGAACCTTTTCGCCTTTCTTCTTTTGATTCATTTTCAAACTCCTTAAAATACGTTTTCCATTTATTTGGCCTGAAGAAAATAAGGAATTGAAAGACAAAGAAAAGGAGTGCTAATAGGTACCATTCTGATTTGTCCAAATTAGGAGGAAATCCAATATCAAATAAGATGTCCAGTATGATTAATACAGCCAAAAGAATTGAACCATGAATCATGCCTAAAATGACTATTACATTAATTTCTGGACCATCATTGTTGACGTGAAAAATCCTGTATACGAAATACCGGTAAAATTTTTGAATTCTTGAAATCATATCAATATCATTTTAATGATTTTTCAATTGCTTTTTGTTCCGGGTTGAATAAATAATAGGTTTCATCTATCGCACTGTCCCATACACCGAAAACATCTCCTGCTATATATGCTATTCCAATTCCCCAACCGACAGGACCTCCTAAAACACAAAGACCAGCTGCTACTGCAACATCAAGTCCTCCTTTTACTACTACACGGCCTTTCCTGTAACTATCACTTTTATAGGCATCATATATAGTTGATCCTGTAGCTAAAACTTGAATGCCAACCGCGACTTTACCAGCAGTTTTCATATAATGTATTCTGCTAGCCGTTTTTTCTCCATACGTAGCCACATTCAATGCTTCTCTGTCAATGCCTCCTGTGGTATTGCTTAAGATTTTGGATGCGTTTGCTCCACGAATTGATCTGAATTCACTTAAAACCTCATTACGTTTTATGGCTAATGGATTGTAACGCTCGTAATAGGGTGTGTGTTTGGGAAATTTAGGATTACCCATTCTGATTTTATCCATTTCTGCCATTTTGTTGACACCTATCTTAGCAAAGGGTTTTATATTCTGCCAACTTTTTACAAGTTTCTGATCAATCATTCTATATGGTTCGTATGCCATACTCTCTAATCTTTCACCACCGAAATAGGAAGCTGTGGAAAGTGCGAATTGAACGCAGTTATTTATATTATTGACAGAATTACTATTATTTGATTTCTTGTTTGCCACACTTTCGAGTTCTTTTTCTCTCTCGGCTTTTGTTAGTTTTTGTGGCATCGCAGGTTTTTCTTCAGACCGTGCATGATGTTGCATTCCATACAAAATTTGATCTGCTGTGACAACTTGTGATTCTTCATACTTAAATGATTTCTCATATTGTTCGTATGATGTGTCAAGATACTGGCTTTCCCCCATTTTTCTTACTCTTAAAAATGGATCCAGATATTGATAGAATGCCTGTTCATTTGTGAATGCCAAACCTACACCGATGACGTAACCATCGAATTTACAGTGATTCATCACCAATACGTTGAAATCTTCTTTTGTGATATATCTAACTATTCTGTCTGCCATATTATTTCACCCAGTCTTTGTCAATAAGTATATCATTGATTCTCAATGTCGGAGAAGAAATAGAAAACGATGTGGTGCTGCCTGTCCCTAAATTTATGGATTGACGCAATCCGACACACACTCCATCGTTGAACTCAATACGCAGAGATGGACTCTCCGTCTCATTCTTGAAAATGATGGCTCCACTCACTCGCAAATGATCATTTGTCGCCCATCTGACAATGTTGGAGTCTGGTATTGTGGCAAGCACTAGGCTCAAAACTCCGGAATGCACTTCACTCTGTGGCTCTCCTTTGCCGTCTGTAGGCTGGAAAAATGATGTGGAAAACTGTTTTACTTCATACTGCTTTCCAAAGCACTCGAAATAGGCGTTGAGATTGCCGTCGGGATGCTTGAATATTGAATTGATTGTGTTTTGTATGTCCATGGCTGTTACTTATTTACCCAGTTGTTGTCGACGGAATAACTGTCTATTGAGATGCCTTTTGCGGCTATCTCGAATATTGTTGATACGTATCCTTTTCCTGCTTGATTATAATCAAATCTAAGCTTTACACATGTGCCTGTCGTAAAGGAAATCTCCTGCAGTTTTCTGCCTTCGTTGTCGATCACAGACACTGATCCATCTTTGTATCTGTATGGATTTGTCATGTAATCAATCAGTTCCTTGGTAGGGACACCGGGAAAAATACAGTTGACAGACCCCAGATAAACATTGCTCTGTGGCTTACCTTTCGCATCTATGTGCTGATAAATATCATAGGAAAAATCAACTAATTCATAGGCTGAACTCACAACCCCTCCATACGAGAATTTTAATACTGTCTTGTATCCAAACATAAATCTTAAAATAAAATTGTTTAACTAAACATACGTCGCATTCGAAAAAACTAGGTCTAGCAGTTAGATAGTTTATTCCTGTTACCGTAATTGTTTGGTGCAAAATTAATTTGTTCTAATGTATTATCCAAATAAATTTTATAAAAATGTAACTCTGACATATGATTATGACTGATTTTCTCATCTCTTTTTGTCTGAAAGACACTACCGAGCAAAGCGAGAGTACCCCGTGACGAAGTCTCGGGATGATGTGACAATGATACAAAAAACTTTGCCTGAAAGGCAATATCATACGTGCCGTTTTCCTGTCTCTTTTCCTCATAAAAGTCGAAGACTTTCTCTTTGAACTTTGTGGCTCTGTGGTTTCTATGAGTTCGCCTTCGGCTCGCATTGGAAAGGAGGATAAGGGCTTCCGCCCTTTGGAATCCTCAATTCTATAACCAAATATTTTTTTAGATGTATTCATTCGTTTCTCGGTCCGCGTTTTCTTTATATATTTGTATCAGGAAAAGAATTTTCAGATGAATATAGACATTTTCAAAGATCTAAACGATAGTCAGCAGGAGGCTGTCCGCTCTACTGAGGGTAGGGTACGTGTGGTGGCTGGCGCAGGTGCTGGCAAGACTAAGACTCTTGCAGCAAGATATGCTTTCATCGTGTCTGCTTTGGGTATCGACCCTGCTAATATCCTTTGCCTTACTTTCACCAACAAGGCGGCTAAGGAGATGACTCAACGTATCGCCAAACTTGTGGATAAGGGCAACTACAGTGATTTCGTATGCACCATCCATGGCTTTTGCGTGAAGTTTCTCCGTGCTGAAATCTATCATATCGGATTCCCTAAGTCGTTTACAATCATTGATGTGGAGGATCAGAAACAGATCGCCCATCAGGTGCTCGACCATCTTGGTGTTGACAAAAGTGTCAAAAATATAAATAGCTTCCTTTCTGGTATAGCTGGCCGTAAGTCGACGGGAGGGTACGTGGAGACGTATCTGACTCAGTCTGCCAATAAGATAGATGTGGAAAACTGCCGTGATGAGTTTGAACTCTACATCGCTATGCAGTTGAAACTGTTTGCTCTTGATTTTGACGACCTTATTCATCTTACTCTCTATATTCTTCACGCTTTTCCTGAAGTGCTTGCCCATTGGCAGCAGGAATTAAACTATGTGATGATTGATGAGGCTCAAGACTGTAACACTACAGACTGGAATCTTGTGGAGCTTCTTTCTGCAGGATGTGGCAACCTCTTTATCGTGGGTGATCCAGACCAGGCTATCTATGAATGGCGTGGTTCTGATCCTGGCTATTTTGTCAAGTTTGAAGCAGACAAGGATATTGTGCTCAACCGAAATTACAGGTCGACGCAGGGAATCCTCGATGTCGCCAACAGTGTGATCAAGCATAATAAAAACCGTATCGACAAGGATCTCTATACAAAAAAGGATGCTGGTCCGTCTATTGTCCATTTCCATGCGGCATCGGAGCAGAAAGAGGCTGAGTGGATTGTGAAGCAGATCAAGAAGAAGATGGCCGAGGGTGACACAAACGCCAGTGATTTCGCTGTGCTATATCGAGCCTCATATCTTTCTCGTTTTATCGAGCAGAATCTGATGAAGCATAACATCCCTTACCAGATTTGGGGTGGTATACGTTTCTTTGAACGTAAGGAGATCAAAGATGCTCTGTCTTACCTTCGTCTGATTGCCGCCGACGATGATCTGTCTTTCGTTCGTATCTGCAATGTCCCTGCTCGTAAGATGGGAAAGAGCACCGTCTCCGCTCTTCAGGCTCTTGCTCAGAAAGAGCAGAAATCGCTTTTCGAGACTCTTTGCTGGCACCGCGACGAGCAACCGTTCAAAAAGGAACCTATCGCTAAATTCATTGATAATGTGAACGACTGGCGTTCCAAAGCTCCGTACACAAAGATTTCTCAACTGCTTGAAAGCGTGCTGAAGGAGAGTGGATTGAAAGATGAGATCCGCACCGACGGTGATGACGACCGTCTGCAGAATGTGCTTGAACTTGTCAGTTCGGTGAAGTATTATGAGGATACATCAGAAGAGGCTCCAAACTTGGTGTCGTATCTTCAGGATGTGGCTCTGTATACAAATGCCGACTATACGAAAGAGACTGATTCAGTGAAACTTATGACTATCCATCAGTCGAAGGGATTGGAGTTCCCTCATGTCTTTGTTGTCGGCCTGAGCGACGGAATTTTCCCAAGCCTCCGTGCTATACGTGAGCGTAAGAATCTTGCGGAAGAGGAGGAGAGACGTCTGATGTATGTGGCTGTGACACGTGCAGAGAAGACGTTGATGCTTACTGAGAGTGAGGGATATAATGCCGCTACTCAGGCGGAAAAATATCCGTCGAGATTCCTTCTTGAAATCAAACGAGAACTTTTTGTGACTGAGGGTAAGATGGATCCGATTCTTTGGGAGAATACCAAGAGACTTGCTGGAGAAGACAATCAGTCTCGTCCGCTTTTCGATACGGTTGTGAAGAGCGACTATTTCCATGAGGGTGATCTTGTGCGTCATGAGATATTCGGCGATGGAGTGGTGATCAGCACAGATCAGAGCCGTGACACTGTCAATGTGAAGTTTGAAAACGGAAACAGAAACCTGCGTCCATCTTTCATAAAGAAGATTTCGGATATCGAAAACTCTTTGCTCAACTAAAAAGCAGAAGGATTTATGGCAACGAGGATAGGTATTATGTCTGATACCCATGGCTATTGGGACGACAGATATTTGAAATATTTTGAGGATTGTGATGAGATCTGGCATGCCGGAGACATCGGTAACGGTATCCTTGAACGTTTGAAGGAGAAGAAAATGGTGCGTGCCGTGCGTGGCAATGCCGACGGTGGAGATGTCAGGCTCAACTGCAAAGATATTCTTCGTTTCACGGTTGAGGAGGTAGACGTTTTGCTTACCCACATCGGTGGCTACCCTGGACGTTATAATCCGAACGTACGTCAGGAATTTTTGAAATCCGCTCCACGCTTGTTCGTTTGTGGTCATAGCCATATACTGAAGGTTATGGCGGATAAAAAGTTTGGAATGCTTTGTGTTAACCCAGGCGCTGCAGGCAGATATGGCCAGCAGACTGTACGCACGCTGATCCGTCTTGTCATCGATGGTGACACGATGCGAGATTTGGAGGTTATCGAACTCACTTGGTGATGTGTTGCCTTTAGAGATCGGGCAACCACAAGGAAATGGGCAACCACAAGGGTTGCCCCTACAAAAGAATTTTTATGTCAAGAATACAATTATCAGATCATTTTAATTTTAAGAGACTTCTGCTGTTTACATATCCGTCTATGCTTATGGTGATATTCACCTCTATCTATAGCATTGTGGATGGTGTGATGGTATCAAACTTTGTCGGCACGACTCCGTTTGCCGCGCTCAACCTCATTTGGCCGTTTGTCGCGGTGCTTGGTTCCATTGGTTTCCTTCTTGGCACTGGTGGATGCGCATTGGTGGCAAAGACGATGGGTGAGGGTGAGAGTGACAAAGCCAAAAGTATATTTTCTTTGCTCACCTATACAGCATTGACTTTTTCTGTTGTATTGGGTGTGTTGGGACTATTTTTCACACGTGATGCGGCGATTTTCCTTGGTGCTGAAGGTGAGATGGTGGAGCATTGCGTCGTCTACGCTCAGATCCTTCTTATCTGTCTGCCGACCTATGTTATGCAGGTCTATTTCCAGTCGTTTCTGATTGTGGCGGAACGTCCTAGGTATGCCATGTGGGTGACGATTGCTGCTGGTGTGAGCAACATGGTGTTTGATGTCGTTTTCATTGGCTTTTTCGATATGGGTATCGCAGGAGCTGCATGGGCGTCGAATGTCGGAATGGCTATCGGAGGATTTGTGCCTCTCTATTATTTCTACAAAAGAAAATGGCTTCGTCGTTGCCACTGGGATTTTACGGCGATAAGAAAGGCTTGTTCCAACGGTCTTTCTGAACTGGTGCTGAATATCTCATTGTCGTTGGTGAGTATGTTGTATATGTATCAGCTTATCCGACAGAGTGGGGAAGACGGTGTTGCTGCCTACGGTGTGATTTCATATTTCGCCTTCACTTTTGCGGCTCTTTTCATCGGCTACGGTATCGGAGTGTCGCCAGTGGTGAGCTATCATTATGGGGCTGAAAACAAGAGAGAGATGCACAGTCTGTTGAAAAAGAGTATGACTATAGTAGTGACTGCAGGAATTGTTATCGCTTTGATCGCACAGGTGTTGGCACGTCCGTTATCTGTCATCTTTGTCGGATATGATGAGGCTCTGCTCGAGTTGACGGTACATGCTTTCCGTATCTATTCGTTGCATTTCATTGTGACTGGAATCAACATCTTCGCTTCGGAATTCTTCACAGCGTTGAACAACGGTCCTATATCTGCTCTGATCTCTCTGACACGTACGCTGGTGCTTGAAAGTGGCTGTGTATTGCTGTTGCCATTCTTGTTTGGCATCGAGGTGATATGGTGGGCTGTGCTTGTGGCAGAGACGTTGGCGATGCTGTTGTCGCTATCGTTGATATTCAAATACAGGAAACGTTATGGATACTAAACTGAAAGGATGTCTGTATGGATCCGTCGCTGCGATGACGTATGGTATGAATCCGCTGTTTGCTGTCAATCTCTACAAAGGCGGTATGAATCCGGATTCTGTACTTCTGTTCAGATACCTTTTGGCATTGCCGATATTGGCATTGATGATAAAGATGCGTGGGCATGACTTCCGTCTCACCGGAAAAGAGACTCTATTCCTATTTATGGTCGGCATTCTCGTCGCCGTATCGTCGCTCACCCTCTATATGAGCTATAATTATCTTTCTGCAGGAATCGCGTCGACGATGCTCTTTATATACCCAGTGAATGTTGCAGTGCTGATGGTTCTGTTTTTTGGCGAGAAGCTGAGGCTCCATATCATTGTCTGTATCGCATTGGCGATGGGAGGAATAGCGATGCTGTATAAGACAGACGGCACAGATACGTTGAGCACTGTCGGTTGCATAATTGTGCTTTGCTCCTCGCTCACATACGCAATTTATATTGTGGCGGTCGGAAGAGACGTGTGTAAACGCATCCCGACCTTGAAACTGACATTCTACACATTGCTGTTTGGCGCAGGACTTTATGCGGTAAGGGTGGAGTGTTGTACTACGCTTGTCTGTCCGCCAATCGAACGTTGGGATATGTGGCTCAATATCATCTGTATGGTGATCTTTCCGACGGTGCTGTCATTCGTCTGGACAACGATGGCAGTCCAGTATGTGGGTGCCACACCAACAGCTATATTGGGAGCGTTGGAACCGGTCACAGCGGTAGTCCTTGGAATCCTGTTTTTAGGAGAGTCATTGTCATTCAGGGAGACTGTAGGTTTGGTCATGATATTGGTGGCTGTTTGTATTGTGATAGGAGGCAAAAACATCGCCGACAGATTGCTGCGAATAAGAAAAATGTTTCCGAGGGGAAAATGAATCAATAGAATATTTGTAGAGACGCACGGACGTGCGTCTCTTTTTTGTGTCCTTTTATTCCTGGAATATTTCCAATTCAGGATAATAGTATCTGACGATAAAGTACAAGCCGATACAGATAGGAAGAATCGTGTAAGAGAAGACGTGGAGTATAGTTCCCAGTTTATCTCCTAACATCATCTTCATATTCTCAAGTTTTCCCAATCCTTTAGACTCCTTGAATATTCTCAGATAAAGAGTAAATAATCCGTAAAGAAGACAGATTATGCCAATGATTAAATTTCCCATGTTTGTTGTTTTATTATTGTTATGATGCTTTTATTACCAGGTTTATAGGAATGTCAACCGATCCATTCGTATTCTACTTGATCAACAGTCATGTCTAAAACAATACTTCTATTAGACCATAACTTCACAATGATAGAACAATAGCCCACATTATGGCTAAGATATTCTAATCTATTCTTTGGTAGGTTAAGCAGAGCATATTTGTCCTCAGACAAAAAAATCTCCTTATATAAGCTTGTCGTATGATATCTATTGGTTTTGTTTTTCACAAACATGCTTATGTCGTAAATGTCATCAATAAGGTGAAACTTGATAATCAACGATTTGAAATCTGTCTCCGGACATATGCTTTTAATACAATCATGATATGTGATGTCGTTCTCAAAAACAAATATCATGGTGTTGTCATCTAACCGTATCTCTTTCACAATGCAATCGTGAGGCACAGGAATCGTCGGCATCACATTTGTATTCAAATGATACGTCTCTTTCTTTATGATATTTGAATCTTTCATTATCTAAGTCGTCTCTTTAATTATGATTGAGTATGTCTTAGCATCCACCGATTTTGTTCATGCTGACAAAGTCTGCTTCTATTTCTAGATAGCAATTGTCATGCTGGTCGGTGATGATGGCGGATTTTTTCCCGTTGGGCTCTTCTTTAATATGAATGGACATGTGCTTGTATTGGTGAATGTTTAGATTGGCACGACGGTAGATGGATGTCTCTCCCTTATTGTAGAAGTGTAAGGCACAGCATCCATTTGTCAATCCTCTTTCTGCCCAACGCTTGGGTAAAGGATTGGGTAGATTGAATCCTGACAATTCAAGAACCAAACCATATTGACCAATGGAAATTTTTTGCATTTCAACATCTGACAAGTCAGGTTCGTTATTTTCTCCATAAATGGCTCTTACTGGTTTGTTGTCAATTAATAGGTCTGTCCACATATTTAATCCCATTTATGATTGCCATAACCAAAACTTACTACGGAGGCTGTTGATGCGTCAATATCATAGACTAATGATCCAGTTTCGTTCTTAATCACAATGTGGATGCCTCCTGTTGAAAGAGATCCAATCGTAATGTTTGCTTGGTCATAATTGCAGTTTAAGTTTACTGTATTGTAATGCACACCTCCGAGTTCCAACTCTAAATAAACAAAGGCTAAAGGCTCAATCACCCAATCAGTTGGCAGCGGAGTAGGCCAGTCTTCAAACTCTAGATAAAGATGGACTTTGTTTGTATGACAGTCAATTTCAAAAGGCCACAAATAAGAATGACTTAAATCTGGTCCTTGTGATCCGTAGTAAGACTTTAATTCGTCTGAATCCTTAACATTGTCTGTCCACATTATATTTGTTTTCTGAGATTTTTAGAATTTGATGTGCCTTTCCCTCCTTATCCATCATCCTATGCTTTAGCGAAGGAGTGGGGGATCACCAAAACTTATTCTGGCTTTCGTTGTATTCGAATCCAACTTCTGCCATTTTCTTGACGATCTCTTCCTTGTCCAAATCGAGGGCGTTGCAAAGTTCATCAAGATTGGAATAGAAATCTCTCAATTTCATGTTGAGGAAACTGAGAAGCATCATTGGATCTGAAGGAATATTTTCCATATCGTTTTTGAATTGACTTTAATAAAACAAAAAAGACTTCACATTTGTGAAGTCTTTGTGAGGTTCCTAGCAGATTCGAACTGCTGTACACGGTTTTGCAGACCGCTGACTAAGCCACTCATCCAAGGAACCGTTGTGTTGTCATTTCCTTTTGACACTGCAAAGGTAGTGCTTTTTTATTACATGCAAAACTTTTTGCCACTTTTTTTTAGTTAAACCCTCATTTTTTTTGAAAAAAGTGAAAATAGCTATGGTTTTCCTCTTTTTTGACCGTCAAAACTGAGAAAAATCAATAGATATGAGGTGATTTAATAATGCTCATATCCATAAAACAAAGAAAGGGCTTTTAGCCCCTTTCTGTATCTAACAAGTTTTTACTCGTCGTCAAGCATCCTCTTCACTTCAACCATGCTGACATCATCAGCTTTGGTTCCTAATAACTGGCAAACCATCACCTTGCAGGCGTCAGCCTGAAGTCTCTGAAGTTCTATAACTCCATTGTCTGTAAGCGGCATGCGCTTTGTCCAGACTTTTCCGAACTTGGGATAAATCCTCAATTCTACGTTAACCATATCACTTATCCTTTTATGTATCCTTTTATGTCTCCAAAAATACAAACTTACTTTATTTAAACAACACCTTTCACAAAAATTAACACTAAATTCGTATGTTTTGAATATGATTTTATGTTTTTCAGCGGATTTTGGTGAGAAAATGAGCAAAAAAATGGAAAAATCATCAAAATTGACGTGATAATGTCGGCTTTTGGGGGCTGAACAGAGACTTTTTGTAGTGGAATGCTATGGTACGACGGTGGAATTTCTACTGGTTTTCAGAATATACCAGATCCAATTCGTCCATAAGCATCTGTACGAGTGGCGATGATTTCAAAAGGGCCTCAAACTTCTGTTTGTTGGTCAATACCTGCTCTTTTGCTATCGCTTCGTCTATGATATATTGAACCTCAATCTTGGAATTTGACAGGTGGTTTTTTAACGCATTCAGCAAATTGATGCGTAACTCTGCATTCAGTCTTGAATATGTCTCTTTGGATGGGACTTTGATCAGGATCTTGAATGAGTCGATCAGCTCAAACTTACATGTGCTTATGATACCAGCCTCTTGTGAACGTTGCTGGTCTCTCCACTCATTATATATGCTGATACGTGCGGTCTCCAATCCGCCCTTTGTGACTTCTCGCTCAATCTTATGCTCTTTGACTGTGACGACGAAGTTCTGCTGCTGCTCTTCGTTGCATCCACGGATGGAATGGGCTGTGATGGTGTGGCCATTCTGTATTGTCTGCAGAGTGGCACGTTTTTGTATCTGAAACGATTGGTTTCCTGCTGCTGGGGTTGCCGCAACAGGTTGGTCTGTTGCAAACAACTGTAGGAACGACTTTAGGTAGTTGCTGTCGACGTCCCACCAGTCGTCTTTAATGGGCTCCGTCAGGAGTTTTTTTTTTCGGCCATTATCTGGCACATGCGGATTGCTGCAAGCTCAACGAGCAATCGCTTGTTTTTGAATGTCGGATATTGTATTCCGCATTCCACAGCTATTCTCAGACTCTTGTATAGAAAATCCTCTTCACAGTCTCTTGCCGCGTCGACATACTGATCCTGAGCGTGTTTGCTTACATCCAGCAGAGTCACTGTCTTAGGATCGCGTGCCATCAGTACATTACGTAGATGCTGCGCATAATCGTTGATGAACAGACCTTCGTCGAAACCGTTGGAAATAACTTCGTTGATGATTGTGAGCACTCCAGAGACGTCGCCATTCTTGCATTGCGTCATAAACTTGAAATAGTAGTCGAAATCGAGAACATTAAGTTTCTGAAGCACTTCATTGTATGTGATCTTATTGCCGCAGAACGACACTACTTGGTCGAAGATTGACAAGGCGTCACGCATACCACCGTCGGCTTTCTTCGCGATCACAGCCAATGCCTCCTCCTCTGCATCGATGCCCTCTTTCTTCGCCACATTGGCAAGATGGTCGATTGTGTCGTCGATAGTGATACGTTTGAAATCGTATACCTGGCAGCGGCTCAGAATAGTAGGCAGGATCTTATGCTTTTCGGTTGTGGCAAGAATGAAGATGGCGTATGCTGGTGGCTCTTCCAACGTCTTCAAAAAGGCATTGAAAGCGGCGGTCGTCAGCATATGGACCTCGTCGATGATGTAGACGCTTTTCTGTCCGACTTGTGGCGGCACCATCACTTTGTCGATCAGCAGACGGATGTCATCCACTTTGTTGTTGGATGCGGCATCAAGTTCATGGATGCAGAACGAACGTCCTTCCGCAAAACTTCTACAGCTTTCGCATTCTCCACACGCCTCAAAATCGTCGGTGCGGTTCATACAGTTTATCGTCTTGGCGAAGATTCGTGCACACGTCGTCTTTCCGACTCCACGCGGACCAGAAAAAAGGTAGGCACTTGCCAAATGGTTTGTCTTGATCGCATTCTTCAATGTGTCAGTCAAACCTTTTTGTCCAACGACTGTGCTGAATGTCATTGGACGGTATTTTCTTGCCGAAACGATAAAATCTGCCATATTATTCTTCTTTCACGCAAAGATAATTATTTTGCCGCAATTTTACGATAACGAAGATAAAAACATATTGCCATCAGCCGGCGTCGACATCTTCATCATCATCTGCCGATGCCTTAGTTTTTTGCCATCAAAACCTCAAGGATCACACCACTTTGAGCTGGTACCGAAACCTTCAATGGCGAGTCTGCACTAAGTTCAATCTTGACTGTTTTGCCAGACATCAGTTCTGTAGCCGACACTTTGCCCTGCTTGATGCCAAGATAATCGAACATGTGTTGAGGCAGGTTGATAAGGTTGTTTTTCTTCTCGTCGCTGAAATTTGCCACGAAGATGAGAGCCCTCTCGTCGCTTCTTCTTACATATGCATACTGACGGTGATGGTCGAATGAATCGTTTTGATAATTGACATACATCAGATCGTAGAATGTACCGTTGTAGATACACTCGTTGTCACGGCATATTGTGAGGAGACGGGAGTAGAAACTCTCCAGATCTTTTTCTGCCTTTGTGGATTTGCCATTGAGTTTCCTCTGAATGGTTGGCACGACAGAATAGTCGAAGATGGATGTTTTTCCGTCGTCGCCGCTGAATCCTTGCTCACCTACAGCTGGCTCGCCAAGCTCCTGTCCGAAATAAACCATTGTCGGAGCTTTTGAGACTGTCGCTGCGACAAACATCGCAGGACGGCCTTTGATCGCGTCGCCAAGCACATGGCTTGATGCAAGACGCTGCTCGTCGTGATTCTCCATGAATGTCAGCATCGACGGTGCCAAGCCGTCCAAACGTTGCCAGCATCCTGTGATGGCAGATGCACTTGCTTTGCATTCTGCGATTGCACGGAGAGTGTCGTATAGACCTACTTTATCGTAAAGATAGTCGAAATGACCACGGAAGATATAATCTCTGTATTGTGATGGATTATATGTCTCAGCTATAAATATGATCGACGGATATTTCTCCTTCACCTGAGGAATGACCCATTCCCAGAATTCTGTCGGAACCATCTCCGCCATATCGCAACGGAAACCGTCGACTTTTTTCTTCGCCCAGAACAAAAGGATGTCGCGCATCTTGTTCCAAGTAGACGGGATAGGGCAGATGTCAAGTCTGTTACCGTTAGTGTAGTCACGACCGTAGTTCAACTTCACGGTTTCATACCATTGGTAGATTCCTGGATTGTTGGCATAGTAGTCGTCTCCTGTCACTTTGCAAGGGAACTCAACGTATTCCTCCTTTGCCTCACCCTTCATATCGAACTGGGCACAAAGTTTTTCACCTGGAAGATAGTAGAAATTGTTGTCACGGTTGAAACGGACGTCTGTGATGTCGTCTGCACCAAGGTCACGCACTCCACGTGGTTTTGAATCCGAGTGGTAGCTGCGGGCAACGTGGTTAGGAACGAAATCCATAATCACCTTCAAGCCAGCTTTGTGAGTGCGGACGATAAGATCTTCATACTCACTCATACGCTTGTCCACATCTGTAGCCAGATCCGGATCTACATCGTAGTAGTCTTTGATTGCGTAAGGGCTTCCTGCACGACCTTTCACAACCGCAGGATGGTCTGGGGTGATCTTGTGTGCAGAATAATCAGTCTTTGTGGCGTGTTCTATCACACCAGTGTACCATATATGTGTATAGCCGGAGTTTTTTATTCCTGTCAAACGATCTTCTGTGAAATCTGCAAATTTTCCGCATCCGTTATCGTTAATGCTTCCGTCAAACTTAGTCTTTTTGGCCATGTTGCCATACAGACGTGGCAACACTTGATATATTAAAATCTTTTTTGACATAGTTTATGTAATTTCAGTTGTTGCAAAATTACGTAATTCACAATAAATTACAAAATAGTTAAGTTATAATATATGTGTAGCTTTTTATCGTTTTGGAGTAATCAACAAAAAAAGAGACCAGGATTAATCTTGGTCTCTCTTTGTGCGGATGACGGGACTCGAACCCACACACCTCTCAGTACTAGATCCTAAGTCTAGCGCGGCTACCAATTACGCCACATCCGCATTTGCGACTGCAAATGTACTGCTTTATTTTGATATTGCAAATTTCTGAGAAAGAAATTTCAAAAAAAGTCTCTTTTTTGTGTTCGAAGTATAAAGAGATAAGAGAACATGTGTGGCAAAGATGAAATAGAGAACCGAATATAAGTCTTCTATGGTTTATGTGTTTGGAGTAAGCCTTGCGTTGAAAAATAAAAAAAGGGAGATGAACAAAGAAAGTTCATCTCCTTGTAAAATTATGGAAAAGTTTGTTTTATTTTCCTTTTTATACTGATACTTATTAATTGTGGAATATAAAAAGTTTTGAATTTTCTTCGTGTCACACGCTGACAAATCCAAAAGCCGTTAAAACATGCGTTTCTTTAACGACAATGCAAAGTTAGTATTATGTAAATACTAAACGGGATTTTTACATAATTTAACATGTTTTTTCACCATTATTAACTTTCTGCAGATAATAAGTCGCATTGAACCATTCGCAGAAAAAAAGTGGATTTCAGCAGATTTTGTTTTTCTTTTGTATTTTAAGTTGTTGAAATATAATGATTTGTACGTGTAGGTTGAACTTTTTTTGATTAGAGGTAGAGTGGTTTAGCTATAAAAGAGACGTTTTTTTATGTTGAATCTCTTTTTTTCTCGAATTAACAATTTAAGAATTGATTTAACAAAAAACCTGAAGCTGTAGAGCCTCAGGTTTTTAAATTTCTAATTTAACATTGGTGAATTATTGTGCTACAACGTTGATCATTTCAGCACGCATATTCTCCATCATACGTTTCAAGACGCTCTGCATTACATTGACCTCATCGTCGCTGATTCCCTTGAATGCCTTCTTGAAAGCAACTTTTGTTACATCAATGATGCCTGGAACAACACCTTTACCCTTTGAAGTTAGGTAAATGTTCTTAGCACGTCTGTCGTTAGGGTCGCTTCTTCTCTCCAACATCTTCAATCCTTCAAGCTCATCGATCAAACGAGTGATGCTCGGACTGTCTTTGTCTAGTGAGATAGCGATGTCTCTCTGTGTCAAACCATCGTAGAAGTTAAGCAAGAATACCACCAATGCCTGCTCGAATGTTAGTTCGTAGCCTGCATCTTTCAACTCTTTGTTAGCCAACAAAGTGATAGACTCACTGATTCTACCGTTCTTAACCGCCAAAATGACGCTTGTCTCTAGTGTCAATCCTTCCATAGGAACTGACGTACGCATGTTTTCCTTTTCCATATTCCACATAATTTTTATGCAAATATATATTTTAATTTATAATGAATACAAGAAACAAGTTCATTTTTTTACTTTTTTTGTCCTTTTTTATTAAAAAAAAGCACGTTTTGTATAAAAAACGTGCTTAAATATGCTGTAAAGCATGAAATTTTCAGTTGCTTATTTTGCTTTTTTCTTTGTCTCTTTTTCTTTGGCAACAGGCTTCTTTTCAACTGCTTTTTTCACCTTTTTTTCTTCAACAACCTGCTTTTCCTCAACTGCTTCCTTTGTTTCTTTTGCCGCTTTCTTTGTTGTTTTTTCAGCTTTTGCTTCTGACTTAGTAATTTTTTTGCCAGATTTTAGAGCGGCTAATTCAGCTTCAAGAGCAAGTTTCTCTTTTACCAGTGAGTTCAACTCTTCTTCGCTGATGTCGGCAGTGAAGAAACTCTCGATGCGTTTGTTGAAGTCAGACAAGACATTCATAAAGTTGATGAATGCGTCGTATGGTGAGTCGTACGGACAGAATGTTTGGTTATAGAACGATGTGCTCATATAATACAGATGGTCTGTTGACTGTATTTTGTACCAATCATCGATTATCTGTTTGTCTGAACATCTGTTTACCTTGTCAGTCAAAGCATACAGTTTATTGAATGCTTCGTTCTGAATTGTGTTGGCAAGCCATGGCGACAGGTCTTTTGTCGCATTTGCCCACGTTGTAGGGTGGGGTGCTGATATCTGGTCTGTCGGATTATTGTTGTTGATCACCTCTGAAGGAGTGGCGAATTTGATTCCTCTGCTTGCTGCTACTTTCGGTAGGGCTTTGAAGAAATCAAAGATACCTGTGTTTGCGTTCTGAATCTCACCCAACACTTCGTAGTTCATGAACAGGTTGACTACCTGCTCTTCTGGATTGTTCATTATCCAATTGGCAAACTTGTCAGCGGTTAGCGGAAACTCTCTCCAACCCCAGTCTGAGAATCTGTATGCTATGTCGTCGCTCATTCCACAGTTTTTCAAAAGAAGTTTCATTCTTTTGTTTGCAGCAGAACAATATACGTAGTTAGGACTCTTCCAATCCAATGTCTGTGGGGCTCCTTCCGCAAGCATTCCAGCAAATCCCATGTTTAGCACTCTGTCCACCATGTCGTCGCAGAATAGAAGCTCTGAGTTTCTGAACACTGTTGGCTTCTGCCCGAACAGAGATTCAATTTTCTTTGAATGGGCCTCTACCTGTTTCTCGAATTCATTGTTCTCTTTGCGTAATGATGCGAATGAGTGTGCGTATGTCTCACCAAGAAACTCTACACATCCAGTCTTTGCCAGTTTCTTGAAACTGTCGATTACTTCAGGACAGTAGTGCTCAAGCTGTTCCAATGCCAAACCAGATATTGAGTAAGCGACTTTGAATTCGCCATTGCTCTCTTTGATCATCTGAAGCATTGCATTGTTGGCTGGAATATAGCTGTTCTTTGCAATTCTTTTTATGATAGCTTCATTATTGGCATCGTCGAAATAGTGGTGGTCGGCTCCAATGTTGAAGAATCTATATCTTTTTAGTCGAAACGGCTGATGTATTTGAAAGTATAAACAAATCGACTTCATATATCTTTACTTTTAAATTGTTGACAAATTATTTGTAGCCAAGCACTTGGTTGTATACGTTTATTACTTTATCACCTGCGTATTCCCATTTTATCTCGTCTACCTCTTTCTTTCCCTCCACTTTCAAGTATTCAGCGAAAGCGTCATTGGTTACAATCGAATGGATGGCGTCGGCCATTGCGTCGATATCCCAAAAATCGACTTTGATCACTTTCGATAGAATCTCTGCGCATCCGCTTTGCTTCGACACTATTGTCGGCACTCCACATTGCATCGCCTCCAACGGTGATATTCCGAATGGCTCAGACACTGACGGCATTATATAAAGGTCGCTGCTTTTAAGCATTTCGTAAACTTCCTTTCCTTTAAGGAATCCGGTGAAGTGGAATCTGTCGACTATGCCGTATGCCGACGCGAGGTCGACCATCTCGGCCATTTTGTCGCCGCCTCCTGCCATCACGAATCGCACGTTCGGTGTTCTTTGCAACACCTGTCTTGCAGCCTGCACGAAGAATTCCGGACCCTTCTGCATTGTGATTCGTCCTAGGAATGTCACGATCTTGTCGCCTGTATTGTTGTTTGGCTTGATATCCAGAATCTCACGGCTTAACGGTGTCACCGCATTGTGCACTGTTGTCACCTTTCTTGGATCTATATGATATTTGTTGATCACAGTGTCTCTTGTCATGTTGCTCACTGTGATGATATGGTCTGCCATGTCCATACCGTATTTCTCAATGTTGTAGACGGTAGGGTTCACGTTTCCGCGGCTTCTGTCGAAATCAGTCGCATGGACGTGGATGACAAGTGGTTTTCCTGTTATCTGTTTTGCCTTCACACCGGCGTCGTATGTAAGCCAGTCGTGAGAGTGGATGATGTCGAAGTTGTTCGATCGGCACACCACACCTGCCACAGCTTCATAGTTGCGTATTTCTTCTAGCAGATTGTCTGGATAGCGTCCGGAAAACTCTACTGATCCGATGCCGTTGGTTCCTATATAACGGTTGTCTTCACAGATACAGTTTCTGAAATGGTAATATTCGTCGCTGCTTATTCTTCCTTCCAAAGAATCTTTCAGGAACTTGCGGTCTGGCTCCTGCCATACGATCGGCACTTTGTTTGCTGCAATGATTTTCAAGAAACTTTGGTCTTCGTCGCCCCATGGTTTTGGTAACACCAAGGTGATGTCAATATCTTTGTGTCGTGACATACCTTTTATCAAACCGTAGCTTGCAGTACCAAGTCCTCCTAATATGTGAGGTGGAAATTCCCACCCAAACATTAAAGCCTTCATACACTATCCTTTCTTTACTCTGCTTCAAATTTACCCAGTATTTGTTTCGCTCTTATCACTTCGCAAACATTTATTCCGTACGACATTCCTTCACAACTCTTGTATGGAGCCATTCCGTCGTACATCTCTGAGTATGTGCCTATGGTATTGTTAAACAATTCGTCTTCCAATCCGTGCATTGATTTTTCTGCAAACGAGTATCCGCTCTGTTTGTACACACGGAGATAACTCTCTATATATGCTCCCATCAGCCAAGGGTAAACTGCTCCTTGGAATGCTGCGTAGTCGCGTCCTTGTTGTCCGCCAGCTCCGTTCCAATGGAAATTGTCGCTGTATGGACTCAATGATCTGATTCCTTTTGGTGTAAGCAATTCTTTTGTCGCCATATCCACGACCGCTTTTTGCTGTTCTCCATTAAGTGGTGAATGTTTAAGCGCCACTGCCCAAAGCATGTTTGGACGGACACTTCTTTCAAAATGGTCTCCGTCAACAAAATCAAACAGGTATGAGCCGTTCCAGAAGATGGCGACGAAATTGTCGCCGACATTGTCTGCCAATTGGTCGTAGAAACTGTTGCCTGTAAGTTCAGCTGTGAATTTCAATGCGTTGTACCACAATGCGTTGATCTCCACTGTCCATCCGCTTCTTGGGGTGATAGGCATTCCGTTGACGCCTACGGCATTCATCCATGTCATTGGCTTTTCCCATCCATGGATATAAAGCAGACCGTTGTATGTGAATTCTATATTAATATGTTTGCCGTTCTTTATGAAGTCGACGATGCGGATCAATTTGTCCACATACTTCTTCTGAGCGGCACTCTTTCCAAAAGTGACGGCATAGTCTTGGATGGCTTTCGCATACCACAACACTACGTCTGGCTGCTCTATTTCGGTGATGTTCTGATCGTATCCCTTTTCAGTTGACTCAGACATCATCTTTTCTATCTCTTTGCCAAGTGTGTCAAGATAAGAGTCAATCTCTTTTTGTGTTAGACCTGCGGAAATCAGTCCAGGTATAGCGATAGCCATGTTTCTGGCGATGCATTTATACCATGGGTAACCGGCCATCATATAGGATTTTCCATCTTTCTCTACGAACATGCTTTTTGCTGTCTGCTGGAGCACGTATTCCATAGTGTCTGCGGAACCTTTCTTTATTTGGGAGTTGAATGCATTCTCAATATCTTTAGTCTTGCATTCGTTCAGACCAGCTGTGAAATATATCTCTTCACCCTCTTTTGCCTCGACTATGAAATGTCCGGCAATGTATAGGTCTTCTCTGTCGTGGTAGCCACGATCTCTCTCGTTGAAATATTCGATGTTGTTTTTCCAGTATCCCGTCGCTACAAACTCACATTTCTTTGACAACTGCAAGTTAAGCATCGGATACTCATTGTATAGTGACAGGGCAATTCCGTTGCTTATAGCTTTGTATTCTCTGTGGACGGAATTGTTTTCCATACATAATTCAGAAGTGTCACGGAATGCGAGCGTTGGCTCAATCTTGATTGTGGTGTTTCCACTGAGAATTTTGTATCTGGCTATCAGTCTGTTCTCGTTCTCGCATAGAGTCACACATTTCTCAACAAGTGTGCCTCCAGCTCTGTATGTTACAGTGACAGAGTTGGAATTGTAATCAAACAGACGCATGTAATTCTGTCCGTTTGGTGAGAAATATCCAGCTGAATATTCGTGCACACCGAAATTATATTCGGCTGTGTTCTGAATCAAAGTCTCGTCTATGGATGAGATCAACAATAAATTCTGTTTGCCCTCTATTTCTGAAGGCACTACAAGTGCACCATGGTATTTACGTGTGTTGCAACCTATTGTTGTTGTGCTATAGTATGCTCCAAGTTTGTTTGGGATAATGATTTCTTTTTGCAGAGATTGTCCCAAATCAGCTAACATGAATTTGTCGAACTTAAGATAGCCCATAAGTTTCTAATATTAATTACCCTCCTAATAGTACATAGTACTAATTATCCTACAAATTTACTAAAATTAAATCCTTTTTAGAAATTTTATGTATGTTGTGTAACATTTATTGATACAAAAAATTATCAACAATACATAATGGATAGAAAAGATGTCTTTTATTGGACATCTCTCAATCTTATAAGTTATTTGTAATCTGGGGGTGATAAGTTGTAAGGTAAAATTTATAAAGCCCCTAGTGTTTTGTATGATAGTCGATTAGCTTTTCCAAAGGCGACTTTTGCACATCGTTGATGACAAAGCCATATTGTGACGCCACCAAAGTCAATTCTCTCTTGAATTGTTGAGCGACTCCGCCGACAAATGATATTTGCTTTGTGTTATATATGCTATAATGTGCTATGTTTCGTTTGAAAAAGTCACGGAATGAGTTCATCACAAGCGTGTTGAGGTATGCGTTTTCTATCCGTTTTGCAATGAATGGCACAAAACCTGCAAGATAACGGTTCGGAAAAGGTTTTTTGTAAACATTTTCCATTATTTCTTCTTTGCTTGTATGATACTCATGGAAAAATTCATCTGCTAACTCAGCGGATGTCAATCCTTTAAGAATGTCGCTTACCAAGTGCTTGCCAAGATATCCTCCACTGCCTTCGTCGCCAAGCATGAATCCAAGCGATGATACATTGTCGATGATTTTTTCTCCGTCGTAATATCCTGAATTAGAACCTGTTCCAAGGATTGCAGCAATGCCTTTCCCGTCTCCGAAAAGCCCACGTGCTGCCGCTAATAGGTCACTTTCCACCTCGACAGATTCGGATTTGAAAGCTTGTTTGAAACACTCTTTTATAGAATTTGTTTGCTCTTCAAAAGCACAACCTGCTCCATAGTAGTAAACTTTCTTTAGGGAATCCCCCTTTTCTTCTCGTATTTGCGACTCTTTCAAAGTTGACACCATTTCGTCTGTCGATTGGTAAAATGGGTTGATCCCTGGCAAAGAGTACCGTCTAACTCCATTTTGCTCATCGATTATAACAATGTCCAATTTTGTTGAGCCTCCTTCCGCAATGATCATATATCAAATGTATTAAAAAGCCTATATTCACAAAATTAGTTGATTATTTGTATGTTGACAATTTTTTTGTTAAAAAAATGCTTGTGCCTTACGGAATTGCGATAATATTTTGAAAATATCGAAAATTTCTTCTTGTTGGTTGAATTTTTCAATGTGTGAGATTTTCCGCAACTCTATTTTATTGTTTCAACGTGCAGGATTTTGCTTGCCACTATTTCTGTATGATATTAATAAACAGGACGTTATTGATATTGTTTTCTCTGTGTTGAGAGTGAGCTAGTACATTAATAAAAAGGGTATATCTTTTCTGATATACCCTCAATGAAAATATAGAATCACACTTATAATTAATAAGTGAAGCCTATTCCTACTGAACAACTGCGTGTTGTCAGGTATTCTCCGATATCCAAATCGTCTGAATTCATAAGATTGCGTAAACCGTAGTCGTAATCCGCAAACACGAATATTTTCCAGATATGTAATTGAATACCAGCGGCTATACCGGCGTCGAATCGACTGATTGTGTCAAACAGTTTGGATACTTCAGGATTGTCACTTGACCCTGCAACACCAACTGCTGCATATGGTCCAACCATAAGTCCAAGTCCAATGTTTCTTGTGAATTTTAGCAGAGCACCAACAGTCACTGGTACTTCAGCATAGTGGATTGTACAGTTGTCTAGGAATTTTCCTGCTTTCTGACCTTTCTGAGCATATAGCGCTTGAGGCATAAAGTAGAATGATGATTCACCAAGTGGAACGAATCCTCCGACACCACCTCTGACGCCAAATTTCTGCTCGGAACCGTCGGATGAAAAATTGCTTAACTGGGCACCTCCCTTGATCATGGTGTAGGGTTGTGCATACATGATAGTGGATAGCAGTAAGGTCAATACTGCCAAAATATGCTTTTTCATTTAGTTTGGAATTAAGGACTAATTTTTTTGAAATGCCTTGGCACTCACGTGCCAAGGCATATTTTATAAATGGATGGGACTAAATTAGTCCTGCATCATTTTCTTGTAAAGGTTTCTCATAGAAACAGCTTCAGAGATCTTGCTGTGAAGTGCGTCTACGCTGATACGCTCCTGAGCCATTGTGTCACGGTAACGTACAGTCACTGTGTTGTCTTCTAGTGTCTGATGGTCGACTGTGATACAGAATGGAGTACCGATTGCATCCTGACGACGGTATCTCTTACCGATTGTATCTTTCTCTTCGTATGCGCAACGGAAGTCGAACTTCAACTCGTTCATGATCTCGGTTGCCTTCTCAGGAAGACCATCCTTCTTCAACAATGGAAGAACTGCACATTTGATTGGCGCCAATGCTGGTGGCAAGTTAAGAACCACACGCTTGTCTCCGCCTTCCAACTGCTCCTCCTTGTATGAACCAGCAAGGATAGACAAGAACATACGGTCAACACCGATAGATGTCTCGATTACATATGGTATATATGACTTGTTCTCTTCTGGATCGAAGTACTCTAGTTTCTTTCCTGAGAACTGTCCGTGACGGCTCAAATCCCAGTTTGTACGAGAGTGGATACCCTCAACCTCCTTGAATCCGAATGGCATCTCGAACTCGATATCTGTAGCTGCGTTAGCGTAGTGTGCCAACTTGTCATGATCGTGGTAACGGTACTTCTGATCTCCCAAACCAAGAGCCTTGTGCCATTTCAAACGGAAATTCTTCCAGTGCTTGAACCACTCCATCTCTGTGCCTGGCTTGCAGAAGAACTGCATCTCCATCTGCTCAAACTCACGCATACGGAAGATGAACTGACGTGCAACGATCTCGTTACGGAATGCTTTACCGATCTGTGCGATACCGAATGGAACCTTCATACGGCCAGTCTTCTGTACATTCAAGAAGTTAGTGAAGATACCCTGGCAAGTCTCTGGACGTAGGTAAATGTCCATAGTGTTGTCTGCACTTGCACCGATCTGTGTCTTGAACATTAGGTTGAACTGCTTAACATCAGTCCAGTTTCTTGTACCTGAAATAGGACAAACGATCTCCTCGTCAAGGATGATCTGCTTTAGTTCGTCAAGGTTGTTGTCGTTAAGAGCCTTTGCGAAACGCTCGTGAAGAGCATCTCTCTTCTCTGCGTACTCCTTTACGCGAGCGTTTGTTGAGATGAACTGCTCTTTGTCGAATGCGTCACCAAACTTCTTAGCTGCCTTCTCACACTCCTTGTTGATTTTGTCGTCATACTTTGCAAGCTGATCCTCGATTAGTACGTCAGCTCTGTATCTCTTCTTTGAATCACGGTTGTCAATCAAAGGGTCGTTGAACGCATCTACGTGACCAGAAGCCTTCCATGTAGTTGGCTCCATAAAGATTGCGGCGTCAATACCAACGATATTCTGGTGTAGCAATGTCATGCTGTCCCACCAATATTTCTTGATGTTATTCTTCAACTCTACACCGTTCTGACCGTAGTCGTAAACAGCTGCCAAACCTCCATAAATCTCACTTGATGGGAATACAAAACCATACTCCTTACAGTGCGAAACTAATGCCTTGAATGCATCTTCCTGTGAAGCCATATCTTTATACTTGTATTAAAATTAAATCTGTTTTACTGGGCAAAGATAATGAATTATTGTTTATGAATGAGTATCAAAACTCCTAATTTTTATGGCTTTCCATATTTTAGGCTTGTCATGACGGCTTTTTACTACGTTTGTTTTTTCCTTGTGTGTATCTGTTTTTACAAAGGATATGGGTGACAATCGTACCAAAATTGCATTGCAAATGTCTTGTATGTGCTGTCGGACGATGTATTGTTAATAGGATTTGATAGTTTTGTTAAGTCGATCAAGACTTGTATAATTTATTTTAGGTGATATGTATAAAGTTAGTTTAATCATTTTGCTTTGTCTGTCGTGCTGTGGATTGTCTGCAAAAACAGCCACAGTCGTAAAGACAGAGCTGAAAAGTGGAGAAGTGAATTCTTTTACACTTAGTGAGACTGGTGATGTCTCTTTTGAAAATCGTAATCTTCTGATTCGGAGGGATAATACAGATAAGATTACGTTGATTCCTCTTGATGATTTGAAGAAACTTTATTTTTCAAACATTGAGGTTTCTGGTGTCGCTCAGGTTTCTGACGAAAAAATCAAGGTCTATCCGAATCCCGTGGCTGATGTTTTAAATGTAGAAGTCGACGGTACTGCTGATGTCCTTATCATTTCATCCGACGGAAGGGTAGTGATGTCGCAGAATGTGTCTCAGAAGAGTGACATAAATGTGAGCGGTTTGGCTGCTGGCACATATTACGTGAAAATAGGTGGTTCAACATTTAAAATCGAGAAGCTATGAAAAAGAGTCTGCTTTTATCGGCAGCTTCGCTTGCTGCTTTGATGTTGTTTGCTCAGGATAAAATTAATATCTATCTTGAAAATTCTACAGAAACATTTAATATAGAGGATATCAGCCTTATTAAGTTTGTCGACGGTGTGATGAATATCTCAGGAAATGTCAACAAACAGATTAATGTTCCGGAAATCTCTTATGCTGATTTCTCTTTGGATGGGAATAGTGAGAAGTCGGACACAATCTTTGTCACATTTGATGGAGATAAGGTCAGTGTCAGCGACTATTCTTTTGATAAAGTGTCATATTCTACAGACGGTGCGAATGTGTCATTCACGTCGGCACAGGATAAGAAAGGTATTGTGTATTATCTTTCTGGTTCTTCTGAGAATGGATCATTCACAATCACTCCAGACAGAGCGTATACTCTGGTGATGGATAATCTAACTCTTTCAAGTGCAACGTCGTCGCCGATAGTGATCAATCTTGGAGCTAACGGTGAATCGTACGCTACGAATATTGAGCTTAAAGGTAAGTCGATTCTTTCTGACGCATCTGCATCCGCATATAAAGGATGTATTTATGCGAAGTCTAAATTGAAATTTGGAGAATTGGGAGGCGACGGTGAACTTACCATCTCAGGAAACACAAAGCATGCAATCAACTCGTCAAAGAAGACTGAATTCTATGCCGGCACAGTCAATATCAAATCAGCTCAGAGTGATGGTTTGAACAGTGATGGTCTGCAGATGTATGGTGGCAAACTGAATATCTCTGGCACAGCCGGTGATGGTGTGGATGCTTCTGAATCTATCCTTATTGAGAAAGGAGCATTTGTGTTCAATTCTGTTGCCGACGATGCGAAAGCTTTGAAATCAGATTCCTCAATCGTTGTGAAGGGAGGAAAGGTTGACATTACAATGACTGGAGCCGCAGCGAAAGGGATGAAGACTTCACTTGCAGATATTGAAATTTATGGTGGTGAGATTATAATGAGTATCGACGGTACTTCTATAATCGCTGACGGTGATACATCTTATTCTGCCGCTATAAAGACAGATAAAGGAGTGAAGATGAGTGGAGGCACTGTTGATTTGACACTTGGCAAGAACGCAATCGCATCAAAAGGCATCACTGCTGACGGAGATGTGACTATCGAAGGTGGAGTGGTGAAGATCACCAACAACGGAAGCTATTACACTGGAGCGACTACCACTACGTCTACAGGAAATTCTGGATTTGGAGGCCCTGGAGGATTTGGAGGTTCTTCAAAAACATCTACAGACTATACAGAAGGACGTTGTATCAAAGGAAACAATGTATACTTGACAGCTGGAGAGTTTACTCTGATAACATCAGATGGTGCAAAAGGAGTTAAAGCGGACGCAGATTTGATTATTGGAACTGAGAATGCTGACAATTCAGCATTGACTATCAATGTCACTACAAATGGAACAGCAACGTCTTCTTCTTCATCTTCTTCCAGTGGAGGACGACCTGGTGGTATGCCAGGAGGTATGAGTGATGGAAACTCATCTGATTATGCAGGAAATCCAAAGGCGTTTGTCGCAGAAAATATCACAGTCAACAGTGGAACGATCACAATTGATGCCAAAGATGACGCATTCCATGCCAATACCCAAATGGTTGTGAACGGTGGAATTTTCACTATTGACACTTCAGATGACGCAATGCATTCAGACGGAGATCTGACTATCAATGATGGATCAATCAGAGTCAAGACGGCTTACGAAGGTCTAGAGGGTTCTAATATTTATGTCAACGGAGGATATTTGCATATCACTACAACAGACGATTGTATGAATGTGACTACAGAGACAACTGGTATGTTGAGAGTTACAGGAGGAAAGGTATGGGCATATGCATCTTCGGGTGATCATGATTGCTTGGATTCAAACGGAAGTATGGAGTTCACAGGTGGACTTGTGATCGCATGCGGTTCCTCGCCTATTGATGCGGGTGATGGCAACAGCTGTTATCAGAAGCATACAGGAGGCACATTGTTGGTTCTTGGACCAAGCAGTGCAGGCATGTGGAGCCAGGATGTGAAGCCAACATGTGCAAATTCAATCACTAATACATCTTGCTCAGTGTCAGCAGGATCTATATTATGTGTGGCAAATTCATCTGGAGATGTGATTGATGCATGTAAAGTGCCAGATGCGTTGTCGAAGTTGATTTTTGCATACGGTTCTTCATTGAGCGGCTATTCTTTCTATACTGTGGACTCAAGTGCGAATATCGAACTTGACTTGTTTGAGAACCAGTATAAGGAGAAGGCCACGGTTTCCAAAGATTCGTTGTCAGAATTGGCAACAGGAAGCGGAAATAGCGGAGGCTGGGGCTGGTAATAGAAAATCATAAAATAATGAGAAAAGGAGACGGGATGATTCGCGTCTCCTTTTTATTTTTTGAAATTTTGTGTATTTTATCTACTTTTTGTTGTCAGAATTGAAATAATATGATACATTTGGAGGCTCTTAATGGACATTGTTAAGAGAAAATTATTGTTTTGTTCTAATAATTAAGAAAAACATGAAGAAACTATTTACTTTAGTATCAGCTGCTATGCTTTGCATGCAGACTTATGCGGCAAGCCCAGTTGAACAGTGGGGCAAGCTTAAACTTGTTGGTAATCAATTGTCATCTCAGGATGGTCAGCCTGTTCAGCTAAGAGGTTGGAGTACACACGGTTCTTGGTTCAAGGGTTGCTATGATGATTTGAGTGACTTCGAGAAGATGAAGAATGAAGGTGCAAACATGGCACGTATTGCTATGTATGTTAATGAGGGACAAGGTTACGACATAGATTGGGTGAAGAATTGTGTTGATTACACTGCACAGTTAGGAATCTATTGTTTGGTAGATTGGCATATCTTGAAGCCTGGTAATCCAAATGCTAATGATTACGGTCGTTACAATGAGTTCTTCAGCCAGATGACAGCTTATGTTAAGGAAAAAGGTTATAAGCATGTCCTTTGGGAGATCTGTAATGAGCCAAATGAGGATACAGATGGAGCTCCTGCAGCATTCCACAACGTATGGGATTGGGTAACAAAGTATGCTCAGAATGTGCTTCCTACAATCGCACAGAACCTTCCTGATGCTATTGTAATTGTCGGTACTCCACAGTGGGACCAGGATGTTACAGTTGCTTTCCAGGATCCATTGGAGATCAAGGATTCATTCAAAGATTTGCAGTTGATGTACAGCTTCCACCATTATGCAGCTGACCAACAGAGATATTTGGGTATCTTCTCTGCTGCTGCTGCTTTTGTTCCTGTATTTATTACAGAGTGGGGTCTATCTAGCCACACTGGAGATTCAGGTGTAGACAAGACAGCTGGTGATCACATGCTTTTGGTTGCTAATGGTAAGAACCTTGGTGGTCAGATTGTAAGTTGGGCTAACTGGAGCTGGTCAGACAAGGGTGAGTCATCTGGTACTTTCACAGGTGGTGGTTATGGTAACATGAGCTTCTCTGAGTCTGGTAACTACATCAGACAGCAGTTGCAGAAGGGTGATAACTTCTCATTCTGTGAGTCATCTCCATACGAGTCAGCTCAGGTATTTGATGGAAAGACTGATTTCATTCTTGATTTGGGTGCATACGACAAGGGTGGTCAGGATAACGCTTATTTCGACTATGATGAGGATTGGGCTTGTTCAGGTAATGACAAGAACAATACTAAGCCATGTAATGCTGGTGATGCAGGTAAAGAGGATAATTTCCGTCCAGGAGAGTTCTTTGATATAGGTTACTCATCAAAGGATAAGTCAACAGCTTATAAGACATTGGGTTACATCGGTAATGGTGAGTGGGTTACTTACACAATCGATGTGAAGAGAGCTGGTGATTATGAGTTTGAGGTATATGCTTGCGACCATAAGGATTACAACACATTCGCTATTGCTGTAGACGGAAAGCCAGGTTTGGTTACAGAGACTGGTGAGGATACTCGTTACCAGGCTTTGTATTTGCCTACTTGCGAAGGTGGTGATGAAGATGGTGATTACAACGTATGGGGATGGGTTACTCCATATAACGCATACAACAAAAACATCAAGCACAGATTGCGTTTTACTGAGCCAGGTTTGCACAAGCTTTCTTTTGCATTCATGACTTCATTCTCAGGTATGGGATCATTTAAGATCATCGGCGATCCTACAGCTGTAGATGAGACAACAGCTAATGCTCCTGTTATCGCTCCAAACCCAGCAGAAGGTGGTGTATTCAACGTTTCAGTATATGAGAATTCTACTGTAAAGGTTGTTAATTCTCTTGGTGCTGAGATCCTATCTCAGAATGTAGAGGCTAATACTACAGCTACTATCGTTTTGAATGCCACTCCTGGTGTTTACTTCGTTTCTGTAGTAGGCGAGACTAATGCTACAACAGAGAAGTTGATTGTAAAGTAAGAATAATCTATTGATTATATAACCTTACTGGTGGCCAAAACTGGAAAATACTCCAGTTTTGGCTACTTTATTAAAGAATTAACTAAAAATTTATTACAATGAAGAAACTATTACTTTCGGTTGTGTCTTTGATCGCATCCACATCTGTGTTTGCCGAGTTATCTTTCGACAATGCATATTGGATCGTTAAGGATGGAAAACTTACGAACAATGTGGAAATTTATGAGTATGATCCTGAAGATTTGGACGGAAAAGTTCCGAGCGAATTGAAGGACACTACTGTTGATGGAGAAAATTTGGTTGTTTACAAGCAGCTATCTGATGATTATTTGGATGTCCGTCTAAAGTTTAATTCTGATAAACCATTGGATTTGTCAGAAAACTATGTGATGGTATTTGAGTATAAGATTCCAGATTTCGATAAAGATACAAACATATATTATGGAAACAAGCCTTTGTGGATGTTCGGTTTCACAACACAAGAAAAGTTGTTGAAATCTAAAAATGCTTCCACAGCAGAGACATTCAGTTTCGTAGATGCGAAGTGGGGCCCGACAGAAGAATGGGTTACTACATATAAGTATATTTATGCTAAGGCTTCTATGAAGCAGCTTTTCGGAATGAATTTCTCTTATGCACGTGAATACAATGTAGGAGGTAATTATTGTCATTATAAGGGTGTCCTTAAAGAATACCCATACATAAAGAATATGGCGTTTGTTTCTATTAAAGAGGGAAAGCCATTCTATGCTGAAAATTTCGATAATGTAAAACTTGGAGATTTCTATCTTGAGGAGTTGAAGGTCGCTACTAAGGAAGCATCTGCATATCATGGTGGTATTCAGCCAATTTTCACAGAAGAATATGCAGACTATTGGGAAGGAGAAGGTAGAAGTCCTTTGTATTTGTTCCGTGATTTCATGCCTGATTCTGTTCGTAATCAGGATGGTTCTGGTCATATAGACTGTGAGCAGCTTCATGCATTGCAGGTTGAGTCTGCACGTGATTCTATTGTGTTCCCTGAGATTAAGATCCCTGCAGGAACAGAGACAATCTATTCAAAGATGCTGATAAAGAAGCATAAGAATGAAAAGGGAATTTGGGAAGATGCCGATTATGATGTGTATTCTAAAGAAGACCTTCCAATCATTTTGAAGTTTAATACAGGTGAGTATATAGACTTGGCAAAAGATACAATCAAGTTGATGTGGACTAAGTTTGAAGGTGAGGTTAAGGTACCTGCTGGTGCAGAGTCTTTCGACTTGATCTTTAAGGGTGCTAAGGCAGGTTACTTGGTTGATGACATTTTGCTTTCTTCTAAGAAATTTGCTGATGTCAAGGTTGATCAGGTTGTTGCTAATGCATTTGAGATCGTTGCTTATGTAGACGAGAATGGTGATATCGTAGTTGTAAACGGAGAATTGGTTGCTGCTTACAACATGGAAGGACGCAAGGCTACTAAGGACGACAAGGTTGTCGCTATCGTTGTAAAGAACGACAAGGGACAGCTTGCATCTAAGCTAATCATAAGAAAATAAGTTTTGTAGAGACGTTCGTCTCTATAATAAAATAAAATGACCGACTCCATTTGGAGCCGGTCATTTTGTTTTGTAATAGCTCTCTCTTTTATTTGAATATCAATGGTAAAAATTGACAAAGATAGTTTCTCCAATTCCTCCACGTATGTCCTCCTTCACTTTCTACGTATGTGTAGGCAAATCCATTGGCATCTAAAAAAGACCTGAATTTTTTATTCTCCTCATAAAGAAAGTCCTCTTTGCCAATAGCAATCCAATATAGCGCAGGTTTTTGTGAGAATTGCTTTTTTATTTTTTCCTCACAGTTCTCATAAATGTGAGAATCTTTTCTGCCTTTGAATTTTGCTGATGCTGAAAATAGTCCGATATAGTTGAATTGCGTCGGATATTCTTTTGAAATTTGCATGGAATGGAATCCTCCCATCGAGAGTCCGGCGATAGCTCTTGATTCCTTTTTTGCGATAGTCCTATAAACTTTGTCTACAAATGTCACCACCTCTGGAAAAGCATCTTCGAATGTGCCGTCTGTGGTCTTGGGTAATACAATAGTGGGAGTGACAAAACCGGTAGGGGATTCTCCCCATGCTGCCTGCAGATCAGAATTGCCATTGGTCATGACTACAATCATAGGTGTTGCCTTACCTTGTGCTATCAGATTATCCAAAATTTGAGCCGCACGTCCCAATGTCGACCAGGAATCTTCGTCTCCTCCCATTCCGTGTAGAAGATACAGCACAGGATATTTTTTATTGCTTGTCTCATAACCTGCTGGTGTGTAGACGGTGATACGCCTGTCTGCGTTATGTTTGTCGCTGTGATACCATACTTTGCTGAGAGTGCCATGTGGTACATTCTGAACTTTATATAGTTCACTCTCTTTTCCGTCTATCATGAATAAGTTGCTGATAGTCACAACGTCGCGCGACATGAAAACATTTGATGGGTCAGAAATCTTTACACCATCCATCTTGTATGAATAGCTGTATAATTCTGGATTTAACGGCTTTGGCGTTGTATATTCCCATACATCAGTATCCACCTTTTTCATCTCGGCTTTCTCGTTTCTTGAAAGGAAATCGCCCACAACCTCAACTGATGAGGCGTTCGGCGCTTTTAGACGAAATGTCACGGTGTTGTCTTTATTCACTTCTGGAGAATTGACGGGTGTCTTCCACCATATGTTCTCCTGACTCAATACTTGTAAGGCAAACCCTATAGTACAAGCTGTCAATAATACTTTTTTCATCGGTTATAGTTTGTTATGATTTGAAAATCAAGTAAAAGCATTATGCTACCTTCTCATTTGTTAAGGCTCTATGATGGCAGGATTCTCGCTATCTTTTGTAAAAATCACGTCTTTACATTCGAGGAATGCACCATCACCAATTTTTATATTGTATTTTGAGTTGTCAATCACAATTTTAAGATTTTTACAATTAAAGAAAGCACCGTAACCAATCTCTTTGACATTTGAGGAGATTTCTAAATTTGCCAAATTCTTACATTCCTCAAATGCTTCTTTGCCAATGAATGTCACACTTGATGGAATCTCTATACTTGTCAGGTTTTCGCAATAACGAAATACATGATTTTTTATGCTGTCTACACTTGATGGAATCTCTGCATTTGTCAAACTTGTACATTTCTCGAATGCGGAATTTCCTAAATTGGTTACAGAAGAGGGGATTTTTATGCTTGTCAAACTATAACAATGTGAAAATGCCTGGTCTCCTAAACTGGTTACTGAAGACGGAATTTTTATGTCTGTCAAACCTTCACAGTGAGAAAATGCCCAATCTCCGATTTTTGTTACACTTGACGGTATCTCTATGCTTGTCAAACTATAGCAATGTGAAAACACCCAGTCTCCAATGTAGGTTACGCTTGATGGAATTTTTATGCTTGTCAGATTTGGACATGTGGAAAACGCAAAATCACCAATGGATGTCACACTTGACGGTATCTCAATATTTGTCAACCCTTCACAATTCGAAAACGCAAATTCACCGATGGACGTCACACTTGATGGTATTTCTATGCTTTTCAATCCTTTACATCTTGCAAAAGCTCCTTTGCTTATGCTGGTCACGCTTGATGGAATTGTGAATTTACCTTTTGTCGATCCTGGGACAACCACAATTTCTGTTTTGTTTTTATTATACAAAACACCTTCCATAGTGGAGTAGTTGGGATTGTTGGAATCTACACTGATGTTTTTCAATTTTTCACATCCGTGGAATGCTCCATTGCCAATGCTTGTCACTTTTGACGGAATTTCTATTTTCTTCAAATTAGCACATAGATTAAACGCTACACCTCCAATAGTTGTCACATTTGACGGTATCTTTATGCTTGTCAATTCTTTACATCCTTCAAAAAGACCATATTCAATTCTGGTGATGCTTGAAGGTAATTCTATGTCTGTCAGATTTTTACAATCAAAAAAAGCTCCCTCTCCAATGGATGTCACACTCGACGGAATCTTTATTTTAGTCAAACTGCTGCAATCAGAAAACGCTTCGTTGCCAATGGATGTCACACTTGACGGTATCTCTATACTTGTCAGGTTTTGACATTTTTCAAAAGCTTTTGAACCAATTCGTGTTACTGTAAATACATAATCTCCGATTTTGATTTTTGCGGGTATAGTGGCAGAAATAAGACTCCAGTATGAATCATCGTTTATGACTTCAGCTGTGGACTCAGTCAGAATATTGAATTTCAGTTGTGAGTTGGATGCATCCACAACTTCAGTAATCTCACTGTTTGGGACATCGTTTTTCTTTTTACTGGATGCGACCTCTGGCATACATAGTAAGAATGAAACGATCAATAAAACGAAATTTTTTCTCATGGCGTTGACTTTATTGTGTATCTATTTGATTAGAAAATAGAATCAATACAAAAATAGGAAATAGTTTGGAGTTTTATGTATTGATATGGTTTTAAAAACGTAGTCTGGAAAACAATGATGTTTTGTCTAAGTATTTGTAGCCGTTATAAAAATATCGTAATTTCGCATCCCAAATAAAAAAATAAAAGATGAAGACTAAAATAACAATGTTGGGTACGGGAAATGCCCTTGTGACGAAATGCTATAACACTTGTTTTGTTATTTCAACAGATGAGGGTAATTTTCTTACTGATGCAGGTGGTGGAAATGGAGTGCTTGTCCAACTAGAAAAAGCGGGCATTGACTACCGTAGTTTGAACGCGATGTTCCTTACTCATGCCCACACAGATCACCTTCTTGGAGCTCTTTGGATTGTGCGTATGATTTCCACTGCTATTAACCGTGGAGAATATAAAGGCAATTTCAATATATATGGCCATTCGCACCTTTGTGGACTATTGAAGATGATGGTGACGGAAATGTTGCCCAAAAAGATCGCTTCTGAGGTCGGAAAGGGTATTTTGATTAATGAGATTGGCGACGGTGAAGCGTTTGAAGCTATCGGTGCCCACTTCACTGCGTTCTCTATCCACTCCACTAAATTGGAGCAGTTCGGCTACCGTATGGAGTATGGTGATCTGAAGGTCGCATGCCTTGGCGACGAACCGTATAATGAGAAATGTGCTGATTATGTGAAGGGTGTCGATTGGATGCTTTGTGAAGCGTTCTGCTTGTACGACGACCGTGATCGATTCCATCCATATGAAAAGCATCACAGCACTGCGAAAGATGCGGGAGAAATCGCGTCGACATTGGGAGTGAAGAATATTCTGCTTTATCACACTGAGGAGAAGACTCTGGAGACGAGAAAAGAGAAGTATACAGCTGAGGCAAAACTCGGATTCTCGGGTAGGGTAGAGGTGCCTTATGATTTGGAGACGGTGGAGTTGGAGTAAATTCAGAATGCAAAATGCTAAATTGGAAATGTGAAATTAGAATTTTGGTTTTGATACCAAAATGTCTGTTTCTACCAATATTTATCAATAAAAAACAAAAAAACGAGGATATTTGTTATTAAATCGTTAAAAAGATTTAACTTTGCCTATAATTTTTAATACTTTTTTTAGATCCATTTATGGCTGAATCAATTAAAATCAAAAAAGGCCTGGACATAAAACTGAAGGGTAAGGCAGCAGAGACAAAGTCTGATGCTTTGCAGAGTCAGTTTTTTTCTATGCGCCCTGACGACTTTCACGGCATGACTCCAAAAGTTGCTGTTAAGGAGGGAGATGCAGTGAAGGTGGGTTCGGTGTTGTTTTACGACAAGGCAAACCCAGATTTAAAGGTTGTCTCTCCATGTAGCGGAACGGTTGAAGCTGTCAATCGTGGTGAGAGACGAAAGGTGTTGGATATTAGGTTGAAGTCAGATGGTAAGTTTGAGTCTGTACCATTTGAGAAAGCTCAGCCATCGCAGCTAAGTTCAGATGAGGTGAAGAAGGTTCTTTTGGAGAGTGGATTCTTCGCGTTCATCAACCAGCGCCCATTTGATGTAGTCGCTAACCCTAACGATGCCCCTAAGGCTATCTTCATCTCGGGTTTTGACTCTGCTCCATTGGCACCGTCATACGACTATGTGTTTGATTACACACAGTGTAAGGATGAACTTCAGCTAGGTATCGATGCTCTTGCGAAGTTGACTACTGGCAAGGTTTACGTCTCTATCCACAAAGATTCTGCAGCTCGTGCATTCAAGGAGTTGAAGGGGGTTGCCATCACAGAGTTTGAGGGACCTCATCCAGCAGGAAACGTGGGAGTACAGATCAACCATATCAGCCCAATCAACAAGGGTGATATTGTTTGGACAATCAGCCCATACGATGTAGTGGCTATTGGTTCTGCATTCAAGAAAGGAGCAATTGATTTCTCAAGACTTGTTGCTCTTGTAGGATCATCAGTTTCTAAACCATCATATTACAAGACATATCCAGGCGCTGAGATCGCTTCTGTAGTGAAGGGTCAGGTGACAGAGGAGAATGTAAGATACATCAGCGGTAATCCGTTGACTGGTAGACAGGTAAGCAAAGATGGTTTCATCGGTGCTTTCGCTCACCAGATCACAGTTATCCCAGAAGGAAACAAGAACAATGAGATGTTTGGTTGGATTATGCCACGTCTTAACAAGTTCAGCACAAGCCATTCTTATTTCTCTTGGTTGCTAGGAAGCAAAAAGGAGTATGTTGCGGACACTAACATCAACGGTGGTGAGCGTGCGTTCATCATGAGCGGTGAGTACGACGCAGTATTCCCAATGGATATTTTGCCAGAGTTTTTGGTGAAAGCAATCATGGACAAGGACATCGACAAGATGGAGCAGCTTGGTATCTACGAGGTTGCGCCTGAGGATTTCGCACTTTGCGAGTATGTCTGCACATCCAAGATTGAGACGCAGAGAATCGTTCGTGAAGGATTGGATTACTTGCGTAAGGAGTTGGCATAATTGGAGTAATAATTTAAATAAGTGATAAATTGAAAGCTTTAAGGAATTTTCTGGATAAAGTGAAGCCAAACTTTGAGGAGGGCGGCAAACTTTCAGCGTTCCGTTCTGTGTTTGATGGTTTTGAAACATTCTTGTTCGTGCCAAACACAGTTTCGAAGAGCGGAACACATATTCACGACATAATCGACAGCAAACGTGTGATGTCATTTGTTGTGATTGCCTTGATCCCAGCTTTGCTTTTCGGTATGTACAACGTTGGTTACCAGAACTATTTGGTGGCAGGTACACTAGATCAGGCAAGCTTCATGGAGGTATTTTTCTACGGATTCTTGGCAGTTCTTCCTAAGATCATCGTTTCTTACGTTGTTGGTCTAGGAATCGAGTTTACAGTAGCGCAGTGGAAACATGAGGAAATCCAGGAGGGATTCTTGGTTTCTGGTATGTTGATTCCGTTGATCGTTCCAGTTGAGTGTCCACTTTGGATCATCGCTGTAGCAACAGCATTCGCTGTAATCTTCGCTAAGGAGATCTTCGGAGGTACAGGTTACAACATCTTCAACGTGGCATTGATCACTCGTGCATTCTTGTTCTTCGCTTATCCTACAAAGATGAGTGGTGATCAGGTTTGGATCGCTAAGGAATCAATCTTCGGACTAGGTAATGATTTGGCTGGTGTTGACGGTTATACAGGAGCTACTGCTCTAGGTCAGGTGGCAACAGGATCGTCTACAACAATCACAAATGCTGTAAACCAGGCAGTTGATCTAAAGGATATGATTATCGGTTTGATGCCAGGTTCAATCGGTGAGACAAGTGTGATCGCAATCATGATCGGTGCGGTTATCCTATTGGTTTCAGGTGTTGCAAACTGGAGAACAATGATCAGCGTATTCGTTGGTGGTGCTGTCACAGCATTCTTGTTCAACGCAATCGGAAGCGAGTCGAACCAGGTTTGGAATCTTGATTGGATGGAGCATTTGTGTGTCGGAGGTTTCTGCTTCGGTGCTGTGTTTATGGCAACAGACCCAGTTACATCTCCACGTACAAACAGCGGTAAGTACATCTTCGGATTCTTGATCGGAGTTGTAGCAATCGTGATCCGTTGTATGAACCCTGGTTATCCAGAGGGTATGATGTTGGCAATCTTGTTGATGAACTTGTTCGCAGCATTGATTGACTACTGTTTCGTACAGCGTAACATCAATAAGAGATTGAACCGTCTTAATAATAAATAATCATTAAAAAAGCAGAAAAATGAATACAAATAGTAATGCTTATACTATCGGTTATGCTTCGATAATGGTTATTATCGTAGCTTTCCTTCTAGCTTTCATTTCTTCTTCTTTGAAAGAGAAGCAGACAGAAAATGTTAAGTTGGATACAAAGAAGCAGATTTTGAGCGCTTTGAACATTAAGGATGGCGACGTCGCTGCAAATTGGGAGAATGTTAGTGATTTCATTTTGAATGCAGACGGTACTCTTTCAGCTTACGACGGAGATTTCAGAACAAACTATTCTGATACAACAGAGCTTCACGTATTTGAGAGCAATGTTAACGGTGAGAAGAAATATGTTTTCCCTGTAAGAGGTGCTGGTCTTTGGGGTCCTATCTGGGGTTATGTAGCATTGAACGCAGACAAGAACACAGTATATGGAACTTACTTCGGTCACGAAGGAGAGACTCCAGGACTTGGAGCAGAGATCACAAAGCCTTTCTTCACAGAGCAGTTCGTAGACAAGACAGTTTCAAGAGATGGCAACATCGTTTTGAGCGTTGTTAAGAACGGAAAGGTTTCTGATTCATCTTGCGAGGTTGATGGTATCTCAGGAGGTACAATCACATCTAAGGGTGTTGATGAGATGTTGAAGTCTTGCTTGAAGAGATACAGCGCATTCTTGTCTTCTGCCGCTGCAGACGCAACTTCAGGAGCTACAAAAGTAGAGAATGCAGCACAGGATTCTGCCGCAGCAAAGATGGCTGCTGTTGATTCAACAGTATGCGCATTGAAGGATACACTTGTTGCTAAGGCTGATTCTATTGTAAAGGAAGTTAAAGACGAGTTGAAAAAATAACATAAGGAGGATATACAAATGAGTAATCTTAAAGAAACATTTCTTACACCGCTTGGTTTGAACAACCCAGTGGCTGTGCAGGTGCTTGGTATATGCTCTGCGCTTGCAGTTACAGCACAGCTTGAGCCAGCAATCGTAATGGGATTGTCGGTAACAATCATTCTTGCTCTAGCAAACGTTGTTATCTCTTTGTTGAGAAACACTATTCCAAACCGTATTCGTATCATTGTTCAGTTGGTTGTTGTCGCTACATTGGTAACAATCGTAAGTGAGGTTTTGAAGGCATTCGCATACGATGTGAGCGTTGCTTTGTCAGTGTATGTCGGATTGATCATCACAAACTGTATCTTGATGGGTCGTCTAGAGGCATTCGCAATGGCAAATGGTCCTGTAGATTCATTGGTCGACGGAATTGGTAACGGTCTTGGTTATGCAATCATCTTGGTGATCGTAGCTTTCATTCGTGAGCTATTCGGAGCTGGCACATTGTTCGGCTACCAGGTTATCCCTGATTGCTTATACGAGGCAGGTTATATGAACTGTGGTTTGATGCTTATGCCTCCAATGGCGTTGATCATCCTAGGATGCATCATCTGGGCTATGAGAGCAAAGAACCCTGAATTGCAGGAGAAATAACAACAGGTATTTAGGAAAAGAATATGGAACATTTTTTTAGTTTATTTGTAAGGTCGATTTTCGTCGACAATATGATTTTCGCATTTTTCCTAGGTATGTGTTCTTACCTTGCAGTTTCGAAAAATGTGAAGACAGCATTAGGACTTGGTCTTGCTGTAATTTTCGTGTTGTGCGTTACATTGCCAGTCAACTACCTACTTTATACAAAGGTTCTTGGACCAAATTGTCTTGTAGATGGTGTTGATTTGTCATTCTTGAGTTTCATCCTATTCATCGCCGTGATTGCAGGTATTGTGCAGTTGGTTGAGATGGTAGTAGAGAAGTTCAGCCCATCACTTTACGCATCATTGGGTATCTTCTTGCCTTTGATCGCAGTAAACTGTGCAATCATGGGTGCGTCACTATTCATGCAGCAGAGAATCACAATGTCTCCAGACAGCACACAGTACATCGGTGGTGTGAGCGACTGTCTAGCATACGCATTGGGTTCTGGTCTAGGTTGGTTATTGGCAATCGTAGGTTTGGCTGCTATTCGTGAGAAGTTGAGCTATAATGCCGCTCCAGCAGCATTGAAAGGCCTTGGACTAACATTCATCACTGTAGGACTTATGGCTATGGCATTCATGTGTTTCTCAGGTCTTAAAATCTAAAATGGAGGAATAAAAAATGGACATGAATTTGATTTTAGCAAGTATTGGAGTATTCCTCGCAGTTGTTTTGACTCTTGTTGCTATCCTTCTTGTAGCAAAGAAGTTTTTGGTGGCATCAGGTCCTGTTAAATTGAGCATCAATGGCGACAAGGAACTAGAGGTAGAGTCTGGTTCATCATTGCTTTCAACATTGGCTTCTAACGGTGTGTTCTTGCCTTCAGCATGTGGTGGTAAGGGTGCTTGTGGACAGTGCAAGTGCCAGATCACAGAGGGTGGTGGTGAGATCCTTGATTCAGAGAAGGGATTCTTCTCACGTAAGGAGCAGAAAGCACACTGGCGTCTAGGTTGTCAGGCTAAGGTTAAGGGCGACATGACAATCAAGGTTCCTGAGTCTGTAATGGGCGTTAAGGAGTGGGAGTGTACAGTTATTGGAAACAAGAACGTTGCTACATTCATCAAGGAGTACAAGGTTGCTTTGCCAGCTGGTGAGCACATGAACTTCGAGCCAGGTTCTTACGCACAGATCCGTATCCCTAAGTTTGATATCAGCTATAATGATTTCGACAAGGAGTTGATCGGCGACGTTTATTTGCCATTCTGGAACAACAACAAGATGTTCGATCTTCGTTGTGTCAACCCAACAGAGACAATCCGTGCATACTCAATGGCCAACTATCCAGATGAGGGTGATATCATCACTTTGAATGTACGTATCGCAACTCCTCCTATGAAGCCTCGCTTCAAGATGGATCCTAAGACAAACAAGCCAATCCTTGGTGAGGATGGTAAGCCAGTTCCAAATGTTCTTGCACCAGGAGAGAGCCCATTCGTTGAGGTTAACCCAGGTATCGCGTCTTCTTATATCTTCAACTTGAAGCCAGGAGACAAGGTTATCATGTCAGGACCTTACGGAGAGTTCCGTCCAGTATATGGTTCAGGTAGAGAGATGATTTGGGTCGGTGGTGGTGCCGGTATGGCTCCTCTACGTGCGCAGATCATGCATATGTTGAAGGGTCATGGAATCTCAGATGAGGACCGTAACCGTCCAATGCACTACTTCTACGGAGCACGTGCACTTGAGGAGATCCCATTCCTAGACGATTTCTTGCAGTTGGAGAAGGATTTCCCTAACTTCCACTTCCACTTGGCATTGGACCGTCCAGATCCAAAGGCTGATGCGGCAGGAATCAAGTATACACCAGGATTCGTTGCTCCAGTGATGGGAGATACCTACTTGAAGCAGCACGAGAATCCAGAGGATTGTGAGTACTACTTGTGTGGACCTCCAATGATGGCAAAGACAGTTCTTGACTTGCTTCATAGCCTAGGTGTTGAGGACGACATGATCCGTTTCGATAACTTCGGCGGATAAT
>CACZOA010000008.1 GCA_902782665.1 uncultured Bacteroidales bacterium
GAAATTCCGTCGCAGCTATGTTTGTCTAAAACAGTTGCCTGAGACAGTCAAAGTCGTTTCGGAGACAGAAAAGCAATTACGTGTTGCTAACGAAAGAATAGAGATGCTTGAGAAGCAGATTCAGGAGTTGGCAAGCAAAATAAAGTAATAACTGAGAAAAAAAGTAAAATGGAAAATCAGAAGACATTAAAGGGTGAATTCTCTATTTCTGGTGTAGGTTTGCATACAGGTTTGGCTATCAATGCCACATTTAAGCCAGCACCTGCAGGTACAGGTATCAAGTTCAAACGTATTGATCTCGAAGGTGAAAATGAGATAGACGCTTTGGCTGAAAATGTAGTTGAGACAAGCCGTGGCACAGTTATTGCGAAAGGTGATGTTAAGGTAAGCACAATCGAGCATGCAATGTCTGCTCTATATGCATTGGGTGTAGACAACTGTATGATTGAGATCTCTGGTGGTGAGATGCCTATTCTTGATGGTAGCGCAGCTCCATTTGTTAAAGAGATTCTTGCTGTTGGTCTTGAAGAACTTGAGGCAGAGCGTGAATATTACGTTGTAAGAAAGAAGACTGAGTTCGTTAATGAGACTACTGGTTCAAAGTACACATTCATTCCAGACGATGATTTCTCTATGACAGTAATGGTAAAATACCCGTCTGTTGTTTTGAGTAATCAGTTTGCCAACTTGGATTCAATCGCAGATTTCCAGAATGAGGTTGCTTCTTGCCGTACATTCGTGTTTGTTAAGGAAATTGAGCCACTTGTTAAGAACAACCTTATCAAGGGTGGTGATTTGGATAACGCAATCGTTGTCTATGATGAGAAACTATCACAGGCTGAGGTTGATCATATTTGCGGTATTTTAGGAAAGACAAATGTCAAGGCAGAGAACATCGGTTATTTGAGTAATGAGCCTTTGCGTTTTGAGAATGAGCCAGCTCGTCACAAGATGCTAGACTTGATCGGTGATTTGGCATTGATCGGTAAGCCAATCAAGGGTAAGGTGATCGCTGTTTGCCCAGGCCACACTGCAAACGCAGATTTGACTAAGAAGCTACGTAAGGAGATCAAGCGTCAGGAGGTTGTTATCCCATCATACGATCCGAATGCAGAACCAGTGATGGATGTCAACAAGATCAGAGAGATCCTACCTCACCGTTGGCCAATGCAGTTGGTAGACAAAGTGATTGAGATTTCAGACAATTATGTTGTCGCAGTCAAGAATGTCACATCAAACGAGACATTCTTCATGGGACATTTCCCACAGGAGCCTGTTATGCCAGGTGTTTTGATTGTTGAGGCGATGGCACAGTCTGGAGGTTTGTTCGTGTTGAACTCTTTGGATGATCCTCACGGATATTCGACATACTTCATGAAGATCGACAACGTGAAGTTCCGTCGTAAGGTTGTCCCTGGTGACACATTGATTTTCAAAGTGTCTTATGTGACTCCTTTGAGAAGAGGTTGCGCGGTGATGAAAGCCTACGCGTTTGTTGGCGATCAGATCGTCGCAGAGGCAGAGTTTATGGCACAGATTATTAAGAACAAATAATATAGAAGGACTAAATATTTGGTGAATGGAACAACCATTTGTAAGCATACATCCCGAGGCTAAAATCGGTAAAAATGTTGAAATCGGACCGTTTACTTTCATAGACAAAGATGTCGAGATTGGCGACGGTACTAAGATTATGGCTAATGTCACAATCTTGGAAGGGGCACGAATTGGTAAGAATTGTGTTATTTTCCCTAATGCTGTCATTTCAGCAATTCCCCAGGATTTGAAGTTTAGGGGTGAGAAGACAACCGCTGTGATTGGCGATAACACCACTATCCGTGAGTGTGTCACTATCAACAGAGGTACAGCATCTAAAGGCACTACAATAGTAGGCAATAATTGTTTGATTATGGCTTATGTCCACGTAGCTCATGATTGTGTTGTAGGCAATAATATCATACTTGGCAACACTACACAGCTTGCTGGTGAGGTTGAGGTTGATGATTGGGCGATCGTTTCGGGTGGCACTTTGGTGCATCAGTTTACACGCATCGGTTCACATGTGATGATTCAGGGCGGTTCGAGAATCGGTAAGGATGTTCCTCCGTATGCGATGGCAGGACGTGATCCGTTGGCTTATTGCGGATTGAATCTTGTAGGTTTGCGCAGACGTGGGTTCTCAAATGAAAAGATTGAAGAGATTCAGAATATTTACCGTACACTGTATATGTCAGGATTGAATGTTTCTCAGGCTGTCGCAAAGATCAAGGAAACATTCGCAGAGACAGAGGAGCGCAAGGTTGTGCTTGACTTCTTGGAAGGCAGTGAGAGAGGTATTATTCCAAGTATAGTTAAATAATAAAATCTATCGGGTATGTTTAGGAAAAGTATTGTTGCAAGTGTGATGACGCTAGGTGCTGCCGCTTTCACATTCACTTCATGTGAAGAGGTGACAGATGCATTATCGCAGGGTGATACTGTTGCCGCTTTGAAAGAGGCTTTAGGCGTAGGTGTCAATGTCGCAGTGGATCGTCTTCATTCAGAAGGCTATTTTGAAGATGCTGCTACAAGGATCGGTTTGCCACAGGAGGCTGTTTCTGCGTTTACAGCGATTAAGGCTTTGCAGAATATTCAGGGTGCAAATATCGTTTTGGAAAATGTAGGTCTAGGTTCTGATTTGCAGGATAATTTGATCACATTGTTCAATGAAGCCGCGACTGACGCTGCTCCAGAGGCTGTATCTGTGTTTTCAAGTGCTATCACTAATATGTCTGTTCAGGATGGAGAGGCTATTTTGTTTGGCGGAAGCGGCGCTGCAACAACATACTTGAAAGACAATACTTATACAGATCTGCAGGGTGCGTTCCACGATCCGATTGTGAACAGTATGAACAAAGTTAATATCGCTGGTTTGACAGCTACTGATGCTTGGTCAAAGTTCGCTCTCGGTAATAATACGTTGGCTAAGAATATCAATAGTTATAAAAACAGTTCAAATATTATTCAGTCATCGGCTTATAAAGCAGTTTATGCAGCTCTTCCTGCGGAAGCTAAAGTAGCTGTAGATAATATCGGTGAAGTAGATGGAGATATCTCTAATTATATCACTGGCAAGGCTCTTGACGGTTTGTTCTTGAGAGTGTCTCAGAAAGAGGATGATATCCGTACAAATGCTGCGGCTCGTACTTCTGATTTGTTGAAGAGAGTGTTCGGCAGATTGGATGAGTAATCCGATTGGTTTAGAATCATAAAAGAAGGGATTTGGCAGAAATGTCAAATCCTTTTTGTTTTGTAAAATATGCCTTGTATCTTTGGATTTACATTAAGATAGACAACTATGAAATGCTATATAATAATATTTGCTCTGCTTACTTGCTCTGCTTTAATTTGTAGTGGACAGGAGACTATTACCGAAACTGATTCAGTCAAAATCACTCAGGATTCAACTTCTCTTTCCCGACATGATTTGGATGAGGCTATATTGAAGAATGTCTATTCCGAACTGCTTGATGTTGATAAACAGATCCGGCTAACTCATAATATGTTAGTCGACTTGAATTTCATGAGTCCGGGTGTGGAACGAAAGATTCAAATGAAATTAGACGAGTTGAACAGCCGTTTGGATAATGTCTCCACACAACTTGATTCCATAACGGATAAGTCTATGAAAACCAAAGCTAAACCATATAAAGTCACACTTAAAGACTGCAGACAAAAACTTGCTAAATGTTATGGAATGTTGAAGAAGAAAACTAAAAGATAACTATTGTTGAAGATTTAGACTTCAATTTAATGTTTACCTCTTTATCTATTTGGCCTTTCACAAATTGCTTATTGTAGACAGAGATGGATTTCAAACTGAGGTAGATAAGAATTTAGTGGAGTCTTTTTTGAAGCAAAAGGTAAAGAAAATAAA
>CACZOA010000009.1 GCA_902782665.1 uncultured Bacteroidales bacterium
CGTTTGAATGTAAGTGTGATAGTGGCACCGTCTAGCCATTCTTCGGTTGGAAAACCCATATCCTTGAAAGAAGTCGGTTTGGTCATTCGCATAACGCTGAATGGCGACGCTACAACCACATTGACTGGCTCACTCAACTCATGCATCGACTGATCTTCCTTCGACAATTTGTAGCGGCTTCGACGCAAATGAATCTTATGTGTGATTTTTGTCTTTTTGCAAAACCAGGTGATATTCTCGTCACTCTTTCTTGTCTTCATCATAGCCATTGAATCCGTAGTGGCAGGCGTTTCAAAAAGGCCATAATAAGCAGCATGCACTGGGCTCAACAATAGGCCTAAGAGCATGAATATATTGATCAAAAATACTTTATTCCATTTCATAGTGGCAAATATAGCACTTTTTAGTCTTACAATTAAGAATTAAGAGTTAAAAATTAAGAGTTTAACTTTATCTACTGTGTTTGACAGAAGATTTTTCATTTCTGTTGTAAAACATTTATATAGAGTTAAATTGTTTGTTTTTCTCTCACTCTCCCCGATAAGTCACAAAAATAGGCAGATCAACGTTTATCTGTCATACGTTTGCCACTCGCTCTTTTTGACATAAGTCTCAAGATAATCTTGTGTCTTTCTCGGCATATTCTTAAAGAAATCAAGCCCAGTCTTTTTCTCCAATTCTCTTACCGACATAGCGTAATCCATTATCTTCCCCTTTAAATTCTTCTCATTCGGCATGAGGAACGCGATCATCTTTGGATGCTTCTTGTTGCTATAGTCAAACACAACCTTAAAATGATGTGTAGGGATTGAAACCTTCGTTTTAATCGTGCGGTCTCCCTTCTTCTTCACTAGTTTCTGCTCTTTTCCTGTCAATAGCGGACCTGTGACAATATACACTCTATCATAAAGTCTTGCCCAATAGCGTGTCATGTTTTCCAAATCGTTCCAAAGTCCAGCGTTGAACGCATGAACCTGCGGACTCATATTGCTCATGTAATAGCACTCTATCTGTGCAACCTTATCAAAACGGAAATCTGCCGACGGTGCCATGTGTCCACGGTCGTAGCCAGTGCCTGAATAATCTGAATATGTGGCTGAACCTGTTTCGATTATCGGATCATCGTTGAAATAATCCTCTTTTTTCGCTGACATGTTTGTGACCTCATCGTATGTCAACTCATAACTCACCCATTCTGCCTGCTCATCTCTCTCACTATACGATAGGAAATAATGCTTGTGATGGTAGACTTTTCCACGACGGGTGGAATGTATGAAAATAGAATCGCCCTCTCCCATCTTCTGTAGGTCGGCAATAGCGTCGGCAGTGCTATACTTGTTTGCACTTTTCTTCGTCGACGCTGGGGTTTGCTCTAAGCTAGTTTCTGCCTGTTTCTGTTCGTTTTGCAACGTTGGAATTCCTGCAAAATCCTGCTTAGTTTCTGTATAACAACCACTTAACATCAACAAAGAAACAATTTTTAATGTACGGGAAAATATCTTTTTCATATAATCTATCAACTTGTATTGCGAAAATACAAAAATGAAGGGGAAAAAAAACAAAAACAAATTATTTTTGTGCGTGATACATGAAAGACACAAGAAATGACAAAGATAACACTCACTGTCACAAATAACCTTGAAAGCGACCAGCGCGTCAACAAAGTGGCGACTTCGCTTCACAAATTCGGTTACGACGTCAAGGTGGTCGGATGCAAAAGCCGACCATGCAAACCATATCAGAAAGAGTATGCCACTGAACGCCTCAACGTCTTCTTCAAACGTGGCGTCCTTTTCTACGCAGAAATCAATATCAGATTTTTCTTCCATCTGCTTTTTTCCGACGCTGATATATTCACAGCCAACGACACTGACGCTCTTGCCGGCACTTACCTCGCCGCCAAACTGCGTGGCAAACCTCTCGTGGTGGATCTGCACGAGCTATTCCCGGAAGTGCCAGAGGTGACAAACCGAAAGTTCGTGAAGGGAGTATGGACTAAAGTCGAAGACTGGATTCTGCCAAAAGTCAAACATGGATGCACCGTCTGCCAATCTATAGCTGATTATTACAAGAAAAGATATGGTATCAACCTTGGTGTGGTGCGCAACATGCCATCCTACAAAAGTTTGGACGACATTCCGTCTACTGAAATAAACTCAATTCCTACTGATAAGAAAATCATCCTCTACCAAGGTGCTGTCAACGTGGGAAGAGGAGTGGAATGGATCATAGATGCGATGCCTTTTGTCAGAGAAGACGCTATTTTTGTTGTCGCCGGCAAAGGAGATCTCTACGATGAGTTGAAAACGAAAGCCAACGACCGCATAATATTCCTCGGACATATCCCATACGCAGAACTTGCGTCAATCACCAAAAGAGCATCGATTGGAGTCTGTCTGCTCAAAAACCAAGGTCTGAGCTATTATTATGCCCTACCCAACCGTGTGTTCGACATGATACAATGCCACGTGCCTCTTCTCGCCACCGACTTCCCGGAAATACGCAGAATCGTCGCCACATATGAGACTGGCAAACTTATCTCTGACTATTCTCCTGAAGCATTGGCCGAATCTATCAATTCCATGCTCGATGAGCCTATCGACCACGATAAATTCAGCAGAGTGGCGGCAGAATTGTGTTGGGAAAAAGAAGAGGAAAAACTTAAAGCGATTTATGAGTCAGCTGAGGGAACAAACCGATAGCTGAAAGCAAAATATAATAAAATGAGAATCGGAATATTTCAATACGACATTCAATGGATGAATCCCGACGCCAACAACATTCGCGTCGAAGAGGAAATAAAAAAATATTATAGCGACGCAGAGAATCCCAAACTGGATCTTCTGGTGTTGCCAGAGATGTATAATGTTGGTTTTTCAACAGACGCCCACAATCTTGCGGAAGAGATGGATGGCAAATCGATCGCAAAAATCAAAACATTGGCAAAAGAATATGGGATTGCGATATGCGGCTCTCTGCCAATAAAAGAAGACGGGAATGTGTACAACCGCTGTTTTTTCATCACAGAAGACGGAAGTGTAAGCCACTACGACAAGAAACATCTCTTCTCCATCGGCATGGAACGTGAGGCATTCTCAGGAGGAGAAAAGCAAACGATAGTCAGTTACAAAGGATGGAACATCAATCTAAGCGTCTGCTACGACGTCAGATTTCCAGTGTGGATGCGCAACACAGGAAACAATTACGACATCCTGATCAATGTGGCGAACTGGCCCACTGTCCGCATCGACAGCTGGCTGACACTGCTGAAAGCAAGAGCCATTGAGAACCAGGCCTACGTATGTGCGGCCAACCGCATCGGAGTGGACAATCTCTGCCTCGAATATAACGGACAGAGCACCATCTTCGATTTCAAAGGCAAAACACTCGCCACTGCCGACAATGAAGAAAAAATCGTCACAGCAGAATTTGATAAAGAAGCGTTGGAAAAATTCCGCAGAAAATTCCCTGTCTGGAAAGACGCAGATAATTTTGAGATAAAACCGTAAAAAATTATCTCATTGATTGTCAAACAGCAACAAACATTTTTCAAAAAAAGTCAGAAAAACATTTGGAGAACGCACGAAATGGCTATACCTTTGCAATCGCAAATGCGGATGTGGCGTAATTGGTAGCCGCGCTAGACTTAGGATCTAGTGTCTTGCGACGTGTGGGTTCGAGTCCCGTCATCCGCACAAAAGGAGAGCAGAAATGTTCTCCTTTTTTTATTTCCACATAGACGCAAATCATTATAGTATGAGAAAAATATGATAGTTGGAAAGTCATAAATTAAATTTAAACAACTTCTAAATCATCTCCTCTTATTTTCAAACTTTTCAATCATCTCATTAAGTTTTTTCACATCATCATTTGAAAGGATTCCCTCCTGCTGGAACGGCACAATAGTGTCTATCACATAGTCATACTCAATATCATTGCGGATTCGTCCTCGCTTCATTATCTTTTCCAGTTTGTTCTCTCGCTCATACGGAAGATTCGCTTCCTTAATACGTCGCCAAAACTCATCCACGTCAGGTCCTGCAGATTCTTGGAAATAAATAAAAAAATCTTCAATATCATATTTTAAACTTTGCAACGTTTGAAATTTCTTTTCTGCATTTAGGACTAACTCTTTTGTATGATTATTACATTTAATAAACCATTCAATTAAAGTATATGATACGCCGTCATAAACATAATTCATTTTATCTCTTCCCAGAGGATATTCTAAAAGTACTTGATTTGCCAAATCAATAGCCTTAACTAGATTATCACGTGCTTCTATGTATTTTTTACTTGCCATAATTAAAATAGAGTTTAGCTGTTTCAAATTTATTTTAACGTAAGTTAGATGAATTGTAATCTGCGGATCATTCTCCACTTTCTGATTGGATTCTCACCTCTTTTTCTCATAAAAAGGCGTAGCATTTCTCTGTAAACTTTATTTCTCTATGGTTTTATTAAATTTTATGTGCTCGCCTACGGCTCGCACTAGAGAGGAAGGGTTAGGGCCAATATCTATCAAACATGGGCCCCTAACAATCCTCATTTTTTGTTGCAGAATGACACTATAACAAAAAAATTCTAAAGATTCTCAATTTCAATCAGCACTCCTTCAGATAGTCGGCAGCCTCACCGATTGTGCCATACAGAAGGATATCCATAAACTCCACGTCGTCTTTGATTTCGATACGCAGATCCTGGGATATTGCAGTCATAAGCTCGATGGCACACATCTCGTCGAAATTCAGACCGCTCTCATCAAATGATGTCTCAGCAGTCAACTCATGCTCGTCGATGTAGTTTAGAATATCCTCGTCTCCTAAATCCTCCATCGCATATCTGATTGTTTTGATCAATTCGTCTATCATAATATTATTTTTATATGGTTTTATCATTGCGTTAACTCAACACTATACTTCTATCGAAAATCCGCAGTAGAAAAATTTAAAAGGCACGACTTTTAATATATTTTTCTAAAAAAAATGGATTTATAATGTCACACAAAAGAGATTAGAACACATACGTAAAGCCGATAGTCTGCTTGCTCTGACACTGTGCCTTGTCACGATACTTGCCACGGGCATGTCCATCAGAACGTAGCTTAAGATTGAATCCCATCGACACATATTTGTTGATATGGAATTTGCCAGTCAAATCCCACTGTAGGAATAGCATATTCTTGAATGGGCTCTGATAAGGCAGAAATGATTCAAATCCTGTAGAGACTTGCAAATCTTTAGAAAACTGCCACTTCAGATTTGAGTCGATGCGGAATCCAGGTGCCGCCTGCATAGTACGCTCACCCTCCACATAACCAAACTCCTTAGGATCCAGTTTTTTGCCAAACACCCATGTCCATCTTCCACTGATAGGAGAAGCAAACAGTTCAGCCTTGCCCTTTCTCATGAAATACATTCCCGGACCCCAGAAGACATCGCTTGGCGACAAAAATGATGTGGCTGGTGTGCTGGCATTATAAGTGTCGTAACCTGTAAAGAGGCACGTCTTGATTTTCAAATCCATCAGTCCATAATACAAGCTGTTATGGTTTTGCATCTTATAAAGGAAACGGCTGTTGGCAAGCACTTCGTCTTCATTCACACGAATTGATCGCAACGAGTCGTAATCCTGCGAAGTGAACAGGAACCCAAGGACACACGAAAACTTGTTGTTCCATAGGACACGGTTCTTTTCATAAATGGCTTCGTATGCCAACGAGCCTGAGAAGGTCATGTTGTTCTTTCCTCCACCTGCCCAATTGGACACTAAGAAACCACAGAAATCAATTCCAATTTTTCCTTTCCTGTGCCAAGCCTCATTGCCATGTCCACGCTTTTTGATGTCTAATTTAAGCTGATGGTCATTCGTCTCTTCAAGATGGACATAACGTATATCCATATCGGAGAAATCAACGATATCAGGTTCGTAATCATCCAATTCATAATACGAAACGATCATAGGATCAAGCTGAATCGCTGAAAACATCAAACGATCATCAATCTCTTTTTTCAGATTGTTGCGACGGGATTTTTTCTCAAACATCGTTATACCAGGAAGGTAGACCGACTTGACAGTGTCGGATGAGAAATACGGAGTCAGCACAATACTTTTGATAGTATCAACGCAATACGGCAAAGCATATAATGTGTCCCACTTGATTTGCTTCTTCGTCAATGAATCTGCATCTTTACGTGTCTTCTGCACTATCTTCTCAACCCACTGGTTTGCCTGCTTCAATTCAGCGGTAGACATTCTGTCGCCACCCTTTTTCTTTGCATAATATTCCAACCGCTCAATCTCACGTTTGAGCTCAGCATTCTCAATACGAAGTTGTTCGAGTTCCTTATCCGAATCGAGGACCGATTCCATCGCATCAAGTCCGGAATATTTATTTGAGTTACGGCCATAGGCATTACCGTAGATGTATCGCATACTCCTTTTTGAAAGAGAGTCGTAAGCGATCTCATTGCCAAGCGACTCCTTTTCCAAGACATACTGCTTCAACAGATTGTACTTAAATTCGTCGTACGATGCTGGTTTGGAATCGTTCATCTGCTGGTCAAGATAATCAATCACAACAAACGGATTGTAATCATACTGAGTTGTATCCTGAGCGAAGAGACGCAACGTCGACAGCAGCATCCACATCGTGCATGCCACCTTCACAATAACTCCAATTTTTCTTTGTCTATTCACAATACTACTTAAACCAAACCACCTATAAGTCAGCCGGTTGATTCACCATCTCTTTACTTGCTTCACAGTCAACCAACTGCAATAATTTATTTTTTATTCTCGGAATATCTCTTTATTACATTGTAAGCCGAATAAATTCCTTTTTCGCCAGCCTTGCTCAGATCAGATATACCTTCATCATTTCTGTTTGTATAGATGAAAGTCAAACCACGATTGAAATAAGCGTCAGCCAAGTCTGGTGACAAAGTTAATGCTTTTGTATATTTTACAATAGCTTCTTGGTAATCTTTTAACATAACCCTCACATTTGCCTCATTATAATAGCAATATGCGAAATCGGGAGCCAAGCGTTCACACTGCTCATAATTATCGAGAGCCAACTTAAGAATAGCACTCTTCATCATTGCATTTTCATCACCGTCGCCCAAAGCCTTATACTTCATGACCAACATTTCGGCTATAAAGAAATACACGAACGGTTCATTCTTGTCTATCTGGATATAAGCAGTCAAATCATCGTAGGCTGCGGCATAATCCTGCACACTCGCATAATCAAGAGCACGCGCAAGCAGTTTGTTTTTGTCGGTCCAGTTGCCACTTTTTTCCACTCGTTTGATACTTTCAAAATGTTGCTGTACCTGACCTTCCGACAATTTTTCCGTATTCGTCACAAGATATAGCTGACGTGGAAGTTTGTAAGTCTGCTCTATATGCTTCACAAAAAGGCTGTATGCCACACCGCCGACCTCTTTTTTATCCGCATAGTAAGATGGCACATAGTTAGGCTGCAAAGTGATTTCCGCATTCACATTCTGCACTTTGCCTCGATAGTTTGTCTTATATGCCACTCTTTTCTCCTCGTCCTCCGGATCAGCGGCGATCAGACGGTTGTATTTCTTGATGCTCTTATCCTTTTTCTTTCGGGTCTTCAGACTATCCTGTTTCTCTTCCTTCTGCTTATGTTCAAGCACATAAGCGGTATTGTAGTCGAGTCGGGCTCCCTTTTCATCAAGTCGACGTCTTTTAGCCTCAGCTCTCGCATAATAGCCTTGTGCGAAATCAGGATACTCATTGATGATATTAGTGAAATCCTCGATAGCTCCTTTATAGTTGCCGATATGGCTGCGTATGATTCCACGGTTGTAGATTGCCATATCATTGTCTGGTTCCACAAGGATTACGTGGGCGAAATCCTCCTCCGCACCATTCCAGTTGCCCACCTCCATACGCAACAGTCCACGGTTGAATCTAGCCACCACATTGTCTTCATCAAGAGCCACCACAGCATCATAGTCAGTCATCGCACCCTGCAGGTCATTCAACTCATAACGGGCGATACCACGGTTGACGAAGAGATCCGCACGTTTGCCCACCAAACGCAGAGCCTCATCGTAATCAGCCACTGCCTCCTTATAGTCTTTTTTGAGATATCGGATCATGCCTCTGAAAGCATACGCGTCGGCATCATATTTATCCAAAGCCAACGACTTCTCCACATCTTCCAAAGCAGACACCGTGTCGCCAGCCATAATATTCGCTTTCGCACGATAGATATAAATAGGGCACTTGCGAGTAGTGTTGCCAATAGCCTCTGAAAAACTCTTTTTCGCATCGTCATATTTTTTCATCTGCACATACGCAATTCCCTTGCAAGTCATTAGAGCAGGATTATATTCATCCAGTTCCAATCCCTTGACAAAGTCAGCCAGAGCATCCTCGTATTTTCCGATATTAAGGCGAGCCACACCACGACAATGATATGCGCTCACAATGAACGGATTCCTTTCCAAAGCCAGAGAGCAATCTGCGTCAGCTCCGACATAATCCTCAAGATTGATCTTTGCGACAGCACGACAGAAATATGGTTCAGCAAGATATGGTTTTGCACCGATCACAACATTGAAATATTGCATAGCCAAAACATAGTCCTCAAAATAGAGAGCATTCTTTCCGATTGACATCACACGGTCAGTGTTGATCTGCGCCCGCACTTGTTGCAAAGGCAGCAAAACCGAAATCAGAATCAACGCGATTGAGACATATTTTGCATAAAAGCGATACAAATACATAAAAAAAGATGATTTTTTACGATGCAAATCTACAAAAAAATTACGAAACGGGAAAAAAGCAATATATTTGCAGAAAATTCAAACTGTAATTTAAATTTAGATGTCAGATAGAAGAGTAAGAGTGCGTTTCGCACCTAGTCCAACTGGCGCACTTCACATTGGAGGTGTGCGCACATGTCTATACAATTATTTGTTTGCCAAGAAACATGGCGGCGATCTGTTGCTAAGAATCGAAGATACCGACAGCACACGTTTTGTGCCAGGTGCGGAAGAGTATATCATAGAATCGTTCAAGTGGCTTGGAATCAAGTTCGACGAAGGTGTTGGCATCGGCGGCGACCACGCTCCTTACCGTCAGAGCGAGCGTAGAGACATCTATCGCAAATATGTGGATATTCTTTTGAAGAGTGGCAACGCCTACATCGCATTCGACACTCCAGAAGAGCTTGAGAAACTTCGTGCTGAAATCCCTAATTTCCAGTATGATGCGAAGACTCGTTCAATGGGTAAGAACTCTCTTACTATGAGCGAAGATGAAGTCAAGGCTAAAATCGCAGCAGGAGAAAAATATGTAGTCCGTGCAAAGGTAGAGCCAAACGAGGATATCGTGATCGACGACATGGTTCGTGGCAAAGTCACAATCAACTCAAATGTATTGGACGACAAAGTGCTTTACAAATCAGCAGACGATCTTCCAACATACCACTTGGCCAACATCGTGGACGACCACTTGATGGAGGTGACTCACGTGATCCGAGGAGAAGAATGGTTGCCATCAGCTCCACTTCACGTGTTGCTGTACCGCTATTTCGGATGGCAGGACACAATGCCAAGATTCGCGCATTTGCCTTTGCTTCTTAAGCCAGTCGGAAATGGCAAGTTGAGCAAAAGAGACGGAGACAAACTCGGATTCCCAGTATTCCCACTTCGTTGGGTGGATCCAAAGACAAATGAAGTGTCGAGCGGATACCGTGAGAGCGGCTACTTGCCAGAGGCTGTTGTCAACTTCCTCGCTTTGCTTGGATGGAACCCAGGTCTAGACAGAGATTTGTTCACAGTAGAGGAACTTACAGAGCTTTTCGACCTTGGCCATGTAAGCAAGTCTGGAGCAAGATTCGACTACGAGAAAGCAAAATGGTTCAACCACGAATATATCATCAAGAAGAGCGACGCGGAAGTTGCAGCAATGTACAAGCCACTTCTTAAAGAGAAAGGTTATGAGATTGCCGACGCTACACTTGAGCGCATCGTAGGAATGGTGAAGACAAGAATCTCATTCGTTGCTGACCTATGGGAAGAGACAAACTTCTTCTTCGAGGCTCCTACAGAATACGACGAGAAGTCAATCAAGAAACGTTGGAAGGAAGAGAGCCCAGCATTGATGGCTGAACTTGGAAAAATCCTAGAAGGCATCAGCGACTTCACGTCGGCAAATATGGAAAAGATCGTGATGGATTGGATTGAGAATAACGGACACAACACAGGAACGGTGATGAATTCATTCCGAATCACAATCATCGGTGCAGCTCGTGGTCCACACATGTTCGACATCATCGAGATTTTAGGAAAAGAAGAGACATTACGTCGTCTGAACGCAGCATTGGCTGTAATCAAATAAAGAATCAAACGTGTGTTGTCCGGTTTCGGACAACACACATTCCATATAATAGGGTTTCTATTTATTAAATTTAAGAAAACCCCAAAATTACAATCTGAGATCCCAAATATCCCTTAATAAGGCTAATTTGCCATAAAATAGAAAAAGATGATTATTTATAATTTAGCAATTCTAATTTATCAGTTTGGAGTGTGGATTGCCTCATTCTTCAATGAAAAGGCAAAACTATTCCATGATGGCAGAGTCGACCTACTGAAGAAATTGAAAGACCAGGTCGACGGGAATGCTAAATATATATGGGTGCACGCAGCGTCGTTGGGAGAGTTTGAGCAAGGACGTCCGATCATCGAACGTATAAAGAAAGACCACCCTGAATATAAGATTCTGTTGACATTCTTTTCTCCGTCGGGCTACGAAGTACGCAAAAACTACGAATATGCGGACATCGTCTGCTATATGCCGCTCGACACAATCAGCAATGCAAAAAAATTCCTCAACATTGTGAATCCTAGCATTGCCATCTTTATCAAATATGAATTTTGGATGAACTTCCTGTTCAACCTGAAAAGACGCAGAATACCGACATATATAGTTTCCGCTATATTCAGAGAAGAGCAGGCATTCTTCAAATGGTACGGATTCATATATAAGAAGGTGTTGAAATGTTTCAACCGTCTGTTTGTGCAGGACGCAAACTCAATCAATCTGCTCCACTCCATCGGCATCAACAACGTCACTATCGCAGGAGACACCCGTTTCGACCGTGTATGTGAGATAGTGAAACAAGCCAAAGAGATTCCACAGATTGCAGCATTCAAGGGCGACAAGAAAGTGTTGATCGCAGGAAGTTCCTGGCAGCCAGACGAAGATCTGCTTTGCGAGTACTTCAACAACAACGACGGATTCAAGATGATCCTTGCCCCACACGTCACAAGCGAGGCTCATGTGGAGGAGATTTGTGGCAAGCTGAACAAAAAATATGCAAGATTCACAAAGTCGACAGAAGAAGAGATAAAGAACGCAGACTGTCTGATTATCGACTGCATAGGAATCCTCACGTCTGTATATAGATATGGAGACGTAGGATACGTAGGTGGAGGATTCGGAGTAGGCATCCACAACATATTGGAACCTGCCGTCTACGGAATGCCAATCTTTTTTGGTCCGAACTACAAGAAATTCCGTGAGGCAGTAGACATGGTGAAATCCGGAGCCGCATTCCCGATCAACAACAAGCAGGAATTATTCCCATTGCTGAACGAGATGTTCGACGAGAAACAGAACACACTCAGCAAGACATCAGCAGTGGCAAAAGCATTTGTAAGAGAGCATTGCGGAGCCACAGAGATAGTGATGAATGAGATATTCAAATAATTGTTTTCATACAGAAATAATTTCATATTTTGTATTTTTTTATCTCAAGTTTCCATATCTTTGTCTAAATAGAAACCAAAAGTATATAATATGAATAACAAATTTTTAGGACTAATTCTCGGTGCAGGTGTCGCTACAATGACATCATGCGGAGGAAATGCCGGACAGAGCACAGCAGAACCAACGTCAGATTCAACAAACACTGTAACCACAGCAGAATTCACACTAAACCGTGGAGTGAACCTAGACCATTGGTTGAGCCAGAGAGGTGAAGGCGTAGATATCGACCCTAATTACATCTCTAAGAAAGATTTTGAGACAATCAAAAACCTTGGATTCGACTTTGTACGTGTGCCAATCGAAGAGCAGCTTATGTACAACACAGACCTTACTCGCCGCAAGATCGGATTCGACCTTCTTGACAGTGCGGTTAAATGGTCAGACGAGACAGGTTTGAAGATGATATGTGACCTTCACATCATCCGTTCGTTCCACTTCAACAGCGAGAACGGAGAGGCAAACACATTGTTTGAGAAAGAAGAGGCACAGGAAAACTTTGTGAAAGTTTGGTTGGACATTCAGGATTTCTTGAAGAACACACCAGAGGACAAGGTTGCTTACGAACTTCTTAACGAAGTAACTACTCAGGATCCTGAGAATTGGAACAAGTTGATCGCAAAGGTACATAAGGCTATCCGTGCCAACGAGCCAACAAGAAAGATCATCATTGGTTCTAACCACTGGCAGATTCCTAACACATTCCCTGATTTGAAAGTGCCAGAGAACGACAAGAACCTAATCTTGAGTTTCCACTACTACAATCCTAATGTGATCACACACTACCAGGCAAGTTGGGCAGAATTCAAGGATTACAAAGGCAAGATCCAGTATCCTGGCGACGTGTTGCTTGACAAAGAATATTTCTCAACAGTTGCTGACGAGAATTTGAGAGAAATAAGAAAGGGCATGTGTGGTGAATGGAATGCTGAGAGAATGGAGAAAGAGATCTTGATTGCAAAGAACGTAGCGGATTCTCTTGGATTGCCATTGTTCTGTGGAGAGTTTGGAGTTTATCCATACCACGTATCTCCAGAGATCCGTATCAAATGGTACGAAGACATCATGAGCGTGTTCCGCAAGAACAATATCTCATGCTGCCACTGGGGTTGGAAGAACGACTTCCCATGTGTAGACGAGAAGACATTGGAGCCTAACGCTATTGCTCCAATCATCGCAAAGTAAATAGGGACAACCTATAATATTATAAGGAGACGCGAATATTCACGTCTCCTTATTTTTTTACACTAACATATCCTTAAGAAGAAATTTAATACTATTGACATTCCATTCACATTTTGGCAACAAGAGCAAATAAGGTCAGAATATCAAAAATTCACTTTTTATTTTTCCAACGCTGTGAAATAAAATATTTCTATAAGGATGTTCCTGCCAACTTCATCTCACTCCAAAACATAAAATACCAAACGCACTGATTATCAACATCGCATAAAATATATTTCACTTTTATTATAAGCAAAACTATGTTGTTAAGAATTTTTAGCATTTTTTTTTGTGTTTATTGTTTGATTGTATGTTTTTGTTTTTTAGTTTTGCATTGGAAAAAGGAGAAAAATAGTGAAAAACCTTATTCCAGATTTTGGGAATTAATTATTAACTAAAATATCTATCAAAATGAAGAAGATTTTTAATCTTGCAGTTATCTTGGCTGCTCTTATGGGTGCAGCTACATTCACTTCATGTGAGGACGACGAAGAAGAGGCAACAAAAAAGGCAGAGGAGCAGGCTCTAACAGAGATTCAGGTTGTTAAGGGTGGTGAGTACTCTGCAAGTGGTGCAGTTAAAGGTTTCACTTTCAAAGTAACTTCAGTTGAGGGTTCATACCTTTCAAAGGATCAGGTTGTAAAGCTAGAGATCGACGGTTTCGATGGTGAGCTTACACTTTCTGACGCTGGTAACTCTTACCTAATGTGGACTGGTTCTCAGTTCATCACAGCTAACACAGCTACTGCTTCTGCTGACGCTAAGAGCATCGTAATGTGTCTTGCTTGCGCTAACTCAAAGGCTGACTACACAATCACTTCAGCTACAGTTAACGACACAATGAATAAGCTTGGTGCTCTAGAGACTAAGTTCTCTAAGAACAACCGTAAGGCTAACAAGTAATTGTAAGACTAAGTCTGAAAAACAAAGAGCTGCATCCATTGGATGTGGCTCTTTTTAAATAAAATAAAGAAAATAGGATTATGCCCACAGTATTGATATTGTTTGGTTTGAGGTTCTTCTTTTATTCTGAAGATCATGAACCAATGCACGTACATGTACAAAGAGACAACAGCACTGCCAAATTTGATTTTTCTGGAAATGAAGTCTTTCTAGTATACAATCATGGATTAAGTGCCCAAGACATCAAAAATGCTAAAAAAATCATCGAAGAACACAAAGAAGAGTTCTCCAACAAATGGAAAGCTTACTTTGGAAAATGACACCCATATGGAAAAAATAGAAAAAGTTTGGTTTGAGGAAAACAAAATCTTCATAGAAACCAACAAAAATAAAAAATATAGCATACCCCTAGAAGTGTTTCCTACTCTAAAAGACGCGTCTGCAGAAGAACGAAGCGATTTCTATATTTGGGATGAAGCTCAATCAATAAGATGGGAATGTCTGGACGAAGATATTCACATATCTTCTTTTTTTAAAGAGCACAAACTCAACCCACAGAATCCAGTCGCAAAGCTATTCAGCGAGTTTCCACAATTGAATGTAGCAGAAGTGGCAAATATGATTGGAATACACAAAAATTTGCTTGCTCAATACATTTATGGTGTAAAAACACCCAGCGACAAAATGATGCAAGATATCAAAGATGCATTACACCTTATCGGCAGAAAACTCCTAGCGATACAATAACAAACCTTTTCTTTTTATCAATCGAATTTTAATTAACTTTACGATTATGAAAACAGCAACAAAAAAAATTAAGCATTGATCTGTCAATTGATGATTTCGACAAGATTAGCTTAGCTAGCAAAAAAAGATGAGCATCAGCCGTTTCATCTCCAATTTGATAAAAAAAGAATCAAAAAGCGAAGAGGAGAAAAGATGGAAAACGTTCACATCACATTGAAGCTTGCCGAGATTCCGACAACAACAAGTTCATCGAATGTGCAATAGACAACAAATGAATATATAGTGAGTGAGGACAAAAGACCTTTTAGCATTAGAACAGCATGAAGATATTGGTATTTTGACAGTATCAGATTTTTTGGAACAGTACGGAAAGAAACGACACAAAAACAGCACAAAAAAACTGACAAAGCACCTTCTTTTCATATCATTTTGACAAAAAGAGCGATAAATCCAAACAAAAAAATCATTTTGCACGAATAACGGCTTTTTATCAAGTCTCAAAAATCATTTTGCACATTTTTTTATATTTTTTGCGACACATTGTCAATCAAAAAGCCATGTTTTAGATTAAATGTGCATAAATATTTTCATTTTGATATAAAAAAAGATTAGAAAAAAATTTCAAAGTCAGAAAAAAAATGTAATTTTGCATCGTCTTTTTCAAGAAAGACAACAAAATACGTAATAAAAACAATTAATATAATCAGTTTAGTATGAGAAAACATATCTTCAACGCTGGTCCATGCAAGTTGTCAGACAGAACTTTGACAAACACTGCTAAGGCTGTGCTAGAGATGGGCGAGACAGGTCAGTCTGTACTTGAGGTATCTCACCGTTCAGCAGATTTTCAGAAGGTTTATGATGAGACAGTAGCTCTAATGAAAGAGGTACTTTCCATTCCAGACAACTACTCCGTTATCTTCGTCGGTGGTGGTGCAAGCTTGCAGTTTGGCATGATCCCTTTCAACTTCTTGAAGACTAAGGCTGCATACGTTAACACTGGTGTATGGTCGAAGAAGGCTCTTAAAGAGGCTGAGCTTTGGGGAGAGGTCGTAGAGATCGCATCTTCAGCAGACAAGAACTTCACATACTATCCAGAGCCAAAGAGCATTAAAATCCCTGCTGATGTAGACTACGTTCACATCACATCTAACAATACTATCCGCGGTACTGAGATTTTTGAGGATCTTGATTCTCCAGTTCCACTAATCGCCGACATGAGTTCAGATATCGCTTCACGTCCACTAGACGTAAGCAAGTACTTCATGATCTACGGTGGTTGCCAGAAGAACCTAGGACCTGCAGGTGCTACATTCGTAATCATCCGCAACGATTTCGTTGATAAGGTAGCAGACCGTAAGATCCCTACAATGCTTAAGTACTCTACTCACGTTGACAACGGTTCAATGTTCAACACTCCTCCATGTGTATGTATCTACGCTATCCGCGAGACTCTACTTTGGATCAAGGAGAACGGTGGTGTTGAGGGTATGGAGAAGCTTGCAATCGAAAGATGCGACGCTCTTTACAACTTCCTTGAGAACTCTACTGTATTTACTCCAGTTGTTGAGGCAGGTTCACGTTCAAGAATGAACGTTCCATTCCTTCTTCGTGGCAAGTACGCTACAGAGGCTCTTGAGAAGACATTCCTTGAGTTCGTTAAGACTAAGAACATTGTTGGTGTTAAGGGTCACCGTCTAGTAGGTGGATTCCGTGCTTCAATGTACAACGCTTGTACAATGGAAGACGTGAACGCTCTTATCGCAGCAATGAAGGAGTTCGAGGCAAAAGTTAAATAAATTCGTAATGCGTGATTCGTAGTAATTACGAATTGTGAATTAAGAATTATGAATTGATTAAAGTCATGGCAAAAGTATTAATCGCAACAGAGAAGCCATTCGCAGCAGCAGCTGTAGAAGGTATTAAGAATATCATCAGCGGTGCAGGTTTTGAGATCGCTGTTCTTGAGAAGTACACAGAGAAGCAGCAGCTTCTTGATGCAGTAGCAGACGTAGACGCTATCATCATCCGTTCAGACATCATCGATGCTGAGGTTATGGATGCTGCAAAGAACCTTAAGATTGTTGTTCGTGCAGGTGCTGGTTATGACAACGTTGACCTTGAGGCAGCAACAGCTCGCAAGGTAGTTGTAATGAACACTCCAGGACAGAACGCAAACGCAGTAGCTGAGTTGGTTCTTGGTTTGTTGGTTTACGCTGTACGTAACTTCTACAACGGAAAGAGCGGTTCAGAGCTTATGGGCAAGAAACTTGGTATCCTTGCATTCGGTAACGTTGGTCGCAACGTAGCACGTATCGCTAAGGGCTTCGGTATGGACATTTACGCTTACGATGCATTCTGCCCAGCAGACGCAATCGAGGCAGCTGGTGTTCACGCAGTAAAGAGCCAGGATGAGTTGTTCGAGACTTGTGATATCGTTTCTCTACACATCCCTGCTACTCCAGAGACTACAAAGAGCATCAACTACGACCTTTGCAGCAAGATGAAGAAGGGTGCTATCCTTATCAACACTGCTCGTAAGGAGGTTATCGATGAGGCTGGTTTGTGGAAACTAATGGCTGAGCGTGCTGACCTTAAGTATATCACTGATATCATGCCAAAAGCAGATAAGGAGTTCAAGTGCTTCACAGGCCGTTACTTCTCTACACCAAAGAAGATGGGTGCTCAGACTGCTGAGGCTAACACTAACGCTGGTCTTGCAGCTGCAAACCAGATCGTTGACTTCATCAAGAACGGTGTGACTAAGTTCCAGGTTAACAAATAAAAAACGCTGACGTTAAAACCGACGTCGACACAATACAAAGCCGCAATTCATAGATTTGCGGCTTTTTTGTGTAAAATACAATCCCTAACTTTAGTATCCTCATATAAAAAATTATGGCCAAAGTCTTTTTAATCTTTGCTTTATTCTTTATTGTTGTCAAATCCTACTTATTGGCAGTAGCATGCTGGCTTATTGGCCTAATATTAGATCTATATCCAAAAATCAACAGTGAAGAAAGAGAAAAGAGAGAAAAAGAAAAATGGGAGAAAGAAGAAAAGAAATGGAGTGAAGCCGAAGAAAGGGAAAAGGGGGAAAGGAGACGGAGAGAAGCCGAAGAAAAGAGAGAAAAAGCGGAAAAGGAACAGAGGGAAGCTGAAGAAAAAAGGAAAAGAGAGGAAGACAACAGGAACAAAGAAAAATACAAAGACTACAGATACTGTATTCTTGTGTTGCTTGCAAAAATAATGAAAGCAGACGGAGATACTATGGAATGCGAATTAGACCGCGTGAAATCCACAATCCGAAGATATTATAAAACAAAAGAAGAGCAATACGAAGCACTTAACACATTCAAATCCATATTAGACGACAATAATTACTTCTCTATTTGGAGTTCTCTAAACACCCAATTTGATTACACCGCAAAGTCGGAACTAATAATGGAGCTGCTGGCTGTGGCGTATTCCGACAACAACCTGAAATACGCAGAAGAGAAAGAGATTCTTCATATTGTAGGTCAATTGCGTATAACTTCAGATGAATATAAAAGCATATATTCCATTTTCATAGAGAAATACAACAAAGGATTCTACAGTGAGAACAAGAGCCAAAACGAAAATAGAAAAGATCATTATTATAAAAAACAAGAGGAACACAGGAATTCCAAGCAGGGCAAAACTAATAATGAAGACTCTCACGATTCACGTCAAATTTCATCAAGAGAGAAAAATGCATATGCGATTCTTGGTGTGGAAAGCAACGCATCCGACGAGGAGATAAAAAAAGCATACCGTGCTTTGGCAATAAAATGTCATCCCGACAATGTCGCTTCATTGGGCGACGAGGCGATCCGCCAAGCTACTGAATCCATGAAACAGATCAATATGGCGTGGGAAGTGGTAAAGATGGCAAGAGGGATTAAATAATAATTTGTTAATTTAGTTCAGATATGGATACTGAAATTTTTATATGCCTACCATTAATATTAGGCATCGTCATCTTCATAATAATCAAAATTTTCCATTTAATGGACCATATGAATAATGGTTCTCAGAATAAAAGCGAGTGGACAGAAAACAAAACAAAATTTTCAGAAGACGAACTAAAAGCATATAAGATACTGGGGGTAAGTTGTTATGATAGTGATGAGGATATTAAAAAAGCGTACCAAAAACTGAAAAAGATTTACTCTGTCGATAATAATAAGAAACACACAAACAACAAAAAACAATACGGACCAGAAAGAAATGACAACAGCGAGAATTTTATTATATTGAATGAGATTCTTTGGGCTTGGAATGTAATAAAGAAGGCAAGAAAAAACAGAAATAATAGAAAAACGACAAACAATAATTCCACAGATGGCAATATAAAGGAAGCCGACTACAAATATTGCCTATTCTCGCTTTATGCACGTGTGATAAAGGCAGATGGCAAACAGATGGTCTGCGAACTGGATAAAATCAAGGAAACTATTCGCAGATACTACAAGACAGATGAACGGCAAATAGAAGCCCTCAAAAAATTCAGAGCTATCCTCAACAGCACACCAAATTGGGAGGAAGTGTACGACACTGTCAACAGACGTCTCAACTATGTGGCAAAATCCGAACTTGTCATGGAGTTGTTGGCACTGGCCTATTCCGACGAGGATTTCAGTACCGTCGAAGAAAACGTCATCAAAGAAATAGCTAGAAAACTAAACTTCTCTAATGAAAAGTACAAAAGTATCTACACAATTTTCTTGAAGAAATACGAAGCTCAAAAATATAAAGCAAACAACAATGACAAACAGTCTGAAAAGAACCATAATAAAAGCAACAATTCGGAAAAACAAAGCAAATCAAACGAATCAAAGAACAGATCAAACTCTCAATCAAAGAACAAGAATAGAATTTCTGTAAGTGAAGCGTACAATATGCTTGGCGTAAGTGGAGAGTTTTCCGACTCCGAAATCAAAAAAGCATACCGTGCATTGGCAATAAAATATCATCCTGACAATGCCGTTTCCTTGGGCGACGAGGCAATCCGCCAAGCTACTGAATCCATGAAACAGATCAATATGGCATGGGAAGTGGTGAAGACGGCAAGAGGCATTAAATAAAATCAGAAATCATAAATGTGGCAACACGTAGACACGCACGGACGTGCGTGTCATATACAGAATCCACCTATTTAATCAATAAACATCTTGGATTTGCCAAAGGATATGTCTATTTTTGCTTACAATTGATAGTTGCAGTAAGTTTTGAATAAAGGCTCTAACAATTAGACAATCAAACAACTATACAAACTAGAGTCTTGTTTTTGACAAAGGGCAGTTTCATTTAAAGAAAATCACAATGTCACATACAAAAATTAAGATATGAATAAGAAACATCTGTTTATCATAATTTGTATGCTTATAATCAGCATTGTAGAAATAGGAGCTCAAACACTAAATGAGGTCTGTGAAATTGGTCTGCCTGTCGTTATAATAAACACAGAAAATGATGAAAATCCAACCTGTGAGTTTGTGTCTGCTCCAGACGGTGCTGTTGGCGAATCGATTACCAATGCTACCAAAGTGCCTTGCTCCATAACCATTCGACTGCATGATGAAATACTATACGAGAGTGGAAATTATAAAGCGGACACCTCTGGGGCTAAAATAAAGATACGTGGCAATACGAGCACAAAACTGAAAGCAAAACCCTACAAATTGAAGCTGGAGAAGAAGGCAGACCTTCTCTTGCGTAACGATGACGACAAATACGAAGATAAAGAATTTCTATTGCTTGTCGCTTACAAGAATCGTTTCAGGACATACGTGGGTTTGACTCTAAACGAAATAATAGATATGCCATATAAACCTGCATTCAGACCTGTCAACGTCTTTCTGAACGATAAATATCGAGGATTATACTATCTGACCGAATCAATAAAAAGAAATAAAAATTGCAGAATCAACGTCGACAAAGAGAGTGGCTACATCTTTGAATATGACGCTTATTGGTGGAACGAAGACTACTACATCGATACTGAGTTCAGCAACACGGCCATGAAATACACTCTAAAATATCCAGACACAAAAGATATTACAGATGATCAAAAAACATATATAGAGCAATGGTTGAAAGATATGCAACTCGCCGTTCTGGATGGACAGAGTGACGAATATTTGAATTTGGACACTTGTGCCCGCTGGATTCTTGCACAAGATTTTCTTGGCATATCAGATGGAGCAGGCAGTAACCTTTTCTTTGCCAAAACAGACAACACATCAGAGTCGAAAGCATACCCCGTCACTCTATGGGACTTCGATTGTATTTGCTTAATTGAAGACGAATGGAGTTCTCCACATAAAGGCAATTATTTTTTCAAAAATCTGTTCGACAATGATAAAAACTGTTCTTTTATCACTGCTTATTGCAAAGAATGGATCAAATTCTCCAAAAGTCAAGTGACGGAAAGACTTATTCAGACTCTCAACGAATTCGCTGCTTCTGATGAGGGCAAAGCTTTCGAGAAATCATACAATCTCACTTCTCTCAGATACAATAGTGATGAGCCGACATGGAGTATCACAGACCAAGTCAAATCATATGAGAAGTGGTTTACAATGAGAAAGGAGTGGATGGATGAAACAATATATAATCAATATCCAGAAATCATGCGTTTGTTGCAAGGTCAGACAACGACAACACACAACGTCTATTTCACTGATCCATTCAACAATGAGAACATCAACAATAAAAGCTATGACTTCCTAGGAAGACGAATTCCATCTCCATACAAAGGGTTGCAAATCATAAACAGGGCAAAGGTTATTGTAAGGGAATAAAAGATTCGACATAAAAGTCATTCAAATCATATTTTAGCAATTCACGATTAACAATAAATAAGGATTTATTGCTAATTTTGCGCTCGATTTAAAACAAACACTGTCACCTCTCATGAGGCTTTTATAAAATTTTGATTGAAAGATGGATAAAAATTATTCAGCAGCGGAATTGCGTCTGGCGAAGAATCATGCCCGCTATGCACTGATGACAATGTATTTCTTCGCAGGGTTCACATTCGCTACCCTATTCTCACGAATGCCTGCGCTTAAGATCATCTATGATTTCAATTTCACCGGACTTGGTCTGATGGAACTGTCCATGTCGATTGGCGGACTACTCATCATGCCTGTCTGCTCCAACCTTGCCAACCGTTATGGCAGCAAGAATCTGACAGCTATGGGATTCATCGTGGCGACGCTGTTTGCGTTGATTCCAATCATGCCGTCGAAATATCTTCTATTCCCTGTCTGCATGGCATACGGAATGTTTGTATCTCTGTTTGACATAGCGATCAACGGCAACTCTATCCTCGTTGAGAAGGCATACAAACGCAGTATCCTGAGCAAATTTCACGCCATATACTACGTCGGTACACTGACAGGAGCTCTCGTTGCCATACTATTCCTCACATTCAATATTCCGACATGGGCTCACTTTTCGACAGTCTCAATATGTATATTCACCGAATTGACGCTGTTACGTCGGTTTATGATCAGGGAAAGACCGAAAAAGAATCCGACAGATAAAAAATTCCGTCTGCTTTTCCCTAAGGGCATATTACTTCTGATCGCATTCTTCGCACTGTTCAGCCGAGTGATTGAAGGTGTAGTGTCGACGTGGAGCACAACCTATATGAATGAAGTGATAACTCTGCCGCAGAATCTGGCACCAGTGGGATTGGCAGTCTACGCATCCTTCATGGCAATCGGACGTTTTATGGGAGACATTGTGAGAAGCAGATACTCAGAAACGTATATATTAGTGGTTTGCAGCGTCATCACAATCATCGGATTGGGAATGTTCGCAAGCGCGGCCTCATTTGGCGACGCTGCGTTCGGCATCTCCGTCGTCGCCTTGTTCATCACAGGCTTAGGCATGAGCTGCGTGGTGCCAATCATATATAGTCAGGCAGGAAGCCAACCCGACGTCACACCAGGAGCAGGAATCGCCATGGTCAACACTATAAGCGGCACCGGATTTTTGTTCGGACCTTTCATGATCGCCAACATCGCAGATGCATTCGGATTGAGAGTCTCTTTCATCTACGTCTGGACATTGAGCATCGCAATGGGAATCCTGGCAACAATATTATATAAATTAAAAAATGCGAAATGACAAATGATAAATATCACGTAAAAACGTGCGTGTAATATATTTTTCTCTTTCACCATCTTTTTTTATTTTTGTAATACAAGGAGATGTATAAGATGGCTGTTTTCAAGAAAATATTGATATGCGTTGTGATGCTTTTAGCTCTGACAGGAGTAAAAGCTGAACGTCTTTTGTTTGCCCACTACACTATTGAAGACGGTCTGACAAGCAACTCTGTCAATGCAGTCTGCCAAGACACGAACGGCTATGTATGGATTGCCACACGTTTCGGAATCAGCCGTTTCGACGGAGTGAATTTCAAGAACTACAATTCATTCACCGATTCAGTAATGTTGAGAAACGATATTTATTACGCTTTTCTCCTTCCTAATGGCAAACCGACATTCTCCAGTTCCAATTCTGTATTGTTCTCCTATAATGAGTTGTCAGATTCTTTTGAAGACATCTCATCTTTCCTTCCCAAAGACACCTACAAACACGATTTGAAGGGCTTTTCATCACAACCTAATGGAGAAAATCTTCTATCCACAGCATGCGGATTATTTGGTTTTGACAACGTCACCAACCAGTTTCAACGCGTCGCTCCAAGCTATCAAAATCATGTGCTTGATGTTTGCACCGACAAATTTGAACGTTATTGGGTGGGGCACTACAATGGTTTGGCTATCCTTGACAAAGAAGGCCACGAACTTCCTTTTTCTCTATTAAAAGATCATTTCATCAATGACATCCATCCTCTTGACGACAATCACATTCTTATATGCTCTGCAGTGGGAGGATCATGGATCGCTAAAATAAACGATGAGAAGGATGTGCCTATTCTGAAAAAATTGGACGCTCCGTTTGATAATGTCAGTGCTGTGGTATCCGACAAACAGAATGTCATTTGGATTGGAACACTAAATGACGGCCTTTGGAAATGCAAGTTTGACGGTGCAAACTTTGAATATGACAAGATCATCCCATTGAATGAGCGTGAAGATGCTTTGGCAAAAATATCATCGCTGTTTGTTGACAATGAAGGAAATGTTTGGGTACCGACCCAGAGTTCTGGTGTTTGGCGAACCACTTCAATAAGCGATTACACTTATATCAAATCAAAAGACGTGGGTATTCCCAAAGCAGTTGGAGCATCATTCTGCGAGACTGAGGATGGCGATGTGTTGATGGGAACCGACGGTTGTGGACTCTACTTGTTTGACAGCCAATTACAAATCAAACAGGAGATCAAAGGATTGTCGTCGAACAGTGTACTGACAATTGCCAAAGAGGACGGAGACTATTTGTTGGGTTTCTGGGGAGGAGAAAGCAACCGTTACAATTTAAAGACCGGAAATATCTCAAAAATACTTTACAAAGGAATTGAAAATCCACGCTTTACCACAAAAAATATCTATCGCATGGCAGACGGTTCTATCTTCGTCTCCGCAGCAGGCGATGGTGTTTACCGCGGAAAAAATGATAAGTGGGAGAAATTGACGTTGTCGGACTCTTCTATGAGCAACTATCCAGACGTCTGGGTGGAAGGATCATACCAGAAACCAGACGGAAACATTATCATATACACAGCAAGAACCATCTGGAGCAACAGATCTGGCCATTTCAAGCCTCTGCTTCCCGACGTCGACAAATCACTCTCAAACAATCCTCTGCACGTGAACCATTGCGTCGCAAACAACGACAATATACTCTTTGCAGCGACAAATAAAGGAATATACTGTTTTGATAAAGATGATGTCTATCTTGGCATCATTGATTATATTCCTATGGGCGAATACGCGTCATTGCTGATAGACGAAAACAATATTTTATGGGCAAGCGGTTCAAACGGAATTCTGGCAATCGACACAAAAGAGATGACATACAACCGTATGTTGCCAACCAACACAATCCCATCCTACGACTATTTCACCGGCAGAGCTTGTCTGCAGACTAAATCAGGATTCATCTTCTTTGGATGCAAAGACGGATTCGTACGCGTGCAGCCAAATGTGAAAACGTCTGAAAAAATCGATCACATGGCATTTTCACAGCTTAGCATCCGTGGAAAGACAGTGCCAGTGGGAAGTGATATTCTTCCTCTTCCATTGAAGACAATGGAAAAATTGAATTTGTCGTATGATCAAAACAGATTTTCATTAGGATTCGACTGGGTCGACTTCTCTCTGACAAACAATATTGTGCCAAAATATCGTATTCCTGAAATCGGTATGGATTGGGAGTCGTTAGGTCACAAACGCAGTATAGACATCACTTACCTGCCTGCAGGTGATTTCACAATTGAGTTGGCTGCATTCTCTGGTGGCAAACCAATTCAGGCTATCTCACTCCCCGTCACCATCTCATCTCCATGGTGGAACAGTATATGGTTCTATTGTCTGATTTTCCTATTGTCTTGTGTTCTGCTTTATGCTTTCTACCGAGCCAGAACAAAAAGATTGGAAGAGCACCGTCGGAAACTACAACAAATGGTGGATGAGAGAACTCGAGATTTGAACAATGCCAATACCCTATTGTCGGAACAAAAGTCGGCTATCGAAGCAAGAAACGAGACCTTATTGGCGACGTTGAAACAGAAAGATCAGTTGGTGGCTGTGGTAGCGCACGACTTAAAGAATCCGATGTTCGCCATCGTCTCCACTTTGAAACGAATGTTGTCGCATATCTACACACAAGCCGAACAGCAGCGTCTACTCACCAAATTGGCTGACGAATCTGAAGGTTTGCAGAGACAAATGGTCAGTCTGTTGCAATGGGCAAACGGAGACGTCGCACAATCCACTTACCATCCGTCGGCAGTCGACGCGAATGAACTGGTGAAAGAGGCGATCTCACTATTGGAAGGTCTGGCAGGAGAAAAAGAAATCAATTTGTGTCAAGACGGAATGACACAATATGCCACATGGTGCGACCAACGTATGTTTTCAACTATCATACGCAACCTGATAACCAACGCAATCAAATTCTCCGTCAAAGGAGGAGAAGTATCGGTGGAACTTTCCGAAACTGACGATAACTCGATTATAAAAGTGACTGACAGAGGAGTCGGAATGTCTCAAGACAAAATAAATGAACTTCTGTCCGGTGAAAATATAACATCCACTTCAGGCACAGAAGACGAGGTCGGCTATGGATTCGGATTCAGAATCGTGCTTGATTATGTCCGCAAGAATAAAGGAAATCTACAGATTGAAAGCAAACCGCAAGATGGCACCACAGTGATCATCTCACTACCTAAATGTCAGGATGAGAAGTTGGAAATCCAAACAGACGACAAGCAGGATGTAGAGCTAACAATAAACAAAAATCTTCTTTCAGGAAAGTCTATTCTAATTGTTGATGACGACGAATTGATTCTTGAACATATCACAGAACTATTGTCTCCATACGTGGAAGTGCACCAAGCTCACGATGGTGAACATGGAATATCACAAGCACAGACGTATGTCCCAGACTTGATTATAAGTGATGTTGAGATGCCTAACATGAATGGCATTGAGATGTATGAGAAATTGACGGGAGATTTGCTAACGTCTAACATTCCGTTGCTTTTCCTGTCTGCCAAGACTGATGATAATATACGATTGAAAGGTCTCTCAATCGGAGCAATCGATTATATTACCAAACCATTTGATGATGACGAGTTGTTGGTGAAGATCTGCAACTTCTTAATGTGGCATCAGAAAATACAGGTTACAGCATTAACCAAAACATTAGAAGGAGAAGAAGAGTCGACAGACAAGATAAATCCATTGTTGGAAAAAATCATACTTTTGGTAAAGGAAAACTACACCAATCCGCTCTATAGCCTGACGGAATTCACTCAAGACCTAGGAATGAGCAAGTCAACTCTTTGCCGACGTTTGAAAGCGATAACAGACAAGACTGCAATGGAAATTCTGACAGAATACCGTCTCAACATGGCAAAGAATATGTTGGCAGACGGCGATATGTCAGTCAGCGACGTAGCTTATGCCGTCGGCTTCAACGACCCATTATATTTTAGCAGACGTTTCAAACAATTTTTCGGATATCCGCCTAAATCAGCACGTTGAAACATTCATCCATATTTATGGGACTATTCTCCTTAGTGTTTTTTGTGTTGTGATCTACCTTTGTCACAAATCAATTTAACACGCAAACAATATGGATAAACTTATCACATTATATACTTTAGTACTCGGATTGTTCTGTCAGACTAACCTTTACGCAAAAGAGGTTGCAACTGACAATGTGCGTATTAATAAAAACGCCAAGTCCTACAATTTCAAAGTTTCAGACGTTGACGGATTCAAGGTAGACGGTACGAAACTGCTCGACCGTTGTGGCAACGAGTTTGTGATGCGAGGTGTAAATTTAGCCTACACTTGGTTTAAGAGTTCAGCTTATACCCAGTTGGAAGCAATAAATAAATATGAGGCCAATGCTGTCCGTATAGTGTTGGGAGACGGTGCTAAGTTTACAGCCGACGATGCCGCATCCGTCAGAAAGATAATCGACAAGTGCAAAGAATATGGCATGGTGGCCATTGTGGAAGTTCACGACGCTACAGGCAGTGACGACATCAACGATTTGGTGAAGGCAGCTAATTATTTTGCCAGCATGGCATCCGTATTGAAAGGCACAGAACATTACGTCATAATCAATATCGCCAACGAATGGCATAAATCATCTTCAGCAGCCAACTGGAAAAACGGGTACAAACAAGCAATCCCCATAATTCGAAATGCAGGCCTTCGCCACTGTATCATGGTTGACGCCGGTGGATACGGTCAGAACGCATCAACAATCCACTCTTATGGTAAAGAAGTGCTGGCTGCCGACGTAGAGAACAACATCTTATTCTCAATCCACATGTATGGATCGGCTGGCAATAAGAAAAAGATAGCATCTAATATCGACGGAGTTATAAATCAAGGCTTAGCACTGTGTATCGGAGAATTCGGTTGGTATCATAGTGACGGTGATGTCGACGAGCAACAGATTCTTTCCTACTGTAAAGAAAAGAATGTAGGATGGTTGGCATGGTCATGGTATGGCAACGGAAGTCCAGTAGAATATCTTGACGTGGTGAAGGATCCTTCCTCCGATCCTGTGTTGTCATCGTACTCTAATATCAGCATCAACAACTGGAAAAACACAAAGACATGGAAAGCTTCAAGTGACTGGGGCAAAACAATCACCGACACATGGAAGATAGAAGCGAAAAAAGCAGCTTTAGATAAATGTGAAACATCTGACTATAACAAATAAAACTTATTCATCGCACATAAACTCATCATAACACATTATTCACTTTTACAATTTACCATATGGACTCAGTGAATCACTGAGTCCATATTTTTTGAAAGAGGTGACTCTCTTTCAAATCAAACTTGGGTCAATAACGGTCTATCCTAATCTTTCATCGGAAAGAGGTTTGTCCCAAAAGATTTTACCATCAACCTCCGTCGCCAACTCATCGATATATTGCGGAAGATCCTCAATAAATTGTTTTTCCTTTTTTTTCGAACGACGACCACGATCCTCATAAATTGTCTTAGTGAAATAGGCATCAAACGGCACACGGAAGTCTTCCTCATCCTCGTATGGCATAAAAGCAACAGCCGCAGTATATTTGATGTTTCCCGCTTCAGAATCAGAAACAAGCAGAACAGAAGCAGCACGACGTTTCATTCCATTATATTCAAGAGCCGCTTCAAAAAAACGTTGATATACATTTATCTCCATAGCTTCATAATATATTATCAGGCAATACCACTATCAATTATATAAACAAAAAACCGTTTTAGAATCTCAGATAAACAACACCTGATCATTACTAAAACGGTTTATACTATTAATTTATTATATCAAATGCGAGGTTTACGCTATTGATATACAATTCTCATTTCTAAGAAATCTATTATTCAAATCTTTCGTAAGGAACCTTAGTCTTCTTAGTCTGGACACTATAAGACAACATGAGTTCATGAGCAGAACCAGATAGTTTAGACACATTACCAAAGTTGTAGTCAAATGTGTAACCAATACGGAAGTTCTTATACTCAGCACCAACCATGAAAGCTATAGGGTTTGTACCAAACTTTTTGAACATATCTGGGTGATAAGTCAAACCGCCCCAAAGGAAATTCTTGTAGAACAAAATAGCATTGATTTCAGCGACTGCTATTTTTTCATGCCATGTATATGCCAAAGCTGGAGCCAACACAAAAGTCTCAGACAAATCCCAGAAATAACGTCCATATGCATTGATATGAAGTGCAGACTGAGTAGTTGTAGACTCATACTTCAACAAGTGTGTTCCTGAAACACCAAACATGTATTTAGGGTTAGAGAACTCCACACCAAAATCAACATCAGGATGCACTCCACTTTCTCTGTCGTTAATAAAATCATGATCCTCTGTAATCTCTGTGATATCCTCTGGAGTATATTTACTTGCATCGAAATAAGCATACTGAACACCAGCGCCAATACCCATAGAAAGAACCATATCCTCACGCAAACGTAATACGTATGCATAGACAGCCTTAGGATTAAAACTTCCCTTTGCAGGACCGATATCGTCATAACTCATTGTAAAACCGAATCCCGAATTAAGATCTGTCTTAAATGTCTGAACATTAAAGATACCTGACTTAGGAGAATCCTTGATATCCACCCACTGGAAACGACCTAACAAAAACGCGTCGATCTGCTCAAAGTTACCAATACCGGCTGGGTTCTTGTTAATACGTGAGAAAAATTGCTGAGTCATTAGCAAATCCTGCTGTGCAAAGGCAGAAACCGTGAATAGCAATGTTGCTAATACAATAAATATTTTTTTCATATTCTTTGTTTTCTCCTTATTCATTCAACAATTTAATATCTACACGACGGTTCTGCTCGTGCTCCTCCTCAAGTTGAGCGTTAGGAATAACAGGTTCTTCCATACCACGTCCAACAGCAACAATCAAGTTTGCTGGGTAACCCTTCTGAATCAACAGACTACGAACATACTCAGCACGTTTCTGCGACAACTTCTTATTGAACTCAGCAGAACCACGAGCATCTGTGTGTCCTGAAATTTCAAACTTACCACCAGGGAATTCATTCATTGCACGAAGCAACTCGTCCAACTGAGCTTCATACTCAGGTTTCATATCTGCCTTTCCGAAATCAAAGAAGAACAATACCCAGTGGAAACCTTTAGGCTCGTCACAAGTAAAGTCTGGAGTCAACTCTCCTGTTCTCTTTACATTATACTTGTTTGGATAGTAAATATCAAAACCACCCTTTCCACCTTTACGGTTAGACAAGAAATACATCGCGTATGCATTACCGACTATGTTGTATTCATCAGCGCCAGTATTGAAAAGCTCACCTAAGTTTTCAGGTTTACCCCAATCCTTTTCCTTGGCTCCCTTGTGGCTGACATAAATATCCATACCTCCTTTTCCTGTCACTTTATTACAAGCGAAATACAACGCTGTATCAGCAACTACGAAAGGATAATCTTCTTTATTCTGCGAGTTGATCTCATCTCCAGCAGGTTCTGGCTTAGTCCAAAGTCCTTCTTCATCCTTATCCTGGTCGATATACCAAATATCACGACCTCCCTTACCTGCCATAAATTCACCAGAGAAATAAATTCGACGTCCTGCACGTCCGATACAAGGATTATAGAATCCCTTTACTCCTGGCACATAATGGTTCCAACGTCCTATAGCCAACGATGATCCGTGCACCTCTTTTGCCTGAGCCATCGTACCTTTGATTTTAAGTTTCTTGACATCCTTCCACTTTCCATCGTCGTCAGTAGCCTCATATAACTCAGAATTTCCCTGAGAATCCTTCTTTGAGAAATATAATTTACCCTTGTTTCTGTCATACGCGAATGTTCCCTGGATACCTAAACCATTCAATTCAGGACACTCCTCAACATTAGACAAATCCAAGTTTTTGCCAGGCTTAAACTTATATGCTATATTATCTCTGAAGAAGACGAAGAAGCCATCCTTATATACAGACATTGGCTGCTCATCGACCTTCTTATTTTCTTTAGACGAATCGAATTCGTAGAAACCTGTTCCGAATCTTCGCTCTATTCCCCAAACGCTTGTGGCAAGCAATGCGGAAATCACAAAACTGAAAATCGTCTTTTTCATCGTGACTATATTTTTCTTTCCCATTATTTTCTATAAACCTCAACTGTACCCTTCAATACTCTGCCATCCTTCTTTTTCAAGATGTAGAAATATGTTCCAGGAGTAGCAAGTTCTCCTCTATAAGTTGCATCCCAACCATCAGTTCCCTCATATACAGTTTCCTGATAACGGTTGAAGATCTTCACGTCATATCCTTCCATGAACTTGTCATTCTTAGGATTGTTATTGTATGGAGTAATAACGTTAGGTACAATAACATAGTCGGCAACATCAACATCTATAACATTTGAACTACGCACACCACAATTGCCGTTCTCCAACTTGACGATGAACTGATAACGACCTGGCTCATCCAACTGCCAGCTGAACTCAGAATCATAATTTCTTTCAAGCTCTACCTCGTTTGGAGAAACCATTTCATAATAACGGACTCCATCAGCAGGAAGTGTATATTCTGTATTTAGATTTACCTCTTCACCCATCTGAACCTTATAATCTTCAGCAGACAATGTGACGTATATTCTATGATCTACATCAATTGTTTCTGAATAAGCAGGAGTTGTCTTAACACAAACTGAATCATATCCATATGCTGAATATACATGATCCTGCATTGGAGCAACATTCAAGAATGAATAACCAGTATCTATTCTTGTAGTATCTCCTGTGCTCCAGATAATTCCCTGAGGCTTACCAGTAAGAACATGTGCTGTCAACTTTATCAACTTCACTGTATCTCTTCCTGATGTATCCTGACAAATAGCATTCTCAGAAGCATATATCTTCAAAGTTGTATTTACCTGAACAGACACGTCATACGATGCTGTTTGAGAAGGACATATTGGAGTCTCTACATTTTCACTTGCTTTTACATAGTATGTCCAATCTCCCTTATCTGGAGTAAACTTATCTGTTGTATAAGATCCATTCTCAACAAGACCGTTTGAAACTCCATGTGATTCGCTCCACTCCAACATTGTTTTCTCGCCTTCCATATCATTATGAACTGTAGCGATTAGAGAAATATCCTCTCCCTTACACATCACACTTCTACCAGAAGCTAAAGCCAAGCTAATCTGAATTGGAGTTCTAGCCTCGATGCTGATATTCTGGCCTTCTCCTTCAAACTCTGCTCCAGCACCCTCTTTATTACATACATCGTCGTATGCTGTGACTGACAATGTGTTTTTACCAAGTTTCAAATCGAAGTTACGTACTGTAGTATTGAGTTTCTCTTTCTCTGGATCACCCCAAGTCCAATGCCATTCTACCTCATCAGACCATACGAACTTCACAGGATTACCCTGAGTCAAATTAACCTTGATATCTGCACTTGTCTGTGAACCTTGTGAAGTCTGACCCAAACACTTAGTGTTAGGAACATTAAACTCTGCAGCATCAGAAGTCAAATTATACTTGACTGGCTTATATACTGTGTAATTTGCAGAAGTTTTTACAGATGTTCCCTTGCTACAAATCTCGTCGTCTACCTTAACAACCATTGTCTTGCCCAACTTTGATTTTGTGTCATTAGAAGTGACATGTGCCTGTGTCAAAGATGCTCCGTTAGTTGTATAAAGTTTCTTATCATTCTCATACCATCTAACTTCTACATTCTCCTTGTCAAGTGTATTGTTGACTGTCAATTCAAACTCAACTTCAGAGCCATCACATACATTTGGATTCTTAACCGCAAGATCCAATGAAATAGGACTTGCTGCAACTATATTCAAAGCATCGTTATCACTTGCAGATGACGAACATACGCCATCAGAACCGACAACTGAAATTGCATTGTTACCTGGAGAAACCACAAACTGACGAGTGAACACAAGGTCGTCATTATACTTTCCATCAGACCATGTCAACTTACTTGGATTACCAGCTGTGACATTTACAGTCAAATCCACAACATTATCCACATTCGCCTGTGTGATACACTTCTGAATTACATCTCCATTAACAACAGCGTCATGAGTCAAATTCAACTTAATAGGGATAAAGATATTATAAGATACGCTATCCATAACATCCTTTCCTGCATTACAGATCTCATCCATCGTCTTTACAATCATAGTCTTCTTGATCATAAAGTTTGTTGAATTTATAGGAGTGTGTGATTTGTCTGTCTTTATCGTCTTGTCTGTATATTTCAAATCTTCCACTCCATTGTAACGCTCATACCATCTTACCTCAGGACCCTTAATCAATGAATTTGTAACCTCCATTTTCAACTGTAAAGCCTCACCATTACAGATTGAATCTCTGTCTGCTGTGATTTTGATGATTATTGGCTCACTTGCTGTAATAGTCTTAGAAGTATCTGCTCCCTCAACAAGACCAGACTCACTTGTAGCACGACAAACTTCATCGAATGCTTTTACTGATATTATATTCTCTCCCTGATTTACAGTGACAGGTCTGTTGAATACCAAACCAGGATACAAGCCATCAAACCACTCAATAGAACGAGGATTACCCTGCTCCACTGTCAATGTCACATTAACAAAATCATCACCATTATCCTTTCTGATACACTTCTTATCATCAATAGCATCTGTAGAAAGTGAAACTACAAGCGGAACAAATACATCAAACTTGACTGAATCAATAACTGGTTTAGATGGGCTACAGATCATATCCATCACCTCAACCTTAATGTTCTTTGTCACTTTCTCCTTTGTTCCATTTGTTGGCACATATGTATAATCCTTGTCAGATCCTAAAAGTGATGTAAGTGACGATCCATTCTCATAGAAGCGAGATGTGATTGTATCAACTTTCAATGCATTTGTAATCTTGACATTCAAAGTGATATCTTCTTTCTCACAAATCTCCTCTTTGTTTTCACTCAACTTAACAATCAATGGCTTTCTTGCATTGATTATTGAATTATCCGATGTTGCGACTGCGTCATTCTTATAGCAGACTTCATCAACAGCCTCAACTGAATACTTGTATACATTGTTCTCTGTCAAACGATCTACAAATGTAGTCTCTGGTCCCTGTCCGATAAGAACTGAATCCTTATCGCCATCTTTTCTGTACCAGAAATAAGTAGTTACCTTCTCATCTGCGTAAGATGGTTTTGATCCATCAGCGTAAACCTTTTTAACCTCCAAGTCGACGCGAGATGAACTTTCACCGTCTGTAGGCAAACAAATATTAGCCACCTTTTCGTTTGCTCCCTCAACATCAACTGTCAAATCAAGCTTGTATCGACGGTAGATGCTGAAGTTAGCAGTCTTAGTTATTGGACAGAACTTATCTGCTGTACCTGTCACAGTAACTGTATTGTCGAAGATCTCAGGATTAGATTTCAAGACCTTGAATTCAGATCCTTTCTGATCCTCCAAATCTGAGTCTTTTAATTTCCATACATATTCGATACCATTGTCTGGATAAACATCAACTGCCTTTATTGATTTATCAAACTCACAATAGAATGTATCGTTCTTAATTTTGAAATCCAAATCATCGTACTTAGTGATTGACACTATCTGAGTATCCGAACAAAGACCACCCTCAGTAGTAGCAATCATATATAATGTATCCGACTTGTTGTTAGATTTCAAAATTGACTCTGGAATCACAAATACCAACTTATCATCCTTAATACTTGTGATAGAATCATTTGTTGTCAACGCTTTTCCTGAATAGTCGATCCATTCGATAGATGGTCGTCCATTAGCGTCGGCATCTACGTTGATAGTCTCTCCGATACATCCGAACAAATCCAAATCTTCACCTACAGGATTGAACTTAACATGGAAGTCATCAGAAACCGCGTAAGTGTACATACAGTTTGGCTTATCTATACCATCTGTCACTAACTTTTGAATAGTCTCCTTTGAATTTCCTACAATAACACGGAACTTAGTGTCTCCACTGAAATCCTTCTTGCTAAGTTTGATATCCATAGTTGGATCCTCAGAGATTGCAGACTCTGTAGACTCTACTCCCTTTGGAAGATTTTTCCAAGTGTCATCTGTATCATCATAATACTGGAACAAATAATATGGAGTAGGAATATAATTCTTAATACCTGCACGGTTGAATGCAGTCAATGTCAAATTCTTGCTCTTACCACAAATCACAATATTGTGCTCGTCAAGAGTCTCCTCTGCTGTGACATTTGCCTTAACCTCGATTTCAGGGAAACATACCTTTAGTGAGATATCATCAAGCAAAATATCATTACCACTTCCTGAAGGAGCATTGTTTGTGATCTTCAAAGTATAAAACTTTGATCCGCTTGTATTATCAGAATTAGATAGTGGGAACAACGCAGTCAAATTTGACCAAGAGTTCGCACCATAACTTCTTGTGATTACATTTCCAGACTCGATAGAAGTTAAGACCTGAGTTCCTCCCTTCTCATAAATATCCATACGGATGTTTACTGGAGTAGCACCATTTGCTGGAATAATACCTTGAGCATTACTTACAAAAGCAGAGAAAAGCACCATCACATTGGCACACTCACCTGATATCTCAAAATCTCTCTCATATATAATCGCATCCAATGAATTCTCCGCACAGTTCACCATCAACATTGCGCCATGCTTCGTTCCATCTGAATTTCCTGTATGGTCTGTACCATTCCAATAGTCATTAGCGCTTCCATCTGTCTTCGCTCCACCATCTGCCATAGATGGATTTGAAACAAACGCATAGAAACCATCCTCTACACGGAAACCGTTTTCACACCAACACTGATATGGCATTCCTTCTCCCTTGCTCCAACAATTCGCATCATTTCTCTCTGGATTGCCGTCTGCATCTTTTGGCAAACGTTGTATCTTTGGATCTGACAACGCAAATGTATGCTCCTTGATGAAACCATTCTGGTCGTCCATCCATTTTATATTGTTTGGCAATTCTGAACTTACTGTCTCTACAGCATCAGCATTTTCTATCTCACCATCTTTATATTTCACATAGTGATACTCATTTCCTACGAAATATCCGAAGTCATCCTCAAACAACAACTGGACAGCGTCATCCTTATCTGGAGAGTATACCAAACGGAATATGAACTCCTTTTCCAAAGTGACAGTTGTTGATGTACCGTCAGAAGCAGGAACCTCCACGTCTACCTCTATACGCATCATTCCACTCTTGTCCGCATATAAAGTCCACGATGTCTTGTCGTCGCTAAGTGTGGCTTCTGCCAAAGGTTTATAACTATCTCCTCCATTCAAAGCCTTAAATGAAATTTTTGGATTTGATACGTTCTGTGATGGAAGGTCTACCATCTTAATGACAACATCACGCCATGATGGAACCTCTTTCTCTTTTGAATTGACATCTCTAACTCCATCTCCGATAATCTCAACATTGAATGTAGGTTTATTCACTGTAAGCTCGACCACATTCGAAGTGATTGTCTGGCTGTTACCAGAAGGATCCTTATATGTTGCCTCACATTTGATATATTTGATATCAGACAGAACTGTATACTTGAAAGTCGCATCTGTATTTGGAGTTGATGGATTAATCCATACATCACCATCCTTGCTTATCTTCCACTCATATGAAAGATCCGTGTTAACATTTGAAGAACAGAACTGAGACAAAATCTGCACAGTCGATCCAATGTTAACCAAAGAAGATGTAGATGGTGTGATCTTTATCATATCTGCATCCGCCGGAGCCGATTCTGTAAGCGAAACTGGCGAAGTGCTGAAATTCAAGTAAAATGAAGATAGGCTTGCTCCTTCCATGATAGATATCTTACATGCCCCATCCGCATAATCATTTTCGCATGTCAATACACTTGTCGAAACTTTCGAATCGATATACTTTATCGGAGTGTTTTTTGTATCGTACTGTCTGATAATGAATTCTTTTTTACCAGTTGGATTCTCAGATTCAATATCAACACGATAAACCATACCACACTCATCGAGAGCAGAAACTCTTGAGTTGGGGTCTACGTTAGGATTATGAATTGGGTCAACAACGTTCCACCAACCATACACATGGTATCCCTGCGAATTCACTCCTTGAATGAACGTACACAATACTACGATTAATGAAAATGCCTTTCGCAAAGCATTCAGACCGGACTTTTTGTAAGATATTAAGTTTTTCATATCTTAGATATTAGAGATATCTTTGTTTTGTTTTTCTATTTTCTATTTTCATACATACTTTAGAATAAGACACACTCCAAAGCGGTCGCTAAAATAACAAAAAATCATAACATTTAAAGTTTATTAACGATTATTTCGTTTTTATTTAAACATAAAATCTACAATTTGTTGTTTAAAAACATAGTATTCCTATTTTTTGTAAAATCATGCAAAAAAACGTTAACACGAAAGATCTAGTATAAATATTCGCGTATATGTATAATCATTATCAAAAAAAAAGACGGAATTCCTCCCGTCTTTTTCATAATACATATATAATATAACTTTTATCTGAAAAATTTGCCTACAACTGGCAGTGATGACGCTGGGAAATCCCGCTTAAACAATACAATAATATAAACAGACAACAGTACCGTCGACACCAATAATCTGATTATCATATCCTCCGGAGCTACAAAATAGAATATCGCATATAATCCTAATGCCAACAAAAGATAAAATGCCATACTCTTATTGTCGTAGTCAATAGGGAAATACTTTTGTGACATTATATATGATACAATCGTAACACATAAATAGCATAGGAAAGACGCAATTGCTGATCCATAATAACTGAATTCTGGAACTAACGCTATGTTCACAATCAATGTGATCACAAGTCCAATAGTCGACAGAATAGCTCCCCAATATGTGCGATCCGTCAGTTTATACCAAATTGACAAATTGAAATAGACACCCTGAAACAAGTATGTAAGCAATACTAATGGGACTATCGTCATACCTACTCTATAAGATGGCGAAACCAACAACGCAAACACATCCATAAAGAGCGACATGCCCAACGCTATCAATAAAGCAAAAATCACATAGTATTTCATCGCCAAACTATATTGAACCTTCTTGTCCTCACCCTTGCTCTGCGCAAATACAAAAGGTTCGTATGCGTAACGGAATGCCTGTGTGAACACCATCATCACCATCGCAACCTTAAAACAGGCTCCATAGATTCCAAGTTCCGACTCTGCAACTGCCCTATCCGGCATCAAATATGGGAATATTATCTTGTCGATTGTCTGATTCATGATTCCCGCTATTCCAAGAAGCAATAAAGGAAGCGAATATCCAAGGATTTTCTTGAGCAATTCTGCATCTGGCTTTTTTGCCATTCGAATCTCAGGCAACAGTAGCAATGTCACAAAAAGAGTTGAAATCAAATTGGAAACGAAGATATACCCCACTCCATAATTCTCATCGTAGAACGGTAGAGTCACATTATACTTGTTCTTCAATATCGGACAAAGTACCAAAAAGAATAAGTTCGCAAGAATATTCACCACAATCATCAACAATTTGAAAATCGCAAACTTTCCAGCCTTATTCTTATATCTTAAATATGCGAAAGGAATTGTACCGACGGCATCGATCGCCACTATGATTCCCATCATCGTAACATATTCAGGATGAGACGAATAGCCAAGCCAGACAGCGACATCTTCAGAAAACATCATCACCAATATGGCGAATATTGTCGACGTTACTGCTACAGAAGTGAGCACCGTTCCAAACACTTTCTGGGCATCGGCATCCTCCTTGTTGGCAAAACGGAAAAATCCAGTTTCCATTCCATATGTCAGGATCACAAGCAATAGAGCGGTCCACGCATATAGATTCGTAACGACTCCATATTCAGCACTTGAAGTTAGCACATACGTATAAAGTGGAACAAGCAACCAATTAAGGAATTTTCCAAGGATGTTGCTGATGCCGTAGACAGCTGTCTGACGGGCTAGATTTTTCATTTCTGCCATTTTCTTTGTTCTTTGTTTCTGCAAAATTACTCTTTTTTGCAATTAGATGCACTCCGACACAAACAATTATTTCAAAAAACAAAGTGGGTACACCCCACTTATATACAATCTATTTCTCTTCTCTAAACTACACTCTCTAACCTTCTACAAATAATCAACTCTCCGCATCTTCACCATTGACCGAACCATCTCTAAACGTGCCTGGAGCGACACCAACGCTCTCCTTAAAAACTCGGTTGAAATGCTGCACATTATTATATCCTACAGAGAATGCAATCTCCGAAATATGCATCGCTGTATTCTTTAGCAGACGTTTAGATTCCTCGATTCGTATCGTGTTGAGATAAGCTTTGAACGATTTTCCTGTAGCTAGACGTATCTCCTCAGAAGTTCTATCTTCTGCCATCGACAAAGCCTTGGCGATATCAGCGAGTTTCAATTCAGGATTTGGATAGTTTTTCCCGATGAAAGTTAGTATTTCATCCTTCAGATTAGCAGTCTCTTTTTCAGTATCTAGTTTCTCATATGGCACATACACCACTTGCTGCTCCTTCTGCTCTTTGTCCTCCTTATCTTTTACATTGTTTCGACGGAGATAAAGGGAGATTATAGCCAAGATCGCCCAAAAAGCGAGCATAACATTAATGACATCCGACAGAAAACCGTTACAAGCTATCGGCACTAATCGAAGAGTCTTTACTGTAATCTTGTGCTCTTTATCCTTCTCATTCGAGTTATCCGCAGTAAGCCAAATGATCTTGATATTCTCATACTTCATTTTCTGGACATCAGAAGACCAATGAGGATATGACGCATACCACCACTCCGGAATGTCTTTAATCTCTTCAACTGGGATTTCAACCTCATTACTGCCTTTCTTTAACAAAAAGGAATAGACAGCTGTTGGATGAGCGATACCTTTGCTTCCAAAGTTAAACTCTTCCTGCAATCTCACCGAGAAACGCATATCATCATCACTTTCGATAATCGCCTCTATTTGATAATTTTCAATCGGGAAAGTAGAATAATCGTCCTTATGGATTTCCATTCCTACGTAAGGGTAAGCAAACGAAGACTTGAGCGTGAATATCATATCCACACCTTCCGCAGTTTTTATAAGTCTACATTCAGAATTGCCACCATCACCAGCATCAATCTGGCTGTCTATCTTGAAATCTTTGGTCTCATCCAACAGATCAATGGTTGGCATTAACAATGTAGACATATAGATAATTCCAACTAAAACAGCTGGAATCGCTGCCATAATTGCGATTTTGGTCCAATATCTACCCTTTGCGTTTTCCATAGTTAAGGCAAATATATAAAAAAACGACAAAAAACATTTAAAAACTTTATATTTTAACAACTATATGACATGAAACCGACCAAACAAACAAAAGGAAAGCCAGACAAAAAGCCTGGCTTCATTCTCCACACCATTAACCTCACGGCCAATGATGCCTAAATATACTCAATCTAACACATTATTCTAAATTCTATATTTTCCGTCAATAATGCTGATTTCAAATCTCATTAATAATAATTGGAACCAGCACTCTTTCTTTCAACCTTATAATCACCCTCTCAATCACCATCAATTGACAACAATCAGAAATCACACTAAATAATTTAAGTAAGACCCCGAATAACGATCTGTCAATTTCTTTGTTTTTGATGATACAAAGATAGATTTTGGTTGTCAGTTTCATTAAACATTTTTGAGTAGATTCATTCATATTTTTCTGAAACCCGAAAGCAAAATTAATTTAAAGACATCAATAAAAAGTCGATGAAAAGGGCATTTTTTCTAGTTTGAAGAGATATTACAAGATTATGATAAGATATGACAACTTAACAAATGCGTCAAAACTAATGTTAACGCAAAAAAAATCACGAAACATTGAACTTTCAAAATATAAATTGCATTAACTATAACCTCTAATGAGGTTCCGTCTAAATATTTGTTGCCAAGATTAAACGCCTAACGGCGTAATTGGGAATACATTTTTATCCAACAAGGTTATTGCCCCTACGGCCAAAATTCAATTCTTCGGACGTATTTTCCAACAATTGTGAATTCGACACTATGAATTGCTAATATTGTTGTGACCGATTTTATCGACAAAAAAATGTGCCCGACATTTGTCGGACACATTTCCTACTTATTAAAGTCTTGTTCTATTATTTGATGTTCTCACGAGCTTGATTCAAATACGCCAACATTCTGTCGTAGTCCTTGCTCTTAACTATCTCCTGAAGCTCCGAAAGTTGCTCCTGGATAAGTGCAAGCTGCTTTGTTGAATTTGGATTAAACAAAATCTCTGAGATCAAGAAATTGTCTTCCGACAACACGCCCTCTGCAATTGCCATGTGACGTTTGAATGTTGTACCTGGTGCATCCTGATGCTTCATCACAGATGCGAACGCCAACGTCGATGCGAATGGAATTGACAAGCAATATGCCATTGTCTCATCATGCTCCTTAAACGTATACTCGAATAGGTTAAGATGCAAAGAGTTGTACAAATCCTTGAAAAATGCTTTTCCCAAACAGTCACTCTCCGCAATGATTATAGCATTCTGTGTACGAAGATCAGACAAACTTGCGAATGTTGGTCCAAACATCGGGTGAGTAGAGACGAAGCGGAATCCACATTTCGCATAGAAGTCTGGCAACGTCGTCTTCACTGATGATATATCTGAAATGATACAATCTTTTGGCAAATATGGCATAACCTCTTCAAAAGCCTGGATTGTATACTTCACTGTTACTGCATTGATAAGAAGTTCTGGCTTGAACGCCTTAACCTCCTCAAGCGATGTCATACGCTGAGTGTTGAACACAAAACGCAATTTCTTCGAATCCTTATCATAAAGCGCTACGTCGTGCTTCATGCAAAGTACATCCGTTAGGAATGTACCCATCTTTCCCGCACCAAGAATTAAAATACGCATTTCTTATGTAGAATTAAGAATTAAATGTTAAGAATAAAATCTACCTATTTAACACAATCAAGAGTTAGCAATTGTCAAGCAACCACTAACTCTTAATCATTATCTCTTACTTGTTCATGATCTCCATCTGCTGACGAACAGACTCTGCATGGATGGCCTCAAAGATTGTATTCAAGAATTCCTCACCCATTGACATTGACTTACCGTCTGCAACTCTCTTAGAGATGATCTCATCGTAACGTTTGCTCTGAAGAATTGGCATGTCATGCTCCTTCTTGTACTGTCCGATCTCACGTGAGATTCTCATTCTCTTAGCCAAGATCTCAAGAACTGACATATCAATTTCGTCGATCTGCTTACGAAGTGCTGTGATGTTCTCTGTAGACGCGTTTGTTGTACGTACCACAAGGTTGTTTAGAATCAACGCTAGAACCTCTGGTGTAATCTGCTGTGAGGCGTCTGACCAAGCCTTGTCTGGATCACAGTGACTTTCAATGATCAAACCGCTGAACTGAAGGTCCATAGCCTGCTGACAAAGTGGAGCGATAAGATCACGACGACCTGAAATATGGCTAGGGTCACAAACGATAGGTAAATCAGGAAGACGACGGTGCAACTCGATTGGAATGTGCCACTGTGGAAGGTTACGGTATAGCTTCTTATCGTAAGAGCTGAATCCACGGTGGATTGCTCCAAGCTGAGTGATACCAGCGTTGTTCAAACGCTCCAAAGCTCCGATCCACAACTCCAAATCTGGATTTACAGGATTCTTTACCAACACTGGGATATCAACACCCTTCAATGTATCGGCGATCTCCTGTACTGCGAACGGATCGGCTGTTGTGCGGGCACCTACCCAAAGAAGGTCAATTCCATACTTCAATGCCAACTCTACATGCTTGGCAGTAGCGACCTCTGTAGAAACGTACATTCCCGTCTCCTTCTTAACCTCCTTCAACCATTCCAATGCTGGCTCTCCATTTCCCTCGAAACCACCTGGTTTTGTACGTGGCTTCCATACTCCTGCACGGAAAATCTTAATTCCCTGTGCGTGTAGCTGACGAGCAGTATTGATTGTCTGCTCCTCTGTCTCTGCGCTACATGGACCAGCGATCACCATTGGACGGCTTTCACATGCGCCTGCTAAATTTATCTTTTTTAGTTCCATATGTTTATTCTTTTTTTTCTATTTTACTTTAAGTTTTCTTTAATTCTCTGAAGTGCCTCCGACAATTTTTCCTCGGTTGAGCATAGAGAGATACGAATATATCTGTCTCCATTGCTTCCGAAAATGAATCCAGGAGTCACGAACACTCGGCAATCGTAAAGGATCTTGTCAGCCACCTCTTCACAGCTTTTGTAAGTTGCAGGAATTTTTCCCCACATGAACAAGCCGACCTGGCTCTTGTCGTAAGTACATCCTATATAATCCAAGATTGCCTCTGCATATTTTCTTCTTGCTCTGTAGACGGAATTGATGCTGTCATACCAATCTTGTCCTGCCTCCAATGCTTTGGCCGCAGCCATCTGCATAGGCTTGAACATTCCCGAGTCGACGTTGCTCTTCGCCTTCAACACGTATGAGATCAACTCCGGATTTCCTGCAAGCATACCGATTCTCCATCCTGGCATGTTGAGTGATTTACTTGTTGAATTCAACTCAAAGCAACACTCTTTTGCACGTGGTACAGAAAGCAAACTCATTGGGTTGTCATTCAAGATGAAGCTGTATGGATTATCATTTACGATGATGATGTTGTGACGAAGTCCGAAATCCACAAGTTTTTCGAAAGTCTCGCGACGTGCGTTTCCACCTGTAGGCATATTAGGATAATTAGTCCACATCATCTTCACACCAGAAAGATCCATTTTCTCCAACTTCTCAAAATCTGGCTGCCAACCGTTCTCCTCATTCAAATCGTAGTTGATAATTCTAGCTCCAAGAATCTTGGAAGCAGATGTGTAAGTAGGATAACCTGGATTTGGCACCAAAACACCATCACCTGGATTGATGAATGTTAGTGACAAGAAAAAGACTCCTTCCTTAGAACCGATCAAAGGCAAAATCTCTTTGTTTGGATCAAGGTCAACACCATACCAACGCTTGTAAAAATTAGAAAATGCCTTACGTAGTTCTGGAATACCCTGATACGACTGGTATCCGTGAGCATTTGGTTGGTGAGCCACTTCATTAAGAGTGTCAAGAGCCTCATTAGACGGCATCTTGTCTGGGCTACCGATACCCAAATTAATAATATCTTTTCCTTGTGCGTTCAATTCAGCCACCTCTCTAAGCTTCTTTGAGAAGTAGTATTCCTGAATCTCTAAAATTCTATCAGCTGGTGTGATATTCATATTATTTTTTACGTTCACGTTTTTCTTTTTTGTTTCGGGTTCAGCCTACTGCCTTCACCTTATATATTAAATAGTCTGTCTGCCCTCACGGTATTCACCAAGAATAACAAGATCCTTTGTCAATGGTTGGAATGCCTCGATGCTCTGCTTATATTTCAAGTAGTCGTCAAAACGAAGGTCTACATAAAACTCATACTCCCATTCTCTTCCGATAATCGGCATCGACTGGATTTTTGTAAGATTCATGCAATAATATGACATGATCGAGAGTACCTTGGCAAGGCTTCCTTCATCATGAGGAAGACGGAATACAAGAGATGCTTTGTTAGGTATCTGGTCTTTCTTGATATCATCAACTGTCCAAGGATCCGCAATCACCAAGAAACGTGTGAAGTTGCGCTTGTTTGTCTCAATACCCTTGGCAAGTATCTCCAAACCATATATTTCAGCAGCCCACTCACTACATACACCTGCTTTACCCATACACTGCTCATGTGCGATCATTTTTGCAGACGATGCTGTGTCGTCCCACTCGACAGCCTTCAAGAACTTGTGATCCTCAAGGAAATTGCGGATCTGCATCAAAGCGATCGGATGTGAATAAACCTCCTTGATCGACTCCAACTCCTGACCAGGCAATGCTACAAGGTTGTGACGGATTCGGATTTTCTGTTCTCCAGCGATCTTCAATCCACTTTCCTTAAGCAAAATATGATTCTGAAGAAGGTTTCCAGCTATTGTGTTCTCAATAGCAAGAGTGGCGATTATTCCCTCCCTCTTCACAGTCTCGAATAGTTTCTCAAATGTCTCACATTCAACTACATCAATATCTTCTCCCTGGAAGAACTCTCGTGCTGCGATCTCGTGAAAACATCCTTTCACTCCTTGAATGGCTACTCTTTTCATCTCTATTCTATAAAAAAATCCCACATTCAAACGAATGCGGGATTATATATTTGATTACTTATCTTTACACAACAAAATCCCGCTCTTACCTTCTAAAGTAAAAGAAAAAGAAGTAATAATATGCGAAATATCGTTGTTGCATCGTCTCTCTGTTTTTTTGTTTACGATGCAAAATTACGGTTAAAATTGTTATCTCACAACTATATATATTATTTTTTTCATTTTAGGCTATTTTTGGCACTTTTTGTACATAAATTATATAATAAACGTATCGTTTTTTAATATTTAACTACCATTATCACATATTAGAAATTATCAATATAACAGAAAATACCATTATTCCATGCAAAAAAGTAACATTTTACGGACACATTTCAAATATTTTTTTCTGTATTGCCATCATAATAGCGTTATTTTCCACGTTTTACGGACTATTTATGATCCTCAAATCATTTTTTTGATTCCACGATTGTCAATAAACAAAAAAATAAGGGCAGGCACAAGACCTACCCCTACATAATACATATATATACGTATATTATTCTATCATAATTTTTGTGCTTTTATTTCCATCGATTGTCAGGATATAAGCACCTCTCTGCAAATTGAACGGATAGTTATATTTCGTCGACGCTGATGTAACGTAGCTGCCATTAAACGTATAGATTGATATCGTGTGAACTTCATTATCGTAGAACACAATCATATCTTTAAATATCTTGTAGTCGTCAGCAGACTTTATAGTTACAGAAGGATCATCATATATTGCTACAAAATGCTCATCGTGATTCTGCATGACATATACATAGACATGGCTCTTGGAGATCATCTCTCCATTCTCATTCTTCCAAATACACTTTATATTTTTGTCAACACCGTAACTTTTTAGTGTCACATTAATACCTTCTGGGAATGTGGCAGAACGAGATATAGACGACGCCATACTGTCTTTATCAACATCAAATGTCACATTATATCTGGGCACTGTCGACTCTGCTAACAATCGAAGTCTTTCATCATTACTTTTTTCAATCTCCTCAACAATATATCTGGAAAAATCTGTAGCTCCAGTCTCTTGAAGATGCACATTATCATCTTTTCCCTCAGGATAATTTTCATATTCACCAGCCCGATAATTATTATGGCGATAGAAAGTATTGTATTCCCGACCTACCTCTTCCGAAAGATTGAATCCAAAAGTATAAAGGTCAAAGAATGGGGTGTCATATTTTTCAGCAGCTTCTCTCATCGCTTGAGGATGTCTTCCATAAGAATTATTCAATATATCGTCCGTCAACCACGAATTCTGATTTACTGTAGACAATAACACTGGAGTTGCACCCTTTTCTCTTGCTGCCCTACAGAATATTCCTATATAATCTATAAACTCATCTGGCGTTGTGCAGTATGTCGCAAATGTATTGGAATCATTTGCTCCAAAAGATATGAATAAATAATCTCCTTTGTTTATGTCCGGAATAACCTTTGACCAATGTTCGTTGTAAAAACTCTTTGTCGTAGTTCCTCCTACCGCTCTATCATCCACGACGACCTTATCTTTATCAAAAAAATATTGAAATACAGCTCCCCAACCTACACAAGGATACCAACCAGGGCCCCACATCTCTGTAGTGCTGTCTCCGATGAGAAACACACGTGTCTGAGCACTTACTGCAGTTCCTACAAATATACAGAATGCTAAAAACAGATGTTTTACCATACCTTTTAGTGAATTATAAAGGCCAGAATTTTTTTCAACGTCTAATTAGATCTCCTAATTTATTGCGAAAGTAGTAAATATCATCATAATAATGAGAAAATGTCATAGAAAAATATACCTGCTTGAGATTGTCCTTTTCATTTGAAATATCATACAACTTCCATTTCCCTCCTTTTCACCGAATTTTGATGATATTCATTTTTCCCAAGGAATGTATACATTTGTAACATCGCCTTAACATTATAAAGAAACTATTTCACATTTGATTTTAACCGCAATTTTTCATCTGCAACTGCTTGATTTACTGATTCCAATTTGATACGTTTGTAATATCATATATTACAAAAAACACACACATGAAAAACATTTACAAATTTTATATGAGACATTTTTCTCTTCATTCCGTAGCAAAAGCGGCGGTCGTCTCTGCTTTGCTCACGCCTTGCGGATTGACAGCACAATCCTGGACCGAATGGGATGGTAATCCCAAGACTTTTACAGTCAACACTTTGAAGCCTCACGCAACTTCTATGCCTTATTCCACTCTGGAAGAGGGTATCAAGGCTAACAGGAAATCTTCGCAATGGTATCAGACATTGGCTGGCACATGGAAGTTTTTCCACGTCGACAAGCCTTCTCAACGTGACGACAATTTCTTCAAAGTGGGATATGATGTATCTGGTTGGGACGACATCAAAGTGCCAAGTTCATGGCAACTTCTTGGCTACGACCATCCTATCTACTCCAATGTCATCTATCCATGGAGTGCCAGCGATTACATCTCTGCTCCTGCAGCGCCAAAGAATTTCAATCCTGTAGGTCATTACAAACGTTCGTTCACAGTGCCTGCCAACTGGGATGGCAAACGAATCCGTCTGCATTTTGAAGGCGTGGAATCTGCATATTACGTTTGGGTGAACGGCAAATATGTGGGATATAGTGAAAACTCGTTCACCGACCACGAATTCGATGTGACAGACTTACTAAATATGTCTGGAGAAAATGAAATCGCTGTTCAAGTATTCCGTTGGTGCGACGGTTCTTGGCTTGAAGATCAGGATTTCATCCGTCTTGCTGGAATCATGCGCGACGTCTACATCTATGCCACTCCTAAAACCCATATCCAAGATTTCCAGATCGACGCTACTCTTGCGTCAAACTATAAAGATGGAATCCTGAACACTACAGTTTGGGTTGACAACTTTGATACGTCAAGCGAATCATCACTTACTGTTGAACTCGGACTTTACGATAAGTCTGGCAAAGAGGTGTTTGCCCCACAAAGTAAAACCATCTCTTCCATCGAACCTGGCAAAGAGGAATCCGTGAGATTCCAAATCGAAGTTAACGCTCCTCGTCTATGGTCAGCAGAGTCGCCAAACCTATATTCTGCGGTCATTTCGTTGAAAGATGCGAACGGGAAGACGGTGCAGGTAGAGAGTGCAAAAATAGGATTCCGCAAAGTGGAACTGAAAAAAGATTCCAAAGGCATCACTCGTTTCTACGTCAACAACTCCCCTATCATACTACGTGGAGTCAACCGACACGAAATTGACCCGGACAACGGACGTGTGTTGTCAACTGAATTGATCTTTAACGACGTTGTGTTGATGAAAAAGTTCAACATAAACGCATTGCGTACTTCCCACTACCCTAATGATCCACGCATCTACGACATCTGCGACAGTTTAGGTATATATGTGTTGGATGAGTGCAATGTTGAGTCGCACGGAGCCAACGACAAACTGCCAAAGAGCGACGACAACTGGCGTCCTGCATGCTTGGAACGCATGTCTTCCATGATCCAACGAGACAAGAACCATCCTTGCGTTATCATCTGGTCGTTAGGTAATGAGGCAGGTTGGGGAGACGTGTTTGCTTCTATGCGTGAGTATGCGCATCAGGCCGACAACACCCGTCCTGTACATTACGAAGGCGACAACAACAATGCCGACGTACAAAGCTGCATGTATTGCGACCCATGGGGAGTGTCTGTCTACGACAACAACAATAAGCCATTCATGCTTTGTGAATATGAGCACGCAATGGGAAACAGTGTGGGTGAGATACAGAAATTTGTGGATGCGTTTTATTCCAATCCCCGCGTCTTCGGAGGTTTCATATGGGACTTTATCGATCAGGGATTACGTCGCGACGGTACACAATACTTCAACTATGGAGGTCTTTGGGGCGACAAACCTAACGACGACAATTTTTGTGCCAACGGAATCGTATTCCCCGACCGTTCATTGCAGCCTGAAATATGGGAGGTGAAACATGCATATCAGAACATATTGGTGAAAGAGACTGAAGCCGCAGCCGGCAAGTTCACAATCGAAAACCGTTTTGATTTCACTAACATCAACGATATAGCAGAAGGATTCTGGAGTTTGAAGGAAGACGGAATTGAAATCGCAAGTGGTGCGATCGATGCGTCTTCAACAAACATCAATCCATTGTCGACCAAGGAAATCACATTGGATTACCAAAAGCCCAAAAACGTCAAGGCTGGATCTTCTTACCAACTTGATTTTGATTTCCGTCTGAAGGATAATCACGTATGGGCAAAGGCAGGTCACAGCATCGCTCACGACCAAATCCGACTAAACCTTGGAGAAGGCTATTCTCCAAAAATAAATATCGCTTCCCTTCCTAAACAGACAACTGAGGAAGGAAACGGAGTGCTTAAAGTGACTGGTTCTGATTTTTCTGTTGAGATCAACACTAAGACAGGAATGATCACAAACTATACAAGCAACGGAGTTCAGTTGATCAAAGATGGTCCTGAACCTAACTTCTGGCGTGCTACAACAGACAACGACCGTGGAAACGGCATGGGTAACCGCTGCAATGAGTGGAGATACGCAGGAAGCAAACGAGTTGTGAACTCATCAAAAGTGACAAAAGAGTCTGATCAAGAGACTCGCGTCGACTTCAAAATCTCATTGCCAGAGGCAGGAACGTCCGCAATGAATATGAGTTACACAATATACGGAAGCGGCGACATCATCGTGGAATATACGTTAAGTCCGGACGGAAGCTTGGATGAGATTCCAAACATCGGTACACTCATCACAGTGCCAGGCGGATTCGAAAGATTGACTTATTTAGGACGTGGACCTCACGAGAACTACATCGGAAGAAACGCAAGTGCATTCGAAGGTCTTTACAACACTCTCGTCGACTCAACTACTATTAAATATATGAAGATTGGCGAGACTGGTCAGCGTACAAATGTTCGTTGGGCCGCACTCACAAATTCTGTCGGTGTCGGACTGATGGTTGTCGGTTCTCCTTACATGGAGTTCAACGCTCAACATCACACTCCAGAAGATCTGGAACGTACCGTCTATCCATGGGATCTGAGCAACAACAAAGACATAACACTTCGCGTCGATTTGCAGCAACAGGGACTTGGAGGTGTCAATTCATGGGGAGCAAAACCTCAGGGCGAGCAGATGATGATGCCTAAGCACGACTACAGTCATAAATTCAGAATCTGTCCGTTGAAAGGCAAGGTAGAGAATTTGACAGAGATAGCCAAGCTGGGATTCAAGAATCTGTCTACAAGCGACAAAGTGATTGATTATCCAGAAATAAAATTCGAAGAGCCAGAACAAAAACCTTACGACGGAGCAATCGCTATTCCAGGTGTTTTGGAAGCAGAAAACTATGATGAAGGAGGAGCAGGACTTGCATTCCAAGACGACGACGCTGCCAACCAAGGATCTGTTTATCGTAATGATGACGTGGATATCACTGAAATAGACGGTGGTGGTTATGCACTTGGTTGGACATCAAAAGGAGAATGGCTAGAATACACTGTAGACGTGGCATACACAGAACCATATAATTTGGAGTTGAGAGTGGCATCTGGTTTGGAAGGCTCAGGATTCTCATTGCTGATTGACGGGAAAGCTATCACAGAAAAGATAGAAGTGCCACAGGGCAAAGATTGGGAGACTTATCAGACAATCACAGCGTCGACAAGTGAGATATCCAAAGGCAAACATGTTCTGAGACTATTGATTGAAGGATCATACGTCAACATCGACTGGATCAAATTCATATCAACGACTCATACAGACGTTTTCTCAATCACAAACGACGACATGATTCCATGTGGCGAATATCTGCTATACGATATTGCAGGACGTCAATTGAAAAATATCAACGTCACAAACGGACATATACCATCCGAAATTGAAGGAGTGTTTGGCAAAGGCATCTATTTGTTGAAATCGAAAGAGTCAGCAGAGACATACAAAGTCAATGCCAAATGAGAGATGTTTAATTAAAAATAGAAAACACGGATTCCAAATGGAACCCGTGTTTTTTTATTGTCAGAGGAAATGATTTAACATTCCTCATTTAATTTCTAATTGATTAGAACTTCCAACCTACACGAACTGAAGGTGTGCAATTAGGACTGATATGAGTTGTATGAGACTTTGATTTGTCGTCCTTTGAATCATATTCCTCTCCTTCGTCATTTGTTCCAAAGTTGTGAGACTGTGGAGTAACAATAAATCCTAGACCAACCTCAGCACCTACGTAAAGATCCTTTGCAACGTAGAAATTGAAACCAGTTACCGCATTAGCGCCGAAATTGCTAGTTCTTGTCTTATTCTCTCTCTCGTAAGTTGCACCGTCCATCTTAACATTGCTATAATTGCAAGTTGAATTAAGACCAAATACAAGTTCAGCACCTACATATGGCTCAAGACGATCTGTTCCAGAGAAAGAATAAATGATACCTGGCTTAACGTTAAATGTAGACTCAGTCACATGATTTTTGTTGTCATCCTCATCCTTAGAAGAAACCTTATCTACAGTAACACCAAAACCTAAACGAACCATCCACTCATCTGACAATGTGAAATTGAAGTTTAGATTTCCACCGTTCAAACCAAATCCACCACCTAGAGAAAGACCTGCCTCTGCACCGAATCTCTCAGAACCTGGCTTAAAGTTTTTAGCTGTTGACACTGGAGCCTCTTCAACCTGAGTTTGTGGCTGTGGCTGTGCCTCAACTACCTCCTGTGCTGAGATAGTAGCAGCCGCACAAAGAGCTGCTGAAGCAAAAATAAGTTTTTTCATGTTTATTTGCTTTTAAAACGTTTTAACTGATGCAAAACTAACAAATAAATGTTGTTACACAACACTTTTTGATGCTCATTTGAACATTTTGGACAATTTTTATGTCATATTTAGACTAAATGACATGTTTTTGCAGCATTTATCCAATCACTTCCAAAATCTGTTCAGCATGCTGTTTGGTTTTAATCTCCTTAGGTGTGAAAATGTGGGTGATGACACCTTCTTCATTCACTAGAAAAGTAGTGCGAAGTGTGCCGACGCATGTTTTGCCCATAAATTTCTTTTCACCCCACGCACCAAGTTCCTGAAGCAGAGTCGTATCCGTATCAGCAATAAGATTGAAATTAAGTTCTTGTTTTTCAATAAATTTCTTGTGCGACGCTGCAGAATCTTTACTTACCCCAATGACTTCATAACCTTTCGCCGACAATTCCGACTTATGGTCACGTAAAGAGCAAGCCTCAGCCGTGCATCCACCAGTATTATCTTTTGGATATGCATAAAGCACCAACTTCTTTCCTCGGAAATCCTCCGCTTTGATCTCATTGCCATTCTGATCCTTGCCAAGAACAGCAGGTATTTTATCTCCTATATTCATAATTGGATTGTTTTTGTTAACGCCATCAATTTCAGCCTTCGTTTTCATCGATAGTCTCAATCAAAAAAGAGACGGGACGAAAACCGTCATTACAAGAAATCATAGCCGACTTAGGATTCTTCATCCATCCTCCGTAGAAATTTTCACCACCGTGAGCTAGAGTCATCACAAATGGAGAAATACTCTCCCATGCACTGATGCAGAAACCTTCCGGTCTCTCCCACCCGTTCGCAATGAACACCTGACCCTCACTCAAATCACAAGCATGCTCAATAGGATTTTCGTATTTCTCCATCAGATCCTTATAGCACGCCTTACGGACAACTGTGATTTTTATCTTCTTCATATCAGACTATACATATTATATAATAAAAATGGGCAACTAAGCAATAAATGCCTCGTCGCCCAAATAGAACAAACATTAAAATGTCTCTTATCTCTCTCTTCCTAGGTAAGAACCGTCGCGAGTATCGATCTCGATGATAGCACCTTCCTCGATGAACAAAGGAACACGTACCTCAGCACCTGTCTCAACTGTAGCTGGCTTAAGAGTGTTAGTTGCTGTATCACCCTTGATACCAGGCTCTGTGTAAGTAACCTTTAGCTTAGTCTTGATAGGCATTTCACCGAAAAGAACGTTCTCATTAGAAGCATCTACAACAAGCTCTACATTGTCACCTTCCTTCATATACTCAACACCTGTCACCAATTCAGGGTTCAAAGGAATCTGCTCGAATGTCTCATTGTTCATGAAGATTAGATCCTCACCCTCCTTGTAAAGGTACTGGTGCTCACGACGCTCTACGCGTACATCCTCCAACTTCTCTCCGATGTCGAAACGACGCTCCAATACGCGACCATCAGTTACACACTTTAGCTTAACACGCATGATTGTATTACCCTTACCTGGCTTTACATGCTGGAAATCAATACAGAAATAAAGCTTGCCATCCAAACGAACGCAGCTTCCAATCTTGATATCTTGTGAATTAATCATAAGAATTATAAGTTACGTTTTATATTTTGTCCGCAAATTTAGTTTAATTATACGATATTCAACTATTTTTCCCTAAAAAAATATTATTTTTGCCGACGCTTTTAAAAGAAAACAGAAATATAGATATATGAATTTCGTTGAAGAACTAAGATGGCGCGGCATGATTCAGGACATGACGCCGGGCACAGAAGAACAGTTGAAAAAAGAGGTTACAACAGCATATTTGGGTATCGACCCAACTGCTGACTCCCTACATATCGGTCACCTTGTTGGTGTGATGATGCTTCGTCATTTCCAGCGTTCTGGACACAAACCGCTTGCTCTTATCGGTGGTGCTACAGGTATGATCGGCGACCCTTCTGGAAAGTCGCAGGAGCGTGTGCTTATCGACGAGGCTATGCTTCGCCACAATCAGGAGTGCATCAAGGCTCAGCTTTCTAAATTTTTGGATTTCGACAGTGATGCTCCAAATAAGGCTGAACTTGTCAACAACTACGATTGGATGAAAAACTTCACTTTCCTTGATTTCATCCGCAACATCGGTAAGCTTATCACTGTAAACTATATGATGAGTAAGGATTCTGTAAAGCGTCGTTTCACTGGTGAGAACGGTGCTGACGGTATGTCGTTCACAGAATTCTCTTACCAGCTTCTTCAGGGTTACGACTTCGTATACTTGAATGAGACTAAAAACTGTAAGCTTCAGCTTGGTGGTGCAGACCAATGGGGTAACATCACTACCGGAACTGAAATGATCCGTAAAATCAGCGGTGCTGAGGCATACGCTCTTACTTGCCCACTTATCACTAAGGCAGACGGAAAGAAGTTCGGGAAAACTGAGTCGGGCAACGTATGGCTTGACAGAAAACGTACTTCTCCATACAAGTTCTACCAGTTCTGGCTAAACGTTTCAGACGACGACGCAGAAAAGTATATCAAGATCTTCACATCTCTTTCTAAAGAGGAGATCGAAGGTTTGGTGAAAGAGCAAGCTGAGGCTCCACACTTGCGTCCACTTCAGAAGAAACTTGCTGAGGAACTTACAGTCATGGTTCACTCACGTGAGGATTATGAGGCAGCAGTTGAGGCTTCTAACATCTTGTTCGGAAACGCAACAGCAGACTCATTGAAGAAACTCGACGAGGAGACACTACTTTCAGTGTTTGAAGGTGTGCCACAGTTTGAGGTATCAAAGAGTGAGATCGAGGCTGGAATCGCAGCCGCTGACTTGCTTACAGACAAAGCAAATGTATTCGCTTCAAAGGGAGAATTGAGAAAGATGGTTCAAGGCGGTGGCGTTGCAATCAACAAAGAGAAATTAGCTTCTTACGATGCCGTGATCAATGCAGATTCTCTTCTTAACGGCAAGTATATCCTTGCTCAACGTGGAAAGAAGAACTACTTCTTGATTGTTGCGAAATAATCATAAAAATCAAATATTTTGAAGAGACGGTGCATGCATCGTCTCTTTTTTATGCATTAAACATTTCGTACTCAGCATTTTTATACATATCTTTGCAAAAATTATACACTTGAATAGTATGAATTTCAAAAGAAACATCGTCATTACAGGAGGTGCGGGATTTATCGGTTCGCACGTGGTCCGTTTGTTCGTAAACAAATATCCTGAATACAACATTATCAATCTTGATAAGTTGACATACGCCGGAAACCTTGAAAATCTGAAAGACATCGAGGACAAGCCAAACTATAAATTCGTGAAGATGGATATCTGCGACTTCGACGCATTCTACAAGCTTATGCAGGATGAGAAAGTCGACGGAATCATCCACTTGGCCGCAGAGAGCCACGTCGACAGATCAATCAAGGATCCTTTCACTTTTGCGAAGACAAACGTGATGGGAACTCTTTCTTTGCTTCAGGCCGCAAAACTTTACTGGGAGTCGCTTCCTGAAAAATACGAAGGAAAACGTTTCTACCACATCTCTACAGATGAGGTGTATGGAGCATTGGAGATGACTAATCCAGAGGGTATTGAGCCTCCATTCACTACTAAAGCTTCTTCTGGCAAACACCATGAGGCTTATGGTAAGGATTTCTTCTTGGAGACAACAAAATACAACCCACACTCTCCATACTCAGCTTCTAAGGCTTCGTCTGACCATTTTGTGAGAGCATTCCACGACACTTACGGCATGCCTACTATCGTGACTAACTGCTCCAACAACTACGGTCCATACCAGTTCCCTGAGAAACTGATTCCTCTATTCATCAACAATATCCGCCACCGCAAACCATTGCCAGTATACGGCAAAGGTGAGAACGTACGCGACTGGCTTTTTGTTGAAGACCATGCACGTGCAATCGACGTTATCTTCCACAAGGGCAAGATAGCTGAGACATATAATATCGGTGGATTCAACGAGTGGAAGAATATCGACATCATCAAGGTCGTGATCAATACTGTCGACCGTCTTCTTGGAAGAAAAGAGGGTGAGGACATGGATCTTATCACATATGTCACAGACCGTCTTGGACACGACGCACGCTATGCTATCGACTCACGCAAACTTCAGGCTGAATTGGGTTGGGAGCCAAGCCTACAGTTTGAGGAAGGCATCGAAAAGACTGTCAAGTGGTATCTTGAGAATCAGGAGTGGATGGACAAGATCACTTCTGGAGAATACGAGAAGTACTACGACAGCATGTACTCAGGCAGATAATTATTTTATATTGGCGATAAATTTATGTAGAGACGCCGCATTGCGACGTCTCTACTATTATTATATAGGATGAGCATCCAAAGCCAGATAAAGGGAATCATTCAGAAATTGACCACGATATGGGACAGTGTCTTGCTGACTGGCCTTCGTCTTCCTTTTGCAGTCGTCGACAGAGACTCATATCTGAAACGTATATTCAAACGGACTTTCAACGATTGCTCACCTATTGATGTGTTGACAAAACAAGAGGTGAAAGACGCTTCTAACAAAGCAATCATATATCATTGCGTGATTGTCTCTGCCTTATCTTTCCTGCTTGCCATTCCACAGACAGGATGGCCAATGTACACAGCATGCGTCATCGACTTCATACAGTTTCAAATAGTGGTGTTCATCCTGACACAGAAACTGGTGTATTTATACGGCAATCCAAAAAGCGAGACACATACAGACAAAAATGTAGACGGAGAGATTCTGATCTCTTTGAACAATGAAGCCAAACACAACAAGATTGTCTCACGAACGATGACATCTCTGTTGGGCATGGCAGTGTCTACATTCATAAAAAGAATGGCTCAAAAACTGATTGTAAGAGTCTTCCTTCTAAATATATTCAAGCAAGTTTCAAGGATATTCGGATTGTCCATTTCCAAAAATGCATTCGACGTGGGATTGGACATCGCCGTCGCCATCACATGTGCCATCGTATGCGCAGCGGTGTCGTATGTGCTGTTTTATCCAATGATGAAAAGGCTTCAACGTGGATTATATCATGAGACATTGAGACACAAATAAAAAGATCATTGCAAACCTACGCTTGCAATGATCTTCTAAATTTTAATTCATCCTATAAAACCTTACGGTCTAAGGATGTCTCTTTTGATCTTATTTTTTCTGAAGGAATCCGATAAGCCAAAGAAGGATACATGATCCTAGCACAGCTGTGATCAAACCACCAAGGCTGAATGAACCGATACTTGGAAGACCACTGAACAAATCTCCAAATACCCATCCTCCAATCATACCTCCGATGATACCAACAAGAATGTTAACCAAAATGCTGTTTGCTTTGCCCATCAACTGACCTCCAAGATAGCCAGCAAGTGCACCTACAATCAAAAATACTATTAGTTCCATTTCCTAAATATTTGTTTTGTTTATAATTTAAAAGCAAAAGAGCAAAAAAATCGTAAAAATCACAATATATAGTACCATAAAACACGAAAAAAAGATAGAAAAAGACTATTTTTGCAGGCGAAATATGTTTAAGATGCAGTTAAAACGCCTACATACATTTTTATTGAAAGACTATTTGCTAAGTTTCTTAGCCACTTTCTTCGTATGTCTTTTCATTCTGCTGATGCAGTCGCTATGGAGATACATCGACGAGATGGTAGGAAAAGGACTTGATTTGATAGTCATGGCTCAATTCTTCTACTATGCAGCGCTGACTCTCGTTCCGATGGCATTGCCATTGGCAATTCTATTGTCATCGTTGATGAGTTTCGGTGGACTTGGTGAGCGTTTGGAATTGATTGCGATGAAAGCCGCCGGCATATCATTGTTTAGAATCATGAAGCCATATCTTGTGGTAATTGGCTTTCTATCAATCGGTTCATTCTATTTCTCAAACGTGGTGATGCCAGATGTTCAATTGAAGTGGACGGTACTGCTTCGCTCCATCAAACATAAATCGCCAGATGTGTCAATCCCCGTCGGATCTTTCTATACTGGCATCGACAACTACAGCATCTACGTGCGTAGCAAAAACCACAATACAAGAATGCTTTATGATATGATGATCTACGATTTCACCGGCACAGCAGGTGGAGGAAGTTCAGACAATATCAGAATCGTGACAGCAGATTCGGGCATGCTCGTCTCAACTGCAGATAAAAAAGGATTCATCCTCAAGCTCCACAACGGAGAGATGTTTGAGAACATGAAGGGTTCGGCAGTTCAGGTGTCAAAGAGAAATATTCCGTTCCGACGCGAGACATTCGTTTACCGAGAATTGATTATGGACTACGACAACAATCTTAACATGGTAAGCGAAGAGTCGGTAGCAGGCAAACAGACAACCAAGAATCTTGAACAACTCACACAAGCTGTTGATTCCTTAAAACATGAATCAGACAGTCTGGCTGCGGCTTACGCATACAAATATGTCAACTCCTTGTTCTTTGGACGTACCATTGACAGCGGATATGTCAAAACAAATCTTGACACAATCCCATTGGAGAATGCCAAGAACTACGAGGCGATAATCAACCGTCGATCATTGATGCAGTTGAAAGAGTCGTATGACAGAGCGGTAAACAACATGCAGGTTGTGAGAAATGAGTTTGATTACTTTGGAGAACGCAAATATTCTGTTGTAGACAAGCAGATGTGGAAACATGATATCGAGCGACACCGTAAGTTCACACTTTCGTTCGCATGTATCATCTTCTTCTTTATCGGAGCTCCGCTTGGAGCCATCATTCGAAAAGGAGGATTCGGTCTGCCGGTCGTTATTTCCATCCTGCTTTTCATCATCTACTATATCGTAGATAACACAGGATTCAAGATGGCAAGAAACGGAGGATGGCCTGTCTGGGTAGGAACTTGGTTGAGTTCGGCCATGTTGTTCCCTTTGGGACTATTCCTTACTTACAAAGCAGCAATTGACGCGACATTCAATATGCCTACAGCAAGCGCGTTAGGCAAGAATATTGCCAAGTTTTTCAAAAAGCTGTTCTCTAAAAAGAAAAAAAATATAGACAATCAAGAAGATATTATAGTATATAATAATAATGAATTATAGTATAAACACAATAGAAGAGGCACTTGAGGATTTCAAGCATGGAAAGTTTGTAATTGTAGTGGATGACGAGGATCGTGAGAATGAAGGTGATTTCATCACCGCCGCAGAGCTTATCACTCCTGAAAAGATTAACTTCATGCTTCGTGAAGGACGTGGTGTGCTTTGTGCACCAATCACGATTTCAAGAGCAAAAGAGCTTGGTCTCGACCATCAGGTAGCGGATAACACATCTATCCTTGGCACTCCCTTCACTGTCACTGTAGACAAACTTGAAGGATGTACAACTGGAGTGTCTGCACACGACCGTGCTATGACAATACAAGCTCTTGCTGATCCTATAAGCACCTCAACAACATTCGGACGTCCAGGTCATATCAATCCGCTTTATGCCCAAGACAACGGTGTGCTTGCCCGTGCCGGACACACAGAAGCCGCTGTCGATTTGGCACGTCTTTCCGGTCTTCATCCAGCCGCTGCACTTATCGAGATTCTTAATGAAGACGGTACAATGGCTCGTATGCCTCAGCTTGTGGAAGTGGCAAAGAAATACGACATGAAGATGATTGCGATCAAGGATCTTATCGCATACAGAAGAAAGAAAGAGTGTGTTGTGGAGACGGGAGAAAAAGTGGAGATGCCTACTCTATATGGCAACTTCAAGCTGATTCCTTTCCGTCAGAAATCAAATGGATTGGAGCACATTGCCCTAATCAAAGGAGAATGGAAACCAGACGAACCAATATTGGTCCGTGTACATTCATCTTGTGCCACTGGAGATATCTTCGGATCTCGCCGTTGCGACTGTGGCGAACAGCTACAGAAAGCCATGCAGATGGTGGAGAAAGAGGGCAAAGGAATCATATTATATATGAACCAAGAGGGCCGTGGTATCGGACTGATGAACAAGATCAAAGCCTATAAGCTTCAGGAGGAAGGATTGGACACTGTCGATGCCAACATTCACCTCGGATTCAAACCAGATGAGAGAGAATACGGTGTAGGAGCAGAGATCCTTCAGATTCTAGGCGTCAAGAAGATGCGTCTGATGACAAACAACCCTGTCAAAAGAATCGGATTGGAAAGCTACGGACTCGAAATCGTGGAGAATGTACCTATCGAGGTAGAGCCAAACAAATACAACCGTTTCTATATTGAGACAAAGAAAAACCGTATGGGTCACACCATCAAAAAAGCGTAAACAAAGAACCTTTATATAATATTGTGAATTATGAATTTAAACATGCTTTTACAAATTCCTGAGACAGTTCCTGTAAACAACGTTGAGGAGACTGCAAATCAGAGCATCAACCTGCTTGACACAGCCATGAAGGGTGGTTGGATTATGATTCCGTTGCTACTTCTTAGCATCGTCGCAATCTATATCTTCTTTGAGCGTTTGACTGTTATCCGAGCAGCGTCGAAATATGACAAAAGTTTCATGGATAAGATCAAGGATTATATCCAGGAGGGAAAGATTGACGCAGCGTTGAATCTTTGTCGCAACAACAATACACCATGTGCAAGAATGATTGAGAAGGGAATCCAGCGTCTTGGCCGTCCTATGTCGGATGTGTCTGTTGCTGTTGAGAACGTCGGCAACCTTGAAGTATCGAAACTTGAAACAGGTCTTTCATACCTTGCCACAATCTCAGGTGGAGCTCCAATGATCGGATTCTTGGGTACTGTAGCCGGAATGATCGAGGCATTCTTCCAGATGTCTAACGCAGGTAACAATATTGATGTATCATCATTGGCTGGAGGTATCTACACTGCCATGGTGACAACTCTTGGAGGTCTGTTTGTGGGTATCATCGCATACTTCGCATACAACTATTTGACAACTCTTGTCGACAAAGTGGTACGTGATATGGAAGCACGTTCACTTGAGTTTATGGATATTTTGAATGAGCCTGCCAACTAAATAACTGAATGCTATGGCTTTAAAACGTAGAAATAAAGCAGAGGCAAGCTTCAGTATGTCATCAATGACGGATATCATCTTCTTGTTGCTGATATTCTTCATGTTGACATCATCGGTGGTGCATCCCAACGCCATCAAACTGATGTTGCCGCAGAGCAATTCGCAGACGGCTGCAAAACCGTTGACGCGAGTTACGATAGACAAGGAACTCAACCACTATGTGGCTTTTGGAAATGAGACTGAGCGTCCGATACAGTTTGAGGAGATTGAAGACTATCTGAAGAAGATCGAGTTGGCTGAACCAGACATGTATGTAGCTCTATACGCAGATGAGAGTGTGCCTCATGGTGAAGTGGTGAAAATATTGGACATTGCCAACAAAAACAAGTTCAAGCTTGTAATTGCGACACGTCCAATGAAGAAATAGTCATTAAAAAACGAGAGTGTATGGATAGACAAAAACTTAAATCCTGGGCCAAAGCAAACGGTGCAACGGGTACTGTGATTTTCCATGCTGTCATTTTCCTAGTGTTGATATGTTGCTGCATGACGTCGCAAATGTCAACCACAGAGGAAGGTTTGGCAGTGTCTCTCGGTGCTGACGATTTTGGTGGAAGCGATCTTTTTGAACCTACTCCAGCCAGCGAGATAGAAGGACAGTTGGCTGAAGCGTCTCCGGCTGCAGATCCGTCCACTGCTCCAGAAGCTTATCAGACTCAGGACATAGAGGAGTCGGTGGCTATGCCAAAAGCGGACGAGGAGAAGAAGAAAGAGGAGGCTAAGAAAAAAGAGGCCGACGCTCAACGAAAGAAGAAACAGGCGGAGGAAGCTGAACGCAAACGTAGAGAGGCTGAGAAACGTGCTCAAATTGAAAAAGAGAATAAGCAGAAAGCTGAAATTGGAAACCGTTTGAAGAATGTCTTCGGCCAAGGTGGAAACGGTGGTGTCGGCAATGACAATTCGTCTACAGGCAAAGGAGACGGATCATCGACTGGAAGCCAAGGTAAGGCGACGGGAGATCCGAACAATGCACCGTCGAAAGGACATGCAAAGACAGGATCCAACAACTCATGGTCACTTGACGGTCGTTCCATCCGTGGAGAATTGGCGAAGCCAACGTATGGAGAACAAGAAGAGGGAACGATTGTGGTCAGAATCATGGTCAATGAGAACGGCGACGTTATAAACGCTGATATAGCACCAGGTACAGACATCACGTCAAAACGTCTTCATAATGCTGCACTCGCTGCGGCGAAGAAGACTAAATTCAATGCGATACCGACTAAGAAAAACCAGAGCGGTACCATTACTTACAAATTTGAATTAAGATAAAATGAAGAAAGTATATGTTTTTTTGGCAGACGGTTTCGAAGAGACTGAAGCCATATTCCCAATCGATCTCCTAATCAGAGCTGGAGCGACGGTGGAGAAAGTTAGCGTGACGGGGAAGAAAGAGGTCACAGGATCACACAACATCACGGTGATTGCAGACAGTCTGTTTGACGACAACAATTACAACGATGCAGACATGTTGTTCCTGCCTGGAGGCCCAGGCCACAAGACATTGTTGGCACATTCAGAGTTGATCGAGTTGGTGAAGAAAGCCAATGATGAGAAGAAATGGTTGGCTGCCATCTGTGCGGCACCTATGATCTACGGATCTCTTGGTCTGCTTGACGGCAAAGCTGCAACTTGTTTTCCAGGCTATGAGCAGTTTCTGAAGGGAGCTGTGACAACTGGAGCACCATACGAGATTTCCGGCAATTTTGTCACAGGAAGAAGCGCTGGTACAGCAAAAGTATTCGCTTTGGCAATGGTAGAAGCATTGTTTGGCAAGGATGCTTCTAAAGAGGTGGCAAAGGCAATTGTGTCTTGATATTGCAAGTAAGTCGTGGTGAATATCAAAGAATTATTAACTTTTATGAAGTTTTTTGACAACACAAGACCTGTTAGTCTTAAAATATTCATATATTTAGCTGAGATTTATTAAAAAATATTAATTATGAAGATCTGTGCATATATTTTTGCTTTCGCACTTTCAACATTGATGTGCTGTTGTGCTGGTTCAAGTAAAGAGGGAGCTGCTCCTGTAGAGGCTGTTGATTCGACAAATACAACACCTGCTGAATTTGTGCCAGTAGAGAATCTTAACGCAGAGTGCTATGTAGACAAGTTGTCGTACGCAGTTTGTATTGATTGTGATGTACTTGACAAATTCCGTACAATGTCGATCTATGGACCTGAAAAGAAAGAACAAGAGAAGATGCCAGTTGTCTTGTTCATCGAAGGAGATGTAAAAGAGATGCCTTCATTCGAGTGGCCTCGTCTCTTCATCGATTTGGGTTACAAGGTTTGTATACCTAAATGTTCGAATATCAAGGCAGACAGAAACAACGATAAGACAATCAAGACATTCCGTACTGCATTGAACGACGTGAATGACGCCCTCACTACATTGAAAACGAAAGCTGACAAATATGGCATTGACACAACAAGAATATTCTTGGCAGGAAATGCATCTGGTGCAGTTGTCGTTGCATCTTACATTTATACTTATGTGTCTGGAACAGAGCCTCTTTCTAAAGAGGGAATCAGAGGTGTGATCTCGATTTCCACTAATTCGGCTTTGAACCTGAACGAGTTTGAGAAGAACTTTGACAACGAGATCAAAAGTTTGATTTTCCACGGAACATCAAACGAACAGAGTACAGAGCTTATAAATTCAAAACAGTTGGCATCTCAGCTCGGAGAGTTGGCTGAATTCATCGAGGTGGAGGGAGCAAACGAATTCCCTACTCCAGAATACACTAAGGTTGTAAAAGACAAGTGTAGAGAATTTTTGAAAGAGCACTCGGCGAACTAATCGCAAATATGTTAGAAGTAGGTAAAAAAAACATACTAGAAATATCAGAGGTCAGAACCGACGGCTATATCCTTAAGGATACAGTCGACGGTGATACTCTTTTTATGCGCAAGCTGGAATTGCCAGACGGTGCGGAAGTCGGTCAACAGGTTGAAGTATTCATATTCATGAATGCCAAACGAGAAATGGTACCGACCACAATGATGCCGTATGTGATGCCAGGTGAGTTCGGTTATCTTTATGTAGATGAGGTTTCTAAAGCAGGAGCATTGCTCGACTGGGGACTATCACGTCCACTATTCCTGCCATCACGAGAGATGACCATGCGAATGCAGATAGACAGACGTTATCTGGTATATGTCTACTACGATTTGGTGACTCGCCAGATCATAGCTACAAGCAGAATAGACCAGTATCTCAACGTCTCTCCTGCAAAATACGAGTTCAACGATGAGGTGGATATTATGATCGCATCTCGTCACGAACGAGGATATAAAGTGATTGTCAACAACGCTCACTGGGGAATGATTTACCAAAGTGAAATATTCCAGGAGATTGAGATAGGTGCACTTTATACAGGTTATGTAAAGAATGTCCGTGAAGACGGCAAAATAGACATCTCCCTACAGCCACTTGGTTTCAAAGTGACTGATGAGTTATCGGAGATAATTATGGATGAATTACATAAGAACAATGGAATCTTGAGAGTGTCAGACAGATCGGACGCAGGATTAATCGCCGATATGTTCGGATGCAGCAAGAAGAGTTTCAAGAAATCCATCGGAGTATTGTTCAAACAACGTTTGATCGAGATACACGAGGATTATATTTGTCTTGTGTAAACAAAATTAGGAGGGAAAGAGTATGAGTAGTATACTGATAAAAGGTGTGTCGCTTAATGGCAAAACCACCGATGTATTGATAAAAGGCAATCGTTTCAGCAGAATTGCCCCAAATATCACAGAGAACGCCGATCAGGAGATTGACGGCAAAGGTTTTGCTATAATTCCTCCGTTCTACAATGGACATTGCCACGCCGCAATGACATTGTTGCGCAGTTACGCAGATGATTTACCTCTGTTCACATGGCTCAACGACCATATCTGGCCAGTGGAAGACCAAATGGTGGAGGAAGACATCTACGTCGGCACAAAACTTGCATTGCTGGAGATGATCAAATCCGGCACCGTCTTCTTCAACGACATGTACGGCATGGTAGAAGAGAGCATCAAAGCTTGTGAAGAGATGGGAGTACGCGCACAGATCGGAATCTCTTTGATGGACAGAATGGGAGAAGAGTCGATTAATGGACGATTCGGACTCCTACATTCGTTTAAAAGTACAGAATTGGTGAGACTTGCTGTCGCCCCACACGCTCCTTACACTGTATCGAAAGAGTTGTTTGAGAGATGTGTGAAAGAGGCAGACAAAGCAGGCGTGATGATTCATACACATTTGTCTGAGACAGCGAAAGAGGTGGAAGATTGCAAAGCTGAGCATGGAATGTCGCCAGTGGAATGGCTAGACAGCCTTGGTGTATTGACAGAAAAGACAGCCTTGGCTCACGTTGTCCACACTTCAGACAGTGATGCGGATATACTTGCAAAACGCCAGTGTGTGATCGTGTCGAATCCGACATCTAACATGAAACTAGCAAGTGGAGCATTCCACACTACTCAGCACCGTTCACGCGGTTCAAGAGTGGTGCTTGGCACAGACGGTGTATCGTCGAACAACAATCTTGACATGATGCAGGAGATGAAATTCTTCGCATTGCTTGCAAAACTTACTGAAGATGCTGAATCTGCACCAGCAGACTATGTTTTCGACATGGCGACAAGAGCAGGAGCGGAAGCATTCGGTATCGACGCGGGAGTTATAGCAGAAGGCAAATTGGCAGATGCCGTGCTTGTAGACATGAGCAACGAAAGACTTGTGCCAGACTACAATTTGATTTCCAACCTTGTCTATTCGGCAGACAGCAGATGTATAGACACAGTGATCTGCAACGGACGCGTCGTGATGCGTTCAGGCGTTGTGCCAGGAGAAGACAAGATAATTGAAGATGCACACAGAGTTTGTGCAAGATTCAAAGCGATGAAGAAATAAGACAAAAATATTTCAACACAATATGATATTATTTTTCAAAAAAGAGGATGCCGGCATAATTGCAGTCGGTGTTTCGTCGAAATTGGGTGAGGAAGACATTAAGAAACTCACTTGGGCATTCAGTGGTGCTAAGTACATGGAGTGTGATAGCATCAACGGTTGGTTCGTTGGCCCACGTCGCGAGATGATTACTCCTTGGAGTACGAACGCAGTGGAAATAACTCAGAACATGGGTATTTCTGGTATTGAGAGAATCGAGGAATATTTTGTGGCTTCAGGCGAGAACGCAGAGCATGACCCAATGCTACAGCGTATCTACAATGGCTTGAACCAAGATATCTTCACAATCTCAAAGACTCCTGATCCAATTGTCTACATTGACGATATTGAAGAATACAACAAGCAAGAGGGTCTTGCACTTAACCCACAGGAAATCGAGTACTTGAAGAGCGTAAGTGCAAAAATCGGAAGAAAACTTACAGACAGTGAGGTGTTCGGATTCTCACAGGTGAACTCTGAGCACTGCCGTCATAAGATATTCGGCGGAAAGTTCATCATCGATGGCAAAGAGATGGAGAGCTCACTTTTCGCTATGATCAAGAAAACATCTGAGACTAACCCTAACAAGTTGGTTTCAGCTTATAAAGATAACGTTGCTTTCAACGCTGGTCCCGAGATCGAGCAGTTCGCTCCAAAATCAGGAGACAAACCAGACTATTTTGAGGTGAAGAAGATACAGTCTGTCATCTCATTGAAAGCCGAGACTCACAACTTCCCAACTACAGTTGAGCCATTCAACGGTGCAGCTACTGGTTCAGGTGGTGAGATCCGTGACCGTCTTGGTGGAGGTAAGGCAAGTTTGCCTATCGCCGGAACTGCAGTCTACATGACTTCATATCCACGTACAGAGAACGGAAGATCATGGGAGCAGGCGATGAAGGAGAGAAACTGGCTTTACCAGACTCCAGAGCAGATTTTGATCAAGGCATCCAACGGAGCCAGCGATTTCGGTAACAAGTTCGGACAGCCTCTAATCTGTGGTTCGTTGTTGACATTCGAGCATCAGGAGAACGACAAGAAGTTCGCTTTCGACAAGGTTATCATGCTTGCAGGAGGTGTCGGTTTCGCCAAGATGAAAGATGCGCAGAAGGGTCATGCAGAGCCAGGTGAGAAGGTTGTAGTGATGGGTGGTGACAACTACCGCATCGGTATGGGTGGTGGAGCCGTTTCATCAGTTGAGACAGGCCAGTACTCAAACGCAATCGAGCTAAACGCAGTGCAGCGTGCAAACGCAGAGATGCAGAAGCGTGTTTCTAACGTGATCAGAACACTTGCGGAAAGCGATTCTAACCCTATCGTCTCTATCCACGACCACGGTGCAGGTGGACACTTGAACTGTTTGTCGGAGCTTGTTGAGGAGACAGGAGGTAAGATAGATATGGATGCTCTTCCAATCGGCGACGTTACTCTTTCAGCGAAAGAGATTATCGGAAACGAGAGTCAGGAGCGTATGGGTCTTCTTGTTCACGAGAAAGATATTGATCTAATCAAGAAGATCGCTGATCGTGAGCGTGCTCCAATGTATGTTGTCGGAGAGACTACAGGAGACAACAAGTTCGTATTCGAAAAGAAGAATGGTGAAAAGCCAATCGACTTGGAGATGAAGGATATGATCGGTAACCCTCCACGTACTGTCATCACAGACAATTCTGTAGAGGAGCACTATACTGACGCCACTATCAATGTAAGCAAGGTAGACGAATACATCAACAATGTTCTTCAGCTTGAGAGCGTTGCATGTAAGGATTGGTTGACTAACAAGGTTGACCGTTCGGTAACAGGAAAGGTAGCACGCCAGCAGACAGTTGGAGAGGTGCAGTTGCCATTGGCAGACCTTGGTGCTGTAGCGTTGGATTACCGTGGAAAGGCTGGTATCGCAACGTCTATCGGACACGCTCCTATCGCAGCTCTTGCTGATCCAGAGGCTGGTTCAGTACTTGCAATCGCAGAGGCATTGACAAATATCGTGTTCGCTCCTCTAGCAGAGGGATTGGATAGCGTATCGTTGAGTGCAAACTGGATGTGGCCATGTAAGAATCCTGGTGAGGATGCAAGATTGTATAAGGCAGTCAACGCAGCCAGCGATTTCGCATGTTCACTTGGCATCAATATTCCAACAGGAAAAGACTCATTGTCTATGACACAGAAGTATGGCAATGAGAAAGTATATTCTCCAGGCACAGTGATCATTTCAGCCGGAGCTGAGGTTTCTGACGTAAGAGGCATCGTGACTCCAGTTATCGCTAACGTACCTGGTTCAGCCGTTTACTATATTGATTTCTCATTCGACAGCTTGAAGCTTGGTGGTTCCGCATTGTTCGCATCATTGAACAAGGTAGGAAGCGAAGTTCCTTGTGTGACTGACACAGAATACTTCATGGATGCATTCAACACTGTTCAAGAGATGATCAAAGAAGGCATCGTACTTGCAGGACACGATATTTCAGAAGGTGGTATGTTGACTGCTCTTCTTGAGATGTGTTTCGCAAATTCAGAAGGCGGTTTGAACGTAGATTTGAATGGCGTAGGTGATGATGTATTGAAGGTATTGTTCGCTGAGAATCCAGGCGTTTTGGTACAGGTTTCAGACTGTGCATTGGCAGAGAAGATGATGAGAGAGGCAGGTGTTGGTTTCGCCAAGATCGCAACTCCAATGGAAGACAGAGTCGTAAGAGTAGCTAAAGATAAGTTCAAGCACGACTTCCAGATCGATCAGCTTCGTGACGTATGGTTCAAGTCATCTTACTTGCTTGACAGAAAGCAGAGCGGTGAGATTTGTGCAAAGAAGCGTTACGAGAACTATAAGAACCAGCCATTGAGATTCAAGTTCAACTCTGAATTCTCTGGCAAACTATCAAAACTTGGAATCACAGCCGACCGTACAGCTCCATCAGGAATCAAAGCGGCAATCATCCGTGAGAAGGGAACAAACGGAGACCGTGAGATGGCATACTCAATGTATTTGGCTGGTTTCGACGTGAAGGATGTCCACATGACAGACTTGGCATCAGGTCGTGAGACATTGGATGATGTCAACTTGATTGTATTCTGTGGTGGATTCTCCAACTCAGACGTCCTTGGTTCAGCTAAAGGTTGGGCAGGAGGATTCCTATACAATGAGAAGGCAAAGGCTGCACTTGATCGCTACTACGCACGTCCTGACACACTTTCTCTTGGAGTCTGCAACGGATGTCAGCTAATGGTTGAGCTTGGACTTGTATATCCTAACCATGAGCAGAAGCCACGTATGCTACACAACGATTCTCACAAGTTTGAGTCTTCATTCGTGGCATTGACAATTCCACAGAATGATTCAGTGATGTTCAAGTCGCTATCAGGCTCTAACCTTGGTATTTGGGTGGCTCACGGAGAAGGAAAGTTCGATCTTCCTTACGCAGAGAGCGAGTACAAGATCGTAGGTAAATATGTATACGACGGTTACCCAGCCAACCCTAACGGTTCTAAGTATGCTACAGCAGCCATCTGTTCGGCAGACGGTCGTCACTTGGCTATGATGCCACATTTGGAGCGTGCTATCTTCCCATGGCAGTGGGCATACTACCCATTGAACAGAAAAGCCACAGATGAGGTGACTCCATGGATCGAGGCATTTGTAAATGCAAGAAAGTGGGTTGAGCAGAATAAGAAGTAAGAATGACCCTTGTGGTTTAACTATAAGAAAAGGAAGGTGAACAACCTTCCTTTTTTTGTTTTATTCTTCATCAGACAATAAACCATGACATGAAAATTTGCATCAAAATCCATGTACAACGAATAACAACGAAAAAAAATATGATTTAATTTTGCACCGTTTTTCGATATTAAATACTTAAATAAAAAAATGAAAAAATTATTCTTGCCTATCGCCATCGTTGCTATGGGCATTTTCGCAAGCTGCTCACAGAAGGAGACAGTAAAGAATGAGTCTAACGATTCTTGCAAAGCAGCCATTGATTCAGTAATGGCAACATTGGACAAAACAGTTGAGACTCCAGAAGAGGCTATCGCACGTTTGAAGGATGGAAACGCTCGCTACGTAGCAGAGACTCCCGTATTCCCTCACCACGACCACAAACGTCTTGCTGAGACAGCGCCTCACCAGGCTCCATTTGCAGCTGTAGTTGCTTGCTCAGACTCTCGTGTTCCAGTAGAGTTGATTTTTGACCAGGGTATCGGTGACATCTTCGTAATCCGTACTGCAGGTAACAACGTTAACAACGATGCCGTTATGGGTAGTGTAGACTACGCTATCGAGCACCTTGGAGTCAAGACTGTTGTTGTGCTAGGTCACGAGTCTTGCGGCGGTGTGACAGGTGCTATCGGTGATGTTAAGGCTGACGATGAGAGCAAGATCGATGAGTTGCTTTCTATGATCCAGGCAGACGTTAAACCATATGTAGGCAAGGCAGATTCTCTTGACGCAGCTATCAAACTAAATGCTGCCACTCAGGTGAAGAGAATCAACGATCGTGAGTTGGTTAAGAAATTCGTAGAGGCAGGTAAAACTCAGGTTGTTGGTGCATACTACAATGTACACGATGGTAGCGTAGTATTCGAATAATCACCTTTTTATTCATAAAAAAATAGCCCGGCATAATGTCGGGCTATTTTTGTTTATGTCTTAAAACTAAATGATTTCCCTGTATATCTCAAAAATCTCTTTTGCACATTGTTCTTCAGAGAATCGTTTGGCATATTCTTTTCCGTCGACAATCATTTTCGCTCTCAAATCAGGATCTGTCAAGACGCGATTGATGGCATCCGACATCTCTTTGTCGTTAGTCGGGTCGACATAGATAGACGATGCTCCCCCAGCCTCTTCCAAACAAGAGCCAGTAGCCGCAATGACAGGCACACCAACATTCAAAGCCTCAACAATCGGGATTCCAAAACCTTCGTAGAAAGATGGATAAACGAATACTTCCGCTTGGGCATACACCGCTGGCAAATCCTTGAAATCAATGCCTGAGATGATTTTTATCCTCGCGTCTAAACCATTTTTCTTCACATATTCATCGATCTTTTCTGCATACTTAGTGCGTCTGCCAACAATCACAAGCGACACAGATGCGTCTACATCCTTCAATGCTCTGACGATCTGCAATGCATTCTTACGTGTCTCAATACTTCCCACATTCAGTATATATCTTTCGGGAAGATCATATTTTTGTGCGACGCGGATTTTCTCGTCTTCACTTATCTCTTTTGCAAACTGGGCATCGCAACCCTGATAAACCACCCTGATTTTTTCTGCATCAATATGATACAGCTCCACGATATCCTTTTTTGTGCGTTCACTCACAGCAATCACAACATCTGAATTCTCTGCTGCTTTACGGAATTTATAATCGTAAATTTTACGGTCGATGAAATTATAGCATTCCGGCATTCTGCGGAAGATAAGGTCGTGAATCGTCACCACACTTTTCATCTTGCTCTTGGCGATATTGAGAGGCAATTCATTGCTGAGACCATGGAAGATTACCGCACCATCTTTTTCCGCATCCTGAGTCATCCCAAACGTACGCCACACACTTGCGAAAATGGAACAGTTGATCACAAGAGAGATCTGTGGAGCAAAAGTGTCTATGATTCTCTGCATCCACGCATTCATCCTACCTTTGGGAGAATAAACAATGAATTTGTCGTTGGCATCTGCATGTTTGCACAATGATTCCAACACATATCGGCTATAATTGCCGAGTCCTGTTCCATTTTTTACGGCTCTTTTGCCATCGAACGCAATTTTCATTCTAAAAGAGTTGCTTTTTTTATTAAAACTTGCGAAATTCGCATCGTTTTTGGTTAGGGCAATTTTAACTCCTACCCCAAAATGCCCAAGTGGCGAAATGGTAGACGCGCTGCTTTCAGGTGGCAGTGGTCGCAAGGCTGTGCAGGTTCGAGTCCTGTCTTGGGCACAGCAAAAGTATAAAAACAAAACGAGCATCGGAGATTTCCGATGCTTTTTTTATGATTTATGCCACGATTATACAATGTTGATTCATGAAAAAGAGACGCACGACCGTGCGTCTCTTACATATAATTATTAAAATTTGTATCCGATAAATGGAACGTTTTTGCCAACGATGTTTCCTCGTTTATTGAAAAGGAATACTGATGGTGTGACTTCAAGATCGTATGTCAACGCACTTTTACCATCCACATCATTCACACATATCCATGGATAGTGTGCTGCCATTTTATCGAATTCCTTGACATCTTGATCAAAACTGACATGATAAATCTCAATATCCGGATTCGATATATAATACGACTTTATTCTTTCCAAAACTTCATGATCCATCTTCCTTAGATTCCAGAAAAGCAAGATCACGTTCTTATTTTTGATACTGTTAAGACTGACTCTGTTATGCTTGGCATTAGGAAGATTCAAATCCACAAATGTGGCTTTCTCAGAAAACAACATATCGTCGCCAACTTTTTTATTGATTTTATTAACCTGTTCTCTTGCTAATTTTTCAAGCAAAGAATTGGAATATACATTGCCATGACGAACAATATCCCATCTGTTTGCCACAACAGCAAGCATAAGAAGATCATCTTCGTCCTTAAAATCGTATGGCTCGATTCCGTAAATCAATTTGGAAGTGATTGCATAATATGCCGCTGGAGAAACGGGATTTTCTTTTACTATAGAATCTGCGATCTTTCTGTATCGCATCACACGGTTGTAGATCAAATTTTTAATCAATTCTTTCTTCTCCGGAGATCTGTCGAACGCCAACATAAGCGTATTTATATAGTCATTTGTCGCTCTTAATTGCTGGCTTAATTTACATACTTCGATTGCATAATCGTCACCAGTAAGAGTCAATTCTCCATGTGTGCCTTCCATGAAATCTATCTTTTCCGTAGAATCAGCACAAAAAGCTCCATACATAGAATCTACTCTCACCTGGAAGAATGCCATTCTCTTCACCGGCTTAAGAGATATATTAAAACTTCCATCATTCGCCACAACAGCGGAATCTAAACAAATAGGGACAGAAGATGTTATACTATCAACATATACCATCTTACCTGCAGCATCTGGTAATACGCCGCATACCGTTAGCGTTTTTTCTTTCTGACACGAAACATAAATCAACGTCAAGAAAACAAAGGTAAATAATTTAAAAATTCTAGCAGCAATTTTCATAGGTTTCATTTTTATGGGACTCTCATAAATCGCCTTAAATCTTAAGATCCTCCTAAAATCTCAAAACCAGAATTGATAATAAGTCCCTTTTAATCCTTTTAACTTGTCTCCAAAAATAAAAAACATTTGTATTATATCAAAATAAAACATTATTTTTTTATAGAAACAAAAGCATTATTTTTGTAGCGAACTACATTTATACTGAAAAATCAAAGAAAAGACAGAAATGGATCAACAGACTCAAGCGTGGGGTTCTCGAATCGGACTGATTCTTGCCATGGCTGGCAATGCTGTCGGGTTAGGCAATTTTTTACGTTTTCCTATTCAGGCTGTTCAGAATGGCGGTGGTGCTTTCATCATCCCATATCTTATATCATTCTTCCTTCTTGGTCTGCCACTCCTCTTTATTGAGTGGAGTACAGGAAAGCTAGGAGGAATGTCGGGGCATCACTCCCCTCCTATGATTCTCCAATCAGCGCACCGTCATCCTATATGGAAATATTTCGGATCAATGGGTATTTTCTGTAGCACTCTCATCTGCGCTTATTACGTTTACATTGAGAGTTGGACATTGTCGTATGCCATCCATTCTGTATGCGGCACATTCATGGGAATGTCGGAAACAGAGGTGGCTAGTTTCTTCGGCAAATACCTCGATCTTGGAGTTTCCACTTCATTCCTTCCCCACGACACTATGATATGCTTCCTGGTGTGCATCATATTCAATGTATGGATTCTTGCCAAAGGTATCAAGGATGGAATTGAGAAGGTAGCGAAGATAGCGATGCCTATGCTGTTGCTTTTCGGAATATTCCTTGTTGTAAGAGCGTACACTCTTGATAAAGGCGACGCGGGTGCGACTTTCGGAAGCATGGATGGATTCAACTATCTGTGGAATCCACAATTTGACTCTCTGACCAACCCTAAGGTTTGGCTTGCTGCCGGCGGACAGGTATTCTTCACTATGTCGCTCGGAATGGGTTGTATACAGTGTTATGCTTCATATATCAAAAAGCATGATGATATAGTGTTGAACTCGCTCACTGCCGGATTCACAAATGAGTTCACAGAGGTAGTCCTCGGTAGTGCGATCATTTTCCCGATTGCAGTAGGATATTTTGGCGTGCCAGCTGTGCTTGAGATGACCCAGTCTGGAGGATTCAGTCTCGGATTCAAAACGCTTCCATACCTGTTTTCTCAGTGGGGACCAGTGCTTTCCGCATTGGCTGGACTTGCGTTCTTCGGATTACTTTTCTTCTCTGCTGTGACATCGTCACTCGCTATTTCCACCCCTTTGGTAACTTTCTTTACAGATAGCTACAAATGGAGTCAGAAGAAAGCATCATGGATATATGGAGTGATCTTGTTCTTCCTTGCTTTGCCGACAGTATTGTTTTTCGACAAAGGAGTCTTCGATCAGTACGACTTCTGGGCTGGCACTTTCGCTCTCTTCTTCTTCGGTATGATCGAGACAATCATGTTCTCTTGGGTGATGGGATTGGATAAAGGTTGGCGTATAATCCACTACGGAGCAGAAATGCAGTTGCCAATAATCTTCAAATATATCCTAAGATATGTCACACCGGTAATGATGATCCTCATCTTTGTCACTGCGCTTATCAAGCCTAAGAATGACGACTGGAGTCAGATATCATTGTCTGGTTGGGAGGTCGACAATTCGTCGATTATCGGAGAGTTGACACATAAAGGAATAGGAGCAAACTCATCATGGGTGTCAAACTTCTACTATTCCGACTATACAGGTCAAGTGACAGGAGTGACTGACAATGCTGTGGAGATCAATTGTGGAGAGGCAGTCAAAACAGTGTCATTGCCGGAAGGAACAATACCTGTGGTAAAAGTCGGAGATAATGTGGAACCGGGTTCCGCACTCAGCGAAGGCACCGTCTACAACGACGTGATGTATGTCGACATAACACGAATATCATTATTGCTTTGTCTTGTGGCACTTTGCGTTATGATATACTTCGTGGACAAGAAAAACAAACAACAACAAATAAGGATAGAGGAGGATTAAAATTATGAGTGGAGACGCATTAGCAATGTTGCTTTTGGTACAGGTGCCAATCGCTGCAATCACGATATATTTATATGTCAAGGTTTTGAAGAGCAAGAAACCGGGAGCATAACAAATCACAAAAAACAAAGGGATGTGTTTCTTTACAAACACATCCCTTAAATATAAAACGTGGTCAATTAGTTCCTACACTGAGTATTCGTCGTTGAAGAAAGAGCTTATTTTCTTGATACCTTCCTCAGCATCAAATGTCTCTCTAAGAAGATTTTCAATCGGACATTGCCCGTCGTTTTTGCGGTTGATTATCATTGGCACAATCTGTTTTGGGCAGACGGGAATGCCTGCCTTCTGCAACATGTCAAGCCCGGATCTACTGATCACATCCACATTCAAATGCTTAATTCCACCACAAATCAGGAAACAAGCAGCACCTTTGCCGATGATGATGTCTGTCACCGTCGCACCACGCAACACCTCACGTCGCTCTTTATATATGCGACGAAGAGCCTTGATGCCCATCTCGTTGGCTGTGATGGTTTCTCCTGAAGCTGTTACGATTGTCAGTTTATCCATGCGTCGACTTTTAATCCATAGATTGTTTCAAACTCTCCACATATTTGTCTATTCTCTGCATCTCTGCAGGAATCTTGATTCCCTGCGGACAATGACTCACACAGGCTCCACATCCTATACAGTGGTCTGCCTGGCGTAGCTTAGACACAGCACGGTCGTAACCCATAAGGAATGCACGACGAGCTTTCACATAGTTCTCATCCTGATTGCTGACAGAGACGTTACCCTCATTGATACATTTGTTATAGTGCTGGAAGATACCAGGAATATTCACACCATAAGGACATGGCATACAGTACTGGCATCCCGTACATGGCACACTTGGGTATCTCAGCATCGCCTGAGCCACCTCTTCAAGCAAAGCAAGTTCCTCCTCGGTGCATGGCTCCACAGAAGAATATGTGTCAATATTTTCCTTGACATTCTCCATATAAGTCATTCCGCTCAACACAGTAAGTACATTAGGGAATGATCCTAGATAACGCAACGCCCATTTAGCGATTGAGTCTTCTGGACGGTGTGCTTTCAGTTTGGCTGCAATAAAACTCAATGTGCTTGCCAAACGTCCGCCAAGTAATGGCTCCATGATGATGGCAGGAATATTACGTTTCTCCAGCTCAGCGTAGAGGTATTCTGCGTTTGTATTGTTTGGATTGACCTCCTTGGCATGCAACCAGTCGACATAATTCATCTGAATCTGCACGAAATCCCACTTGCATTTGTCGTGCATGGCAAGAGCACGGTCGAAGATAGCGATGTCACCATGGTAAGAGAATCCAAGATGACGGATTTTGCCTTTCGCTCTCTCTTCAAGAAGAAAGTCAAGAATGCCATTTTCAATGTATCTCTTCTCAAAAGTCTGAGTCGAATTATACTCTCCAGACGTACCTCCAATTGAATGGAGAAGCATATAATCGATAGTGTCCACCTGAAGTTCCTTGAAGGAGTTGCGATACATCTCTATCGATTTTTCCCTGCTCCAATATTCCTGTGCAAAATTCGAGAGCTTAGTGGCGATAAGGAATTTCTCTCTCGGAATACGTTTCAAAGCTATACCCATGTGGTGTTCACTTCTTCCCTGGCAATAAACTGGAGATGTGTCAAAGTAATTGATTCCATGCTCTATCGCATAATCCACATGAGCGTTCAACTCTTCCTGATCTATCTCGATATCTTTCTGCTCTCTTGCACTTCCATGTTGCACGGTAGGAAGACGCATACAGCCATAGCCCAGCAACGACACTTTGTCGCCAGATGTCGGCACAGTACGGTATGTCATCTCACCTGTAGGTTTCTTGCTTTCCGTTCCGATTATCTCCTTCGTCTTTTCAGCAGGAGTACACGCAGCCAATCCCATAGTGGCAGTGGCAGCCGACAAACGTTTAAGAAAATCTCTGCGATCCATATATTGTGTTGTCTTTTTCAAATTACAAATAGGGAAAGATCCCAATACTTAATCTATTCTGTGTACACGGTGACCCTCCACGTAGATAGCGCTGTATGGCGATGAAGGACACAGATTTTCACATGCGCCACATCCGATGCATCTTTGTGAATCTATCACCGGCATTTTTGGAGACGTCTCGTCGCCAATGACAGATGGTGCCATCGTGATTGCTCCAACCGGACAGTGGCGGGCACAGTTGCCGCACGACACGCCTTTCTTCAAAGAGATACAATTGTCGGCGATAAACACTGCATGGCCGACATGTGTAGCACTCTTCTCTGCAAGATCTGCAAGAGAGATAGCTCCTGTCGGACAAACGTCGCTGCAACGCTTACATTCAGGTCGGCAATAGCCTTTTTCAAAACTCATCACTGGGGTCAGCAAGGAATCAAGTTCCTCACTTGGACGAAGCACTTCATTAGGACATGCCGTGATACAAAGTCCGCAAGAAGTACATACATCTTTAATATGTCTATACGATTTACTTCCAGGAGGTGTGATTCTATCCGTACGTACTGGTTCCTTCTTTTCTGTGATTTCAGCCAAACCACCGTCGAATGTCTTTGCCATACTCTTAGTCATGGCACTTCCAACAACAAGTGCTCCGACTGTCAGGAATGCTCGTTTTGATTCATCCGTTGCGACGGTAGCATTCACGTCTTCCTTAGCCTTCTTCGCAAATCTATCCTTGATTCTCTTTATAATATTAGGAGTCTTGTCTTTGTCTGATGATGTTGAGAAAGAAATAGCCCCCTTGCTACATGCGGAGATGCAATTCATACAGTCGACACATCTTGAAGAATCGACTTTTCCATTTTTAGAGTCGATACATGAAGCCTTACATTTTCTTGCACAAAGACCACATTTCACACATTTGTCATGGTCGATGACTGGTTTAACCACTGAGTTTTCAGCAAAGATGGAAAGAATTGTGCCGACAGGACAGATAGTATTACAATATGTACGACCACCACGGAATGCTAAAATAGCGATAAGCACAAGTGAGAATAGAGCGACTCCTAACATCACATATGAATAGTTTAACGCGGCAGGCATCGCAAATGTATAATCGCCGGCAGCCTCAGACGATGCGGCAAGATACTCTGCAATGAGTCTGCCCACTGGAGCGAGAAGAGTGGTCGCCATACGTCCGAAGATACTGTATGGTTCAAGCAAACCTACTATCGGATATGCACAGATCAAATAAGATGCGATAAACAACACAGCTATTATCAATCGCATCCAAAGTTTCTCCTCACTATAAGAATACTTGATTTTCTGTTTTTTTGTCAATCTGCCAAGTCGTGCGACGATATCCTGAAAAATACCAAGCGGACAAATCACCGAGCAGTATATTCTTCCGAACAGTTTAGTCACAACCAACGTCGACACAAACGCCGCAATCAGACCTGCGGAAATAGAAGGAAAGAATTGGATGTCGACAGTCCAACCCAAATAATGCCTGGCTATACCAGTGGTGTCGCAGAAGAGAGTGATAATAGAAAGCATCATCACCACTGCACAAACCACACGTGCATATTTCAAAAATTTGCTTTTCATCTTAATTTTTTAGTTATATGGGCAAATTTAATTATTTTCGAAAAACAATACCCATTAGTCGGTAAAAAACTTTGTTTTATCGGCAAAATATCGGACATTTATTTTAATATCCATTTCCCAAAAGGAATAATTTATATTTTGCCATAAAATTTTAAGTGTCAATTTAAATGTTTGTCAAATATATAAAATGCCATTCTAAATATCTGACATGACGATGGAAAGTTTTTGCAAAACTTATAAACTGATTTCATTGTTTTTTTATTTCTCATTTACTTTTTTCCTTAAAATGGTACTTTTGAACACGTTGATTTTGTTTAAAGTAAATATATTTGTGGCATACTAATAACACAAGACGGGAATGTTTTCCGTCTTTACTGAAAAATTACTTTCTATGACACGACGATTTTTAGCATCACTTCTCTTGGTGATGACATATGCAATTTCGTTTGCAGCAGAAAAAGACTTTACCGCCTACTTGTTTGCCTACTTCAAAGGTGAAGGTCTGGCACAAGGGGAACAGATATATTTCGCTGTCAGCCGAGATGGTCTGAATTGGAAGGATATCAATGGAGGTAACCCTGTGCTCACATCCACATTGGGAGAGAAAGGATTGCGTGATCCATTTATCATGCGTTCTGCCGACGGATCCAAATTCTTCGTGATTGCCACAGACCTGAAAATCAATGGCAATGGAGACTGGACTGCGGCTCAGACAACAGGCAGCAAATCCATAATGGTGTGGGAATCGTCCGACCTCATCAACTGGTCTGAACAACGTATGTGCAGAGTCGCTCCCGACGGTGCCGGTTGCACTTGGGCTCCCGAAGCTGTATATAATGAGGAATCTGGAGAATATTTAGTGTTTTGGTCTTCAAAGATACCAGCGTCACAATATGTCCAGAACAATGACAATACTCATCGCGTCTACTACTCCACCACGAAAGATTTCAAGACATTTTCCGACGCTAAAGTATGGATCGAGTTGAAAAACTCTCAAAACCGTACAATCAGTGTGATCGACGCTACTGTCATCAAAGTAGGAAACACTTACTACCGCTTCAAGAAGAACGAAGCCACTGAAGCTCACAAGTCTGGAATGCCATCGTCTGGAAAATATATAATCATGGAGAAGGCGACGTCGCTTCTTGGCCAATGGACGGAAGTCAACACTCAAATGAGTCAGATCGCTTACGTGGAAGGTCCTACTTGCTTCAAATTTAACGGAGAAAACAAATGGTGCCTGTTCATCGATGATTTTGGAGGCAAAGGCTATTATCCTCTTATCTCCACTGATTTATCTTCAGGCGTATTCACACAACTCGAATCTTCACAATACTCTTTGCCATCGGTGATGAGACATGGATCAGTGGTCAATATCACAGAAACGGAGTATAACAACCTCATGAGCAAATATGAACCATCGTCAACAAGCATCATCCGCATCAACCCAGCCGCACGACAGCAGACAATTGAAGGTTGGGGAGTCTCTCTTTGCTGGTGGGCAAACATGTGCGGTAAGTGGAGTGAGAATAAAATCGACGATCTGGTGGACATGCTCACGTCGGAAGACAAACTGAATTACAATATCTTCCGTTACAACATAGGTGGAGGAGACCATCCGTCGCACTACAACGGACACATGTGCAACGGCAAAGGCAAACGTGCGGAAATGGAGGGATTCAAGACAAGCGAGTATTCCGATTATGATTGGAATGCCGACGCTGCACAACGCAAAGTGATGCTGAAACTGAATGAGGCGCGTAAGGATGCCATTTTTGAAGCATTCTCCAACTCTGCTCCATATTGGATGACATACAGTGGCTGTGCTTCCGGAAACAAAGATGCAGGCAAAGACAATTTGAAACCAGAATACTACGGAAAATTCTCAGATTATCTGATCGACGTCTGCAAACATTATAAGGATGAATATGGAATAGAGTTCAAGACTTTGGATCCGTTCAACGAACCTAACACAAACTACTGGGGAGAGAACGGAGGACAGGAGGGATGTCATTTCGACCCTTCATCACAAGTGGACCTTATCCGCGTGATCTATCCGAAATTGAAAAATTCAGGGTTGAAGACGGTGCTATCCGCTTCCGACGAGACGAGTGTTTCTACAGCCATCGGAGAATTGCAACTATTTGTGAAAGAGGGAGATATTGTTCCGATGTTAGGTCAGTTCAACGTGCATACATACGGAGGTGATATAAGAGACAAAGCAAATCTGAAAGATTTGGTGACAGAGACTCGTCTGCCATTCTGGATGTCTGAGACAGGAGCCGGAGGAAATGGACTGGCAGGCAATCTCTCTTTGGCACAACGTATGTTCGACGACCTCAACTATCTTCAGCCACAAGCATGGATCGATTGGCAGTTTGTGGAGGAGAACAACGACCAATGGTGTATGGTGAAAGGTAATTTCAGCAACCAGACATACAATATCGTAAAGAATTTCTACGTCCGTATGCAGGTCACTCGCTTTATCCGTCAAGGCTATACAATGTTAGGAACAGGACGTAATGATATCCTGGCTGCGATCAGTCCATCAGGCGACAAGGTTGTTGTAGTGATGCTCAACACCGCTACTGAGGAGAAAAACATCAGCATAGATCTTTCATTGCTGAAAAAAGTTGATGGTCTAGCTGAACTGTATGTCACAAATTCCCGTTTGGATTGCAAGCGTATGGCAGATGTTGAGGTTGTCGACGGAAGAGTCGACTACACTATGGGAGGAGAGGAAATTTCCACATTAGTGTTTGCAACGGAAGCAGGCAATGGAATGGAAAACTTTACTGAAGGATTCCCATATTTGATTGTACCAAGAGCCAGCACAGCACCGTTGACACTGAACGGAGGAGCATTGCAACTAAGTTCATTATGTGTGGCAGACTCTATGCAACGCTGGTATTTCAACAAATTAGATAACGGCAACTACAATATTTACACAATGTTGGAAGGCAAGAAATATGCGTTGACAGACGATGGATCATACTATTTGACCACTTCACAACTTGATGAATCAAACAAAGGCCAGCAGTTTAAGGTGGAGCATATTGGCGACAACAGTTACAAAGTGATATCCGTATCCAACGACAAACTGCTAGATCTGGAAGGAGAGCATCTTGAGATCGGCACAAAAGTAGGATTATGGCAGACAGGAGCGACCGGAGCCAATGTCCATCGTGAATGGCGAATTCTGTCGGTTCCATTCACTGCCGTTCCAATGTCAAGTGAGACAACTGTCAAAAACACAACATCCAGAACGACACTTGTCTACACACAAAATGAGCAGGTGATAATAATATCATTAGACGAGAATGTCAAAGAAGACTATTCCGTCTACAACATCAATGGACAGATGCTCGCCAACGGCACCGTCAACTCAGCAATCACAAAAATCCATCTCGGCAGAGGAATCTATATCGTCAAATGTGGAAAAGAAGCACAGACGGTAATAGTGAAATGAAAAATTAAAAATGCTGAATGCAGAATTAAATACAATCCCGTGGATGCATCACATTGTATCTGCGGGATTTTGATTCATAGTCCTATAAGTCAAACAAAAAATCTCATACTGTTGTCGCAAATAAAAATTAGATTTATCTTTGTCACAAATAAAGACGATTATAAAAACTTTGCCTAAGTTGTGGCAAAATATAATTTTCAAAACCTATATTAGTAACGGTTCAAAAAATGGAGAAAGAAGAAAAAGCAGTAATGCTGAATCCGTTTTGTGACGAAGGATTCAAGAGAATTTTTGGTGACAAAATCCTATTGATGGATTTTCTTAACTCTTTTGTAGACACAGAGGCACCTATTGTTGATCTGACGTATGAGAACAAGGAACTCGTGTCGGAAGAAAATGACAGAAGATCAATAATCTTCGACTTGTTCTGCAAGTTAGACAATGGCAAACATGTCATCATTGAGATGCAGAATAAAAGACAAGATTACTTTGTGGAGAGAGCTTTGTTTTATCTTTCAAGGGCGATCACCATGCAAGGAGAAAAAGGTGAGGAGTGGGAGTACGGAATCAACGCAGTCATTGGCGTGTTCATCACACATTTCAATTTGTTCGGCAACAAAGACAACAAGGACGTGCTTTGTGAAATGAGATTGATGGACCCCAAAACAAACAAAACAATCAGCGATAAAATACGTGGCTATTTCATACAATTGCCAAAGTTCAAAAAGTCAAACAATGGATGTGCAGACCACTTTGAGGAATGGATCTACAATCTGAAAAATATGGAGCGTATGGGAAATATAGAATTCAAAGACAAAGAGGTATTCAAGAGGTTATGGGATCTCTCTAATTGTTCTATGCTTTCTTTTGAAGAACGCAATAAATATGAACGTAGTCTAAAAGCGTACCGTGACTATGTCAATCAAATAAACTATGCAAAGAAAGAGGGCATAGCAGAAGGAAGAGCAGAAGAACGCTCAAAAACCATTACACTGTTAAGGAAGGGTGGAATGAGCGATGAAGAAATCTCATCTCTCTTAAAAATAGATATTGAAGAGGTAAAATCTCTGTGAAATTTTTACTAAAAGTTCGCGATATGAGCATGTGGTTTAGGAGTGTCGTATGGCAATCCTAATCTGTATGCTCTTGCTTTATAAAAAGGATTTTGATTTGACAATTAACCATCCACATTTTTATTTAGCATTTTTTATGAATGATTGTCCCAAAAAATGAATATATTTGCCGAAATATTGTAAAGGTAAAAGTAGAGAAAATGAAAATAGCGCTTATCGGCTACGGTAAAATGGGCCACATGATTGAAAAAATTGCGAGAGAAAGAGGTCATGAAATCGTATCTATCATTGATATAGACAACCGTGAAGATTTGAAGAGTGACGCATTCAAGAGTGCCGACGTTGCAATCGAGTTTACTGTTCCAACAACTGCGATCGACAACATCAACGCTTGTTTCGACGCTGGAGTTCCTGTCGTTTGCGGCACTACTGGTTGGACAAAGCAGATTGAGGATGTCAAGGCAACAATGACAAAGAAAAACGGTACTCTTTTCTGGAGTTCAAACTATTCTGTAGGCGTGAATATTTTCATGGCAGTCAACAAATATTTGGCAAAGATTATGAACGGATTCACTCAATATAATGTTGAGATGACAGAAGTTCACCACATACACAAACTTGACGCTCCAAGTGGAACTGCAATCACACTTGCTGAAGGTATTCTTGAAAACCTTGACAGAAAGAGCAACTGGTCAAAAGAGGTAGAAGGATCTTCATCAGATATTGCAATCAAGTCTATTCGTGAAGGTGAGGTTCCAGGAATCCACACTATCCGCTACGAGTCTGGAGTTGATTCAATAGAGATCACTCACGATGCAAAAAGCCGTGAGGGATTCGCGTTAGGAGCTGTGCTTGCCGCTGAGTTTACTGCCGGAAAGAAAGGCTTTTACACTACTGCAGACATGTTTAAATTCTGATTGAAATGTTTGGAATAGGATCTGGATCATCAAATAAAGTTTTGGCGTCTTCAAAAAAGAAAGACGATTATATTGGAAAGAAATCTGGCTCATTGGCAGAACGTTTCAAGGATACCGATAAGGTAGACTATATCAAGTTTGGTATTCTTGCTGTGATTGTGATATTGTTCACAATATGGACAAGAAATCCATTGTCGCTACTTTTCTTGCTGTTCTTCCTTGATGTCTATATCACACGTTATGTGGCATGGGACTGGTGGAAGAAATCGACAAATCCGATTGTGAAGACGGTAGGAAGCTGGGTAGACGCAATTATTTTCGCTTTGATTGTCGTCTACTACATCAACCTCTACTTGTTCCAAAACTATGTGATTCCATCTTCATCATTGGAAAAATCGCTATTGGTTGGCGACTACCTATTCGTCAGCAAATGCAATTATGGTCCACGATCTCCTATGACTCCTCTTTCATTCCCGTTGGCCCAACATACGTTGCCGATTCTCAACTGCAAATCATATATTGAGAATCCACAATGGGAATACAAACGTTTGGCCGGATTCGAAGATGTAAAACTATACGACATCGTGGTTTTCAACTTCCCTGCTGGCGACACAGTGGCGATGAAAGTACAGAATCCTGATTATTATACACTTATATCAACCTACGGACGTGATAAAGTGAGGAATGACAAGGAAACTTTCGGAGAGATTGTTTGGAGACCTGTCGACAGACGTGAGAATTATGTGAAAAGATGTGTCGGTCTGCCAGGCGACGACCTGTTGATCTCAGACAGAAACCTGTATATCAACGGACACTTGGTTGAGGCTCCTGAGCATATCCAGTTCAACTACTTCATCGAGACAACAAAAGCGTTTACAGAAAAGACATTCCAGTCGCTCGGAGTAAGCAAGTCTGACTACGAATATTCAATGGTGTCGACAGACTGGAAACGAATGTTGCAGTACCAGCCAAACGAGGATGGTTCTTACAACTTCGTCTACAAATTGCCGTTGACAGCAGCTATGAAAGCTCAACTTGAAAAACGCAACGAAGTGGTGAGCATCAAACTAGAAGACGAAAGATTCGGTGGACGCACATTTCCACAGACAAAAGCAGACAACAAGTGGACTCGCGACAACTATGGACCGATCCATATTCCAGCTAAGGGAGAGACTATCGACCTTAACGCTGATAATATTGATTTGTATGCCCAGATTATCCGCAACTATGAGGGCAATAAACTAGAGTATTCAGGCGACAACATAAAAATAAATGGGGAAGTCGCCAACAAATACACATTTAAAATGGACTACTATTGGATGATGGGAGACAACAGACACAACTCCGCTGACTCCAGATACTGGGGATTTGTACCCGAGGATCATATTGTAGGAAAACCTATCTTCATCTGGCTTTCTCTTGATGATGACAAACAAGGTTTCTTCAATAGACTTCGTACAGAACGAATCTTCAAACGTATCCACAACAATTGATACGTAGAGACGCGATAATTCGCTAATTGCAAGTTGATACATCAGAAATGCAAGTTGAACCGTATAACAACATGCATACAAATTAATGGCGAATAATTGACACGCACAGCGAATAATTGACACGCACGTCTCTACATGATTTGTTTAATTATTAAAACACTAAGGCCATGAACATGAAACACATTATGTCATTGATTATAGCGATGATGTTGTCGGTAGGAAACATCTTTTCGCAGGCTTCATATGTAGACACTCCTGTGTTCAAGGTTGGAGAAAAAGCGACTTACGGTATCTATTTCAATCTTGGATTCATTTCGATGAAGGCAGGAAAGATTCATTTTGAGGTGGGTGAGGCTGTTGTCAGAGGAGAAGATTGCTATAAGCTTTCTGTCAACGGATATACACAAGGAATGTTTGAAAGATTCTATGTGGTGAGAGACACATTCACATCATACATCAGCAAGAAGACACTTCAACCAGTGTACTATCACGATGGCAAACATGAGGACAGCTATTGGAGCTATTCCACATATCTATACACAGACAATGGAAATGCCGACAGCCTACATGTGAATTTCGAATACATCAAGAGAAAAGGCACTTCCAGAACTGAATTCAACATCAGCAAGAAGGCATGTGATTTGGTAGCCACATGCTATAAAGTCCGTAATTTAGACGTGGCATCATTGTCGAGAGGAGACGTTGCCGCATTCTCTCTTCTGTTTGAAGACATCGTCTACGAATTGGGATTGAAGTTTACTGGAAAAGAGACCGTCAAACTAAAGGACGGAAGCAAATATAAAACATCAGTATTTGTCCCTACCCTTATCAAGGGTGACTTGTTCAAGAACGACGAGGACTTGAAAATCTACGTGGCTGACGACGACAACCACTACCCAGTGTATGTCGAGGCAAGCTTGAAGATGGGTAAAGCAGTAGCGTCTCTGGAAAGTATCTCAGGAACAAAATACGAATTGTCGGGCAAAAAGAAAAAATAAGCCAATCATGGAAAACAACACTAGACTAACAACACACAAGGATTTAATTTAGGATGGCAAAAATATTAGTAGTTGACGACGAGAGAAGTATCCGAAATTCAATGAAAGAGGTTCTTGAATTTGAAGGACACGTAGTGACTCTCGCAGAAGACGGAGAAAACGGATTGAAGGAGGCAGAAAAAGAGCAGTTCGACCTTGTATTTTCGGACATCAAGATGCCGAAGATGGATGGCATTGAACTTCTTGCCAAGATGCGTCAGTTGCAACCGTCTACAAAAATGATATTGATATCAGGTCACGGCACAATTGAGACTGCCGTACAATGTATGCGAAACGGAGCCTTCGACTTCATTGAGAAGCCGATGAACCTCAACCGTCTGCTTCAAGCGGTAAAAGAGGCGATGTCGAGCAACAGCCCTGAAAGTAGCAATCTTCGTGCCGCCATCTCAAACGGTGTGAAAAAAGCGACAGGAGGTGTGGCGGACGACCGTGAAATGGTTGGTCAAAGCGAACAGATCAATCATCTTCGTGCTTTGATAGAAAGAGTCGCGCCTACAGATGCCAGAATTCTCATCACAGGTGAGAATGGAACAGGAAAAGAGGTAGTGGCTCACCAGATATACGCAAGGAGTGCCAGAGCAAACAAACCATTCATTGAGGTGAACTGCGCAGCCATTCCGTCGGAACTGATTGAAAGCGAACTTTTCGGACACGAGAAGGGAGCCTTCACGTCGGCATTGAAACAAAGAATAGGAAAATTCGAACAGGCAGACGGAGGCACACTATTCCTTGACGAGATAGGAGATATGAGCCTTGCCGCACAGACTAAAGTGTTGCGAGTGCTTCAGGAAGGCGTGTTAACAAGAGTCGGCGGAGACAAAGCGATCAAAGTAGACGTGAGAGTGATCGCAGCCACCAACAAAAACCTGAAGCAGGAGATTGAGAAAGGCAACTTCCGAGAAGACCTTTATCACCGTCTGAGCGTCATTCCTTTGTGTGTGCCGCCATTGAGAGAAAGAAAAGACGACATACCATTGCTTGTGGAGCACTTCATAAACAAATATGATTCGGCTACAGGTCAGAAGCATAAATTTGAGAAAGGAGCGATGGCACATTTGCAGTCATTCGAATGGAACGGAAACATCCGTGAGTTGAAGAATGTTGTCGAGCGACTTGCGATCCTATGTAACGACGCGATTACAGAGGATGACGTGAAGAACTACGCAAGGCCAATCTTTTTGTAGTATAAAACAACGGTAAATAGTGTTATTTGACACTTTCACGTAGTTTTTATGTCTATTTCTAATGCTAATGGACATAAAGTTTTTATATTTGTATGCCCGAAATTGGATATGTTATCTTGAAATTGGGTTTAATATTGGAAATTTAAAAATTAATATAATTAAACATGGATTTTGGACATTTTGACGATGCGAACCGTGAGTTCGTCATCACCAATCCCGCAACCCCATTTCCTTGGATCAACTACCTTGGAAATGAGGATTTTTTTGGTTTGATCTCAAACACAGGTGGAGGTTATGATTTCTACAAGGACGCTAAGTTCCGTCGTATCACTCGTTACCGTTACAATGGAGTTCCTATGGACAACGGTGGTCGTTACTTCTATATCAACGACAATGGTACAGTTTGGAACCCAGGATGGAAGCCTTGCAAGACTCCGCTAGATTCTTACGAGTGCCGCCACGGTATGAACTACACTCGCATCACTGGTTCAAAGAACGGTATCGAGGCATCTGTTTTGTTCTTCGTTCCATTGAAGACTTGGGCAGAGGTTCAGAAAGTCACTTTAAAGAACACAACTACTTACACAAAGAAGATCAAGTTGTTCTCTTTCGCTGAGTGGTGTTTGTGGAATGCAGCTACAGATATGGAGAACTTCCAGCGTAACTGGTCTACAGGAGAGGTTGAGATCGACGGTAGCGTAATCTACCACAAGACAGAGTATAAGGAGCGTCGTGATCACTACGCATACTACGCAGTGACAAATGCAAAGATCGACGGTTACGATACAGACCGTGAGTCATTCATCGGTCTATACAATGAGTTCGCTGATCCTCAGTGTGTAATGGCAGGTAAGCCAGGTAACTCATTGGCACACGGTTGGTCACCAATCGCATCTCACTATATCGAGGTTGAGCTTAAGCCAGGTGAGAGCAAAGACTACATCTTCGTTCTAGGTTATGTTGAGAACAAGCTAGAGGAGAAGTTCAGCAAGGAAGACATCGCACGCAAGAAGAGCGGAGAGTTGATCTCTTCACAGGATTCAGACGTTACTCTTGTCAACAAGACTAAAGCAAAAGAGCTTATCAAGCGTTTCTCTACAGTAGCTGCTGTTGACGCTGCATTTGCAGAGTTGGCTAACTTGTGGGATATCTTGCTTGACAAGTATGCAGTTAAGTCGGATGACGAGAAACTTAACCGTATGGTTAACATCTGGAGCCAGTACCAGTGTATGATCACATTCAACTTCTCTCGTTCTGCATCATTCTTCGAGAGTGGAGTTGGTCGTGGTATGGGATTCCGTGACTCTAACCAGGACTTGGTTGGATTCGTTCACCAGATTCCATCTCGTGCTCGCGAGCGTATAATTGATATCGCATCTACACAGTTCCCAGACGGAGGATGCTACCACCAGTACCAGCCACTTACAAAGCATGGTAACAACGATATCGGTGGTGGATTCAACGATGACCCATGCTGGTTGATCTTCGGTACTGTAGCTTACGTTAAGGAGTCTGGAGACTTCTCTATCCTTAAGGAGCCAGTTCCATTCGACAACAAGCCAGGTACAGAGGTTTCATTGTTTGAGCACTTGAAGATCTCTTTCAACCACGTTGTAAACAACCTAGGGCCTCACATGTTGCCACTTATCGGCCGTGCTGACTGGAACGACTGCTTGAACTTGAACTGTTTCTCTTGGGATCCAAATGAGTCATTCCAGACAACAGAGAACAATTCAGTAGGTTCAAAGGCAGAGTCTCTAATGATCGCAGGTTTGTTCGTTGTAACAGGTAAGGATTATGTAGAGCTATGTAGAGAGATCGGTGAGACAGCAGAGGCTGAGCGTGCACAGAAGTGCATCGACTCAATGATCGAGGCTGTCAAGAAGCACGGTTGGGACGGAGAATGGTACCTACGTGCATACGACTTCTACGGAAACAAGATCGGATCTAAGGAGTGTGAGGAAGGAAAGATCTTCATCGAGTCACAGGGATTCTGTACAATGGCAGGTATCGGACTTGAGGAAGGTATGGTTGACAAGGCTATCGACTCATGTAAGAAATATCTTGACTGTGAGCACGGTATGGTACTTAACAACCCAGCATTCACATCATATCACGTTGAGATGGGTGAGATTTCTTCTTATCCTGCAGGATACAAGGAGAACGCAGGTATCTTCTGTCACAACAACCCATGGGTTATCATCGGTGAGACAGTAGCCGGACGTGGTAACGACGCTTGGGAGTTGTTCCGCAAGATCAGCCCAATGTATTTGAAGGATCAGGCACTTCACAAGGTAGAGCCATACGTAAACTGCCAGATGGTTGCAGGTAAGGATGCTGCTAAGCCAGGTGAGGGTAAGAACTCATGGTTGACAGGTACAGCTGCATGGATGTGGTTGACAGTTAGCCAGTACTTGCTAGGTGTTAAGCCTTCTTACAAAGGTTTGGAGATCAATCCATGTCTTCCATCAGACATGAAGGGTTACACAGTTAACCGTAAGTTCCGTGATGCAGATTACGTCATCAAGGTAACTAACTCTGGAGCTCAGAAGGGAGTTAAGAAGTTGATCGTTAACGGTAAGGAAATTGCCGGCAACATCGTTCCTATGCAGCCAGCTGGTTCTAAGACTGTTGTTGAGGTTGAGATGTAATTCATCTTCATAAGACAAGAGGGGAGTCTTTTTAAAGACTCTCCCCTTTTTTCCTATTCTAGTCATTCATAAAAGGGAATAATATGAGAAGACTGATATTCGCTTTAGCGATATTAACTGCCACATTGATGTCATGTAGCGTGGAGACGGCAGATAAAAAAGCATCCGCAGTAGCGGTCGATACCACACCTCCATTGAAAAGATATGGTGCGTTGCAGGTAAAGGGATTGCAACTATGTGACAAAGAAGGAAATCCTGTACAGTTGGCAGGATTAAGTACTATGGGCTATCAATGGTATGGCCAGTGTTATACAAAAGAGTCTATCACTAAAATGGTGAAAGACTGGCATATTAGTGTACTTCGCTTAGCGATGTACGTAGAAGAGGGAGGATACAATTACAAACCCGAGATCAGAGAAGAGATGTGTAATCTTATAGACATCTGTGAGGAACTTGGTATTTATTGTATTATGGACTGGCATATCCTAACTCCAGGCAACCCTCTAGATCCAAGATATTCGAAAGCAGAGGATTTCTTCAGATATATGGCAAAGCGTAATGCGAATAAGCAGAACGTGTTGTATGAGATATGTAATGAGCCAAACGGTTCGTCTGTAACATGGGACACAATCGCTATTTATGCCAACAAGGTTATTCCAATCATCCACGCCGCATACGATAGCGTCGGAGCACCTCATCCTATTATTGTCGTAGGTACACCTCAGTGGTGCCAGCTAGTGGATGCACCAATCAAAGAAGGCAGATTTCAAGGCAACGGAAAAGATTTGGACGCATACTTGCCAGATCGTGATGCCCGTTTGAAGTACGACAATATAATGTACGCTTTCCATTTTTACGCTGCGTCTCACAACGAAGGATTTGAGAAAGACGGAAAGCCACACTATTATGACATGTACACATATCTGTACGACGTGCTTGGCCGTCTACCAGTGTTCTGTACAGAATTCGGATGTGTGGAAGCATGGGGTGGCGGAGACGAGGATTTCGACCGTACCGACAAATGGTTGCACATGTTGTCTGGAAACAATGCAGGAAAACAAAGAGTTAGTTTCTGCAACTGGAGTTTCTGCGACAAAGAGGAAACCGCTTCTATTCTTCAACCAGGTTCATGCAAAGCAAACGAATGGGACAGACGAACTCCAGCAGGAGAATACCTGAAGAGAGTGTTGGGTGTCATCAATTGGGGAGCTCAAGACACAACCGTATTAAAGAAAGCAAATATTTACATTAAGAAGTAAAATAAAATACCTAAAACACAATTTTATCATGGCTTTAATTGACCAAAACAATCACAAGCTATCCATACTAGAAAAATGCGCGTATGGAGCAGGAGATATGGCGTGCAATCTATTCTGGGGATTGATTTGTATCGCTTCTGCATTTTACACTGAGTACTTCGGTTTGGAGGCTGGAGTAGTAGCAACAATGATGTTGGTAGTAGCATGTATTGATATCGCGTTCGACGTTGTTATCGGTGCGGTTGCCGACAGACACAAAACAAAATGGGGACGTTTCCGTCCTTGGATCCTTTTTGGTGTCGTTCCATTCTGTATCATCGGAATTGTAACATTCACAACACCAGAGTTCGACACAACAGCAAAGACAGTGTACGCATACATAACATTCCTAATCATGCGTTTGATGTATTCAGTCGTAAATGTGCCATACGGTGCATTGATGGGTGTGATGAGTGCAGATTCAGACGAGCGTGACAAGGTTTCAGCATTCCGTAACATCGGAGCTCAGATCGGTTGTATGGTCAGCTATGGTTTCGTTTTCACTATCGTACGTTTCATCATGGATACCATGAATGTTAACGGACAGAAAGCGTTCTCTACAACAGCTCTTATCTACGCTACAGCAGCGTTCATCCTTTTGATGATCACATTCTTGTTCACAAGAGAGCGTGTAGAGCCAGCAGCTCAGGAGCAGTCTAATTTGTCACAGGACCTAAAGGATTTGGGTGCAAACAAGCCTTGGATCATGTTGACAATTGCAAATATCGCTATGTTGTTCTTTGTATTCGTACACAACGGTTTGATCGCATACTATGCAAAATATTATCTTGCTGACAGCTACGATACAGTAAACGACGTTGCTGTGTTCAACGCAACATTGTTCGGATTCCAGCTTAACTGGGAGACAATCTCAACTATCCTATTGAGTATGGGTTCTATCCTTACTATCATCGGTACAATGCTTATCCGTCCAATCGCATCTAAGTTTGGTAAGAAGCCAACATGGATCGGATGTTTCGTTTTGGCATCAGTATGCTCGATCATGTTGTTGTTCATCGACCGCACAAACATCGGTTTGGTTTTGTTGTTCAACCTATTGTTCTCTTTGACTATCGGACCTTCAGGTTACATGGTATGGAGTATGTATGCTGACGTTGCTGACAACGCTGAAGTAGAGACTGGACGCCGTGCTACTGGATTGATCTACTCTTCTGCTACAATGGCTCAGAAGCTTGGTCAGGCAGTTGCCAACTCACTTCCAATCTATTGTTTGGCTGCAGTAGGTTTTGTAGCAAACACTCAGCTTTCAGCAGAAACAATCGACTCTATCAAGACTATCTATACTCTTGCTCCAGTAGTAGGAGGTGTGATCGGTATCATTGCATTGTGCTTCTATACAATCGATGAAGATAAGGTTAAAGCAAATTCTGAGAAGCTTGCTCAGATGAAAGCAAATGGTGGTTCTGATGTTGTAGCACAGTAATATCACTACTTTATAGATATAATTTGGAGACGCAAGTAATTGCGTCTCCTTTTTTATCCTTAAAAATCATTTTTTTGCACTTTTAGAGATACCATATTGTTTTTTAAGTACATTTGCAAACAAGAGAATTTCATCGATAATGTTGTTGCTTAGCAAATTGTATATCAGTCCTTACCAATAGACTTAATTATATAATTTAGGAATGTTTAGGGATTGTAAGATCAATATGTCAAGTGAATTTTTACGACATGAAATGTTCTCTCCTTGTTCCATGATAGGAAATTATTGTATGTAAGATATAAAACAAAAACACATTTTATGGAAGTAATTGATCGTAACAATCACAAAGTATCCGTACTTGAAAAGTGCGCATACGGAGCAGGAGATTTGGCTTGCAACCTATTCTGGGGAATTTCTGTTGTTGCAGCAATGTTTTACACCGACTATTTTGGAATCTCCGCAGCGGCGGCCGGTACAATGATGATGATAGTGTCGTACATTGATTTGATTTTCGACGTGTTCATCGGAGCAGCGGCAGACCGATCCAACAGTAAATGGGGAAAATTCCGTCCATGGATCCTCTATGGATTTGTTCCGTTCGTAGTCATCGGTTTTTTCACTTTTTATTCACCTGATTTTGCAGACACTTACAAAATCATCTATGCATACATCACATACCTGCTTTTCAGAATCATGTATTCTGTGGTTAATGTTCCTTATGGAGCTCTGTTAGGTGTGATTTCAGATGATCCCAAAGTGCGTGATGAGGTATCAGCTTACAGAAATGTAGGAGCTCAGATAGGCAACTTGGTAAGTTATTCTATGGTATTTAAGTTTGCAGGCATGTGTAAAGATCACTTTGAAGTGTCCGCTTCAACTGGATTTTCATACGTGGTGTTTATTTATGCCATCATCGCAGCTATACTGTTATTTTCATGTTTCTATTTCACAAGAGAACGTGTGACACCAGTCAAAGAAGAGAACAACAACTTGATGCAAGATATTAAGGACATCGTGACAAACAAGCAGTGGATCTGTTTGGCAATTGCAGGAATCTCCTTGATTCTCTTTACAAGCTGCCACAACACCATGGTCGCCTACTATGCAAAATATTATATTGCTCAAATGGTGGTAAACCCAGAGTCTGTGGATGCGGTTGATTTTGTCATTTCTGGAAGATTTCTTGGAATAGAGTTGGATTGGGAATTGTTCTACTTATTGATTAGTGGAATGGGAACCATTCTGACAATTTTAGGTACAATGATGATCCAGCCTGTAGTAAGGATATATGGAAAAAAAGAGACTTGGATCGCATGTTTTGCGCTATCATCAATAATCACAATCTCATTGGCATTCATTCCTAAAGAAAATCTGACAACAATCATCCTTCTAAACTGGTTTTTCTCATTGATTATTGGTCCTACAGGTTACATTATGTGGAGTATGTATGCAGACGTTGCTGACGATGCAGAGGTCGCTACAGGACGTCGTGCAACAGGATTGATTTACTCATCTGCAACAATCTCACAAAAGTTCGGATATGCTAACGCCAATTCATTACCTTTGTTTGCCTTAGCTTCAATAGGATTCGTTGCTAACGATATCAACATGACAGCAGAGACACAAGAAACAGTCAAGAATATTTTTGCATTGGTTCCTTTGGCAGGTTCAATATTGGGTATAGTAGCATTGTTGTTCTACAACATCAATGAAAAGAAGATTGCTGAAAACTCAAAAAAACTTGCTGAGATGAAAGCAAACGGAGAATCTAATGTTGTTGCTAAATAATATCACTATTCTATGATTTAAAATGGAGACGCAGGGATTTGCGTCTCCATTTATAGATCATTTCACAATAGATAATTGTTTAAAATAAGTTTCAACATGTGATTTTTAGTGTTTTTTTTCATATTTAGACTACTTTTTAAGATTATTTAGCATTTTTTTGCAATAACATAAATCTTTATATTGTTGCTTTTATGTATTTTTGTGATGCAAAATAAAAATATATGAGGAAAATTTATGGCATACTATTTTTTTTCCTTACGTGCTTGTTATTTAGCAGTTGTTTGGAATCAACTTTGGAAGCAAATGCTTTCAAAGCGCTGCGACCTACCATTAAAGATCCTTCCAGTTATAAACTAATCTCAATAGAAGCTGTTGATTCACTTACAGAATTCGAAAACATCAACAATGCTATAATGCAGCATGTGCACATGCAAGAAATTACACTATCATTGATTGATGATGAGTTTAAAAGTGCAGAAGGCAAGACAGACAAGTCGGAAGAATTAAAAAAAATTGACCAATATTTTATTGATGTCAGGACAGACAGTGCGTTAATCTCATTCTTGGATAGGAAATTGGGCATGGCAAGTAGAGCACGTGTTTGTGCCATCAAATACGTATATCGATTTCGTTATCTAAACGATGCCGGTTTAATGTCCCCTGGAATGTTTTATTTTTGGGCAAAACCAGACGACACTGTAATTCAATTGGCAGAAAAAGAAGAGAGTTTAGACCCAGCACCAGTATCTATTCCAGGTTATGAGGAATTGATGGAGGAAGCTATAGAAATGGCTATATTGAAGAAAGATTCAATCGAAGCTTGCTTCGAATAAATGGATTTGTGTTATTGATTTTACACAGCTTGATAAAAAACTACCCCACTTTGAAATCACCAGATGCTTGTTTATTCTGGAATGCACTTGTTTTTTGTTCAAAACAATTAAGTTTCTTTAACAAATAATCGATTATAAAAGGGTTAAGGAACAAGTTTGTATAGATAAAAAGGACTATCTTTGTAGCTGTACAAATTATGATGAGATCTATCGGTTTTGTTAATTTGAATCAATAACACAACACCATAAAAGCTATGAATTTTCAAAAAGTAAAAGGATTAATCACAACCCTGACACTTATGGCTCTTACTCCTGTTCTATCAGGACTGAATGCAGCCAACTGCTACGACACAACCGCTTATATAAAAACCGACATCAACTCGGGCAATCCTTCGTATCCATTCCCTCAATTCTTGGAATACAAAGGAGGAGGCAAAACATTAGCGAAATATAACGCAGAAGGTGTGACTCATGCAGATATGGAAAAGACAATGCGTGAAGCGTATCAGATAATGAGCCACCGTTGTAGATATGAAGATACCCTTTGCGGAGTGCCTTACATTACATTTAACAATTTTGAAAAGCATGAAGGTTTGGATTATGGATTTAAATTCTGTACTGAAGGTGATGGCTATATGCTATTAGCCTCTGCCATTTTTGCCGACCAACCCACATTTAATGGTTTATGGATGTGGATTCACGATAACAGAATTCCTAAAGTTAAAAGATATTCAGACGGAGAAATTCTTTTCCCTAATTTTGAATATAACCCTGGTTTAGCCTCTTGGGATGCTAATGGTGAAAATGGTACAAATTTTTTGGATGGTTCCGCTACTGATGGAGATGAAGATATAGCATTGGCATTGTTGATCGCATACAAGCAGTGGGGAGATACCATGATGCAAAATGGCAAACCTGTGACTGATTTTAATGGCAACCCTATTTCTTACAGACAAATGGCGAAGGATTATCTTTCAGCCTTTGTTGATACATTTATGTATACTTCAACTAATGGTGATGGCTCGATCTATAAAGGAGGTCACTCCAGTGGGGATATTGGTATTGATGGATATGTAACAATGGGAAACAAAGGAGGTGAAATAACTACATGGAGATCTACACAAAAAGATTATCCTGACATTACGCCTAACTCTATTTTGGGCAATCATAACGGATACTTTGACTATATGGCTCCAGCCTATTATCATGAGTTTGCCAAGTGGCTTGAAGAGGAGGGTGAAGGAACAGACTGGCAAATCAATCAGTATAGGCGAGGAGAAGCCTCTTCTGACTGGCTCATGGGTGAGGCTTACAAGCAAAATTTGATTCCTTCAATCGGCAAATTTGACATTGATGAAGAAGATGACACAAAAGTGATTTTTGAAAATTTTAGTGAAGGCGAAGATTTCCGAGGTGCATGGCGTACTATTCTGAATTATTTATGGCATGGCAATCCAAAAACGACTTGGAATCCAAAGACACATCAAATTGATACCGCTGCCAACTCATTCGAATATGACATGGCTGTCCGTTATGCGGAATTTTTGAAAAGACCAACAATAGAAAGGTATGAGAATGGATGTGGAAAACTTGGAGCAAGTCCAGAACCTAATAGTCTAAACTGGTTTGGTCCTGCACAAATTCTACAATGTTATAATATGGACGGCACTGCTGATCTTAATGTTCGTTCAAATTATGCCTTAGGGTGCTCTGCTCCGTCAGTAGTGGCTTTAGGTGATGAAGAATTATTGGCTGACATTTATCGTGAATGCGAACTAAGATGGGATGCAAATTGTTTTGAAGATGATATTACAGATGATGAACGAAATACCAATGCCACTGCAAAGTATTTCCATGGTTGGTTCCGCACCCTAGGCATGTTGGTGACATCAGGTAACCTTGCCGCACCAGCAGACATGAAAGCAAATGCCAATGTCAAGGTTTATATGTCTGTCGACAAGACTTTCGCCTATAAAGGTGAAAATGTCTCTTATGATGTTCAAGTCCGTAATTATGGTTCTGCCGACGCAAAAGATGCCATCATCACCACCAAACTTGATGCTGATTACGAATTTGTAAGTGCAACTAAGGAAGGAACATATAATGCAGCAAACCACTCTATAACATGGAATATTGCCAACATTCCTGGTTTTAAGACTGGCAATCTTTCTGCCACTATGGATACCGTAAGTTTCACAGTAAATGTGAAGAATACAGAAAACAAACTTGTTGGTCTGACCAGTACAATAAGTGGTTCTAACTTTGACACATGGGAGAGCAACGCTTATCCAAATAATGCGACATACACTATGGAGCGCAACTTGGTGGATATTCTCGATAATCCGTTTGCTCTTGAAAAGAATGTTGACACAACGGACGTTTCTGTGAACGACACAATAGAATTCACATTGAAGATAGCAGGAAACAATGTCGATTGGCTAAACGGTGGCCGTGATAATGTGCGTCTATCATACGGGAACTATCTCCTTGAAAATGGATTTAATCTTTTTCAATTCTTCAAATTCTGGCATGACGCTCCTGAAGCCTATATCAATATGGGCAACTACCGTGTGTCTTACTATCTCAACGATACATGCGGGTTAGTTTCTGATAAAAATCAAGAAGGACTTATCTGCAGATTGGACAATGAAAATGATGCCTTAAAATATGGTTATCTCGAAGATGGAAATGGAATGGAATTTACGATGGAAGATATCCCTACTGGAGCTGATGAAGATGGAATATGTAACAAACGTATTATTATGAAATTTCCAAATATTCTTTCTGCTACCACATCCCACTTGGAAACGGCATCTAATTCAAAATATTTGATACACAAAGGAGTATGGGTTCCTGGCTTATATAGAACTTCAATGAAAAAGAATCCTTTTCCAATACAAGATAATGCCATGGCTGAAATGTTAGCAGACGACTGGTCTTTCTCAGATAGTGTTGCAACAAAGTATCTTGATGGTATAGATGATAATTTCACACCAATCACCCCAGGATGGTATAATGAGGAGACTTTGGGAGATGAAATCACTAATTATGTTCGCCATACTTGTGACGACGACGTTACTGGATTCAGCCGTATTGTAGTAGAAGAGTGGGATGGCTATACATGGCGAAGAATCCAAGGTAGAGGCCCAGTCAGTGGAATAAACTATCAGAATGTTGTTTTGACTGACAGTCTGCCAAAGGAACTTGAATTCATCAACCAGACTGATGAGAGTGGTATGGTTATCAAGGAAGAAAACGGAAAACTTAGCGTAGAGATTCCAGAAATCCAAACAGGAAAAGACATCGTTCTGAAATACCGTTGTAAGGTTGTGGAGAATAATGGATCCAACGTCATTGAGACAGGTGTCGCTAACCTATCGACAAGCAATAATACGATTGAATCTAACGCTCCTACATTGACAGTTAAGACTCTAACAAATGTGAACAATGTAGAAGTCAGTCTAAACGAATTGGTCGATGTATATAATACCAACGGAGCTCTTTTGAAAAAGCAAGTTGAATACAAAAATGCTTTGAATGGACTTCTGCCTGGTGTTTATATGGTAAACGGCGTTAAAACTATCGTGAAATAAAACAAACTCCACAAGCAAAAACAAACAACAAAGGCATGCTTTATCGGCATGCCTTTTATTATATTCAATACGCTGGTTTACGATGCGAAATCCAGCATTTATTATTATCAGTAGTTAGATCACCTCAATGCCTTGTTGTTTGCAAAGTTCTAGACCAATACCTCCAAGCTTAAACTTCTGGATCTTGCCAGAACCTGTCAATGGGAACTGATCAATGAAGAATACATATTTAGGTATCTTGAATCTAGCAATCTTACCTTTGCAATAATCTACCACATCCTCCTCTTTGATGTCAGCACCGTCGTGCTTGATGATGAAAGCACCCACCTGCTCACCATACTTCTTGCTTGGAATACCAGCCACCTGCACATCTCTGATGCCCGGCATACTCAACAAGTATTCCTCTATCTCACGTGGATAGATGTTCTCTCCACCACGAATGATCATATCTTTTATACGGCCTGTGATGCGATAGTAACCGTCTTCATCCTTGATTCCCAAGTCACCCGAATGAAGGAATCCGTTAGCGTCAATTGTCTCTCTCGTCGCCTCTTCATTTTTATAATATCCCTTCATCAAATTGTAACCTTTGCAGCACATCTCACCCTGCTCTCCTACTCCACACTCTTTTCCAGTTTCAGGGTTGACCACCTTGACCTCCACTTCAGGATAGTCGACACCTACAGTTGTGCAACGTTTCTCAAATGTATCGTGAATGTTTGTATGAGTCATTCCTGGAGACGTCTCAGTAAGTCCATATACAGATGTCATCTTCATGAACATCTCCTTCTCAACACGCTTCATCAACTCCACAGGACATAAAGCACCTGCCATGATACCAGTACGCAGACAAGTAAGGTCGAACATACTGAACATTGGATGGTTGAGCTCTGCGATGAACATTGTAGGCACGCCATAAAGCACCGTACAGCGCTCTTTATGCACAGACGCGAGTACAATCAACGGATCAAATTTCTCCACCATCACCATTGTGGCTCCGTGAGTAAGACATGCCATTGTGGCAAGCACCACACCAAAGCAATGGAACAAAGGCACACAAGTACAAAGTTTATCGTTCTGAGTAAACTCCATCTGCTCTCCCGTCGCATAACCATTATTGGTGATATTATGATGAGTAAGCATAACACCCTTAGGAAAACCTGTCGTGCCAGAAGTATACTGCATATTTACAACATCGTGACACTTCACATTCGCACGCGCAGCTTTAAGTTCATCGTCTGCTGTCATCTCACCCAAAAGCAGCAACTCATGTGTGTTGTACATTCCACGATGTTTCTCAGAGCCTATATACACCACCGTCTTCAACAAAGGCAATTTATCGCTGCTCAGATGTCCTCTCTGCGACGTTTTTAGTTCCGGCAGCATCGTATAGGTCATATCCACGAAATCGGATTCCCACGTACCGTCGATGATAAACAGTGCATTTAGATCCGCATTCTTACAAAGATATTCTAGTTCGTTCTGCTTGTAATTAGTATTGACAGTAACCGCAATAGCACCGATTTTCGCGCATGCATAAAGCACAATCAGCCAGTCTGGAACATTTGTCGCCCATATACCGACGTGGTATCCAGGTTTGATTCCGACCGCCAACATTCCTTTTGCCATATTATTGACACGAGTGTCCGTCTCTTTCCATGTCAGGCGGAAATCTCTGTCGGAGTAGACGATGCATTCCCTATCAGGAGTTTCACTCGCCCATTTCTCCAACCAGTCAGCGATCGTGTTGTCAGAAAGTATAGATGATGCCATAATATTAATCGATTGGAGAGTATAACACCGCTAATAATTTCACTGAGCCACCATTCTTAGCCTTAACGCAGTGTGACACAACAGAATCAAAATATAGGCTGTCTCCTTTTTCCAAAGAGTAGGTTTGGTTGCCGTATACAACTTCCGCACTTCCCTCCAACACATATATGAATTCTTCACCTTCGTGGCTCGACATTGTTTGGTTATTGTCGTTGATATCAACAATGAATGGATTTATTCTACAGTCGCTTCTGCCTTGTGTAAGAGAACTGTAGTTGACATAATCATGCTTTGAAGTCTTTCCATTGCTGAAGTTAGTAGAATTGTGAACCTCTCCAGCTTTTGTAAACACAGGGCCTAATACGCTATCAACCTCCAATAATGTGTCAACACGCAAACCTAATGCTCTCGACACTTTTATAATGACTGCAGATGATGGAGTTTCGTTGCCTTTCTCTATCGCAGAAAGTACGTCCACAGAGACACCACTTCGTTCAGCCACTTCTTCTATGCTCAGATTTTTCTGTTCTCTGAACTGTTTGATTTTATCGTTTATTAAACCCATAATATAATGTATCTTGTCTCAAAAACGAATTGATTGTTCAAATTTTCGCTTTTTTGACATTGTTCTGTTTTTCTTTTCAGTTCATCATTTTTTCATCATATGATGACATTACAAACTTACCTTTTCGAAATTAGAAAAAAAGCATTTGGAAGATTTTTTTTAGTCGCAAAGTGATCATTTTTTAATTTTTTTTGTCGCGTTGCACACATCATTTTTCTTTGTGCAAGAAATCAATGCACACTTAATTGCCGTTTGTGCTATTTTCATTTTTTCGCCTTTTTTGTTCAAATTTTCTCCGTTGCACATTTCAAACAAAAATGAGCGAAACCGTTGATTAATTGTCGGCTTCTCATTAAACAGAAAAAAGGAGACGACACGATTGCCGTCTCCTTTCTTCTGTATTTAATCAACAAAATTACTTTCCAAAGTATCTGTTGTATAGGCCACGGAAGCCCTGTCCATGACGTGCCTCATCCTTAGCCATCTCATGTACTGTGTCGTGGATAGCGTCTAGATTCTGAGCCTTTGCGTTCTTTGCGATACGGAACTTGTCTTCACAAGCACCAGCCTCAGCGTTCATTCTCTTCTCAAGGTTTGTCTTTGTATCCCAAACAACATCACCTAGAAGCTCTGCAAACTTAGCTGCGTGCTCAGCCTCCTCAAATGCGTAACGCTTGAATGCCTCAGCAATTTCTGGATAACCCTCACGATCAGCCTGACGGCTCATTGCCAAATACATACCTACCTCTGAACACTCTCCTGTGAAATGTGCGTTAAGATCCTTGATCATCTCTGGATCACAACCCTTTGCCACTCCTAACTCATGCTCTGTCGCATAGTTGACTTCTGCATTCTCATCTAGCTCCTTAAACTTGCTTGCAGGGACTTTACACTGTGGACATCTCTCTGGTGCGCTGTCGCCTTCGTGGACATATCCACATACTGTACAAATGAACTTTGCCATAATAATTTAGTTTTAGTTTTTGAATTGTTTTGTTTTATTGCGGAGGTTGGTTCACCAATCCTGCATTCCGCACTTTTTTGCAGAAATCATCATGCCAATTTTTGCAATTCAGCATTCTGCATTTATAAATTCTAATTTTAAGCCAACACCTCTTTTGCCAACGCAACAAGGCTATCCTCCTGATTCTCCTTCAATGCCGACTTGATTGTCACCACCGTCTCACAGATCTTGATATCTTTCATCGCCTCGAGTGCAGCCTTCATAAATTTACCCGACATTGGAGCCCAAGTACCGTTTTCTATGATTCCTACAGTACGTTTCTGATAGTTCTTGCTCTTCAAATGAGACAGGAAGCTCTCCATTGGAGGGAATAGACCTCCGTCGTAAGTAGGAGCGGCTATAATCATTCTGCCATAACGGAACGCATCTTCGATCACTTCCGCTTCATCGTCACGGCTAAGATCGCTCACTACGACCTTCTTCGCACCCTGTTTTTCAAGGATCGACGCGATTTTTTCAGCCGCCTTTCTTGTATTTCCATGGATCGACGCGAATGCTACCAACACTCCCTCACTTTCAACACCGTATGAACTCCATGTATTGTAAAGATCGATATAATATCCAAGATTCTCCTTCAACACTGGACCGTGAAGTGGAGCTATAGTCTTGATATCAAGAGCACCAGCCTTCTTCAACAACGACTGCACCTGCACTCCATATTTACCGCAGATGTTGAAATAGTAGCGTCTCGCCTCACATGCCCAATCTCCATCATCTTTTGAGATCGCTCCAAACTTTCCAAATGCGTCGGCAGCAAACAACACTTTCTCGCTGCTCTCGTATGCCACCATCACCTCTGGCCAATGCACCATAGGAGCACACACAAATGTCAGGTTATGATTTCCGAGGCTTAACGACTCACCGTCTTTCACCTCTACTTTTTTACCTTCAAGATTGACATCGAAGAACTGAGCCATATAAGTGAATGTCTTCGCATTGCCAACCACTTTTGCAGTTGGGAATGTCTCCAAAGCCTTCATCATCGAACCTGCATGATCTGGCTCCATGTGTAAACACACAATATAATCAAGGTTTCTGCCACCTAATGCTGCTTTCACATTGTTGATCCACTCGTCTGTCTTTCTTGCGTCGACTGTATCCATCACAACAGTCTTTTCATCAAGGATGACATATGAATTATACGACATGCCTTCTGGCACTACATATTGGCTCTCGAACAAATCGATATCCAAATCGTCGACACCAACATACTTGATGTTATCTGAAACATTCATCATAGTCTATATAATTAGATTTATTTCTGTTTTGATTCTTTATTTTTGTTTTTCATACACCTTTCACAAATGCCAATAAGATTAAGCTGTACGTTCTGCACGTTATGCGCACCAAACTGTAATGAAGCGAAATCCTCAATAATCGGCATTTTTGAAGGGAATATATCGTAAATAGTTCCGCAACGCTGACACATGAAATGAGCATGAGTAGAAATGTCTCCGTCGAAATGCACACACTTGTCCTCAATGTTAAGCTGAGCTGCCGCACCCTTCTCCACAAATAGTTTCAAAGTGTTGTAGATTGTGGTTTTGGAGAGCGTGGCTATCTCATCATGAAGGGCATCGTAGATTTCTTCCACTGTTGGATGCGTCTTATGCGTCAACAGATATTTCATCACCGCCACTCTCTGAACTGACGGTTTAATTCCAAATTTCGATATGTAATCTTCAGCTCTCACGCGAATACGATTTGATATGATTACAAATTTACAATGATTTTAAACAAATCCAAATTATTTTTGAGATTTTTCATAAAGATACAACATTATTTTTTACACAAACATTATTCTTCAAAAAAAATGTAGGGGCAAGTCGCTAAAACCTGCCCCTACATAATATATCTTTTTGAATTTACGTATAACCTTAATATTAGACGCACGTCCATGCGTCTCTATGCGGGTATCGTAATTAATCAAGGATCATCACCCAACCGTGCTTGTCCTCAATCTCACCATACTGGATTCCACGAATTGTCTTGTACAATTTCTCGCTGATAGGACCAGGAGTTCCATTCTTAGCGATGACGTAGCTCTTACCAGCATCTGGATCATCGATACGTGAGATAGGGCTGATAACGGCAGCCGTACCACATGCACCAGCCTCCTCCATTGTCTCAAGCTCCTCGATAGGAACTGGTCTCTGCTCAACGTTCAAACCAAGATCACGTGCGATCTGCATCAAACTGTTGTTAGTGATTGATGGAAGGATTGATGTTGATTTTGGAGTGATGTAAGTATTGTTCTTGATACCGAAGAAGTTTGCGGCACCAGCCTCATCAATATACTTCTTTTCCTTAGCGTCAAGATAGAACTCACATGAGTAACCAAGATCGTGAGCATTCTTGTTAGCCAAAAGGCTAGCTGCATAGTTACCACCTACTTTATATATACCTGTTCCAAGAGGAGCAGAACGGTCGTACTTACGAGTAACAACGTAAGGAGTAGTTGCAAATCCACCCTTGAAGTATGGACCTACTGGTGTAACGAACATCATACATAGGTACTCTGTTGCAGGACGTACACCTACCTGTGCGCCGATACCGATGAACAACGGACGAATATACAAAGATGCACCGCTCTCATATGGTGGAATGAAACGCTCGTTAAGCTTGACAACCTTCTTAACCATCTCAAGGAATGTTTCTGTAGGAAGTTCAGGCATCAAGATTCCTCTACAAGTATGCTGAAGACGCTCTGCGTTTGCCTGTGGGCGAAAGACTCGGATCTTTCCATCTTTGCATCTGTAAGCCTTCAAACCTTCAAATGCTTCCTGTCCATAGTGAAGACATGTAGCAGCCATATGGATGTTCAATGTCTCCTCTGAACTAACTTCGATTTCGCCCCATTTGCCATCTCTCCAATAGCAACGAACGTTGTAATCCGTCTTTCTATAGCCAAATCCCAAATTTGACCAATCAAGTGTATCAGCCATAATAACTAATTTTATGATTTCTTTACTTAGCACAAAAGTAACGACTTTTTCAGTATGTTATTTTCAAAACGGGGATTTTTTTAATTTTATATTAAAATCGACACTGGAAAAAATTCACTAAAGAGACGCAAACAAGATATAGAATATCAGTCTACTTTTTGTTGACCCATTCTCCTATGGCATATAATGGAATGATATCGATGTCTCCTAGTGAACCAAAATTTTCAAGCGAGGTCCTGATTCCTTTGGAAATTTTTTTAGATCCATAAAATAACGCATACTCTGCATCGAACCTTTTGTGCCTGATTTCACTTCTATTGGGACTATCTGTCCCTTTTTCTCTACAACAAAGTCGATTTCTGAATTTCCTTGCTTGTCTTCTCTATGCCAACAATGTAATTCAGTTTGAGTGTACGGAGACATCGATTTTATTAATTCTTCTGCCACATATACCTCTGCCATAGCACCCTTATTGATTGTGTTTGTATCAGAATCCATTAGGTATGGAGTAAGGTCAAGATTCAAAAGGCGTTGCACAATACCAGTATCAAGCATGACTATTCTGCAGTATTTTCGGTCAACTTCTGCTCCAAGAGGTATCCCATTGGCAGAAGTATGCACAACACTATTGGCTAATCCTGCCATCATCAACGTTTGAACCGCCTGTTTGATAACGTCGGTCCTTAGATCTCCGTTTACACGAGAATAGACAAATTTTCCTACACCTTGTTCGGCTATTGACATCCATGCGTCGTTAATGAGAATTGGATCGACTTTTTTTTCTGTATTTTTTGAAATCAGCACGAAATGAGTTGACCAAAGAGTCAAGTAAAACCTGACACCGTGAGATACTTTCTGTTTTAATGTATTCAGAGACAATCTCTGGCATTCCTCCTATAGCCATAAATACCTTAAGCAATGACACCGCCTTTGCATGAACTGCATCATGTAAAGGTTGAAGGGGAGGTCCTAATTTTATGATAGTCAACAAAGAAGTGTTGCCCGTTGCGTTAAGGAACTCAGAGAATGAAAACGGATACATGAATATAGAGTCTATTCGTCCAACTCCAAATGAAGGCAATTCCTCCAATGCAAACTCTAAAAGAGAACCCGTGGCTATGACATGTAATTGTGGATATCGTTCATAGAAATATCTAAGTTTGTTGATGGCTTCTGGACAAGCTTGAATTTCGTCAAACATTAAAAGAGTCTCTCCAGGAATTATTTCACAACCAAGTATCACACTTAGAGTCTATTCATCTTAGAAAAGTTTAATTCTTTATTTGTATTTGCAAAGTAGTTTATTAACAATTTAATTTTTATGAGTGTTTGGAGGATAGGTTCTCGTTGGAGTAAAAAAGGAGACGAAACCAAGAGCCTTATTCAAGTCTTTATCAAGAATAAGGTAGTTTTTTGTGGATCTGATGTTGCAGACGAAGACGGTATAAAGTCTGGCGATATCGTTGCTATTGCAGATGGGCACAAGATTATTGCTGTATGCAGAGCTATTACTGATCAAGCTAAAGTATCTGGTAATTTAGGATTTACTTCTACAGATATTGAGAATCTTGGAAATGATGTTTTTGAGATTATCAAACATGCTGTCGGAGTTAAAGTTGACAATATAATTAAACTATCAGAACCAATTACGTATAATTATCCTGCTACAATGACATTAATCCAAGATGCAGAGGTAAGGAATAAGGTACAGGAAGTGTATGATAAATGTACATGGAGCGAATTAGATTAGTTCTGTCATTGTGTATCAGAATGTGAAAAATGCTTAAATGTAGCTGTCACATTTTTGACATATTTAAAGCCGTTTTAGAGATTTGATTTAATCTCTGAAACGGTTTTTTAAATCGCCCCCCTCAAACCTTAATCATAAAATCAATTAAAATTAGGTGTTATTTGGAACAAAGTAGATATGGTGGGGAAAAACCTTGTCGATAATGGATTCTATAAAGCAGTTGGGAATCATTATGGATTTATCAATGGAGCAACCGCATGGGTGGCAGTACCAATGTCGATTAAACAATGGAATGATGTTTGTCTTTGCTTGGTGTCAAGACCACATGAACTTTATTCGAGGATTAACTGGAAAACAAGAACTATCACGGTTAGATACTTAGACGATGACGAGATTTACATTGTGTTTAAGGTTCATCGTCATTACATATATGTGATGTCATTCTCCGAATTGTATGGATTATATCCTTCACTTATAGATTCGAAATAAGGCAATTATATACAAGTCGTCCAAACAAACACGCTTCTTTTAATTCGCTATGAACAATAAAAATATGGTTTCATAGCGTAATAAATAACCGTATATTCCGCTACGAATATCTAAAAATTTACTTTCGTAGCGGAATATAATATATCTATCCTATTTCTAACTTAACGGATCTTTCCAAAATCCACGACGACCGACGTCCCTCTGCCCAATTCAGATACGAATGATATATCTACATTGAACCTGCTGAGAATTTCTCTCGACAATGCTAAACCTATGCCTGCCCCTTTGGCATCGGATGTGTTTGATGCCCTATAAAATGGTTGTGTGATATTTTTCAATTCATCCTTTGGTATACCTATCCCATTGTCGTTGATGATTATCTTACGATTGTTCACGCTGACTTTGACAGGTTCATGTTTTGAATATTTATGGGCATTGCTGATGATGTTTCGTATCGCAATACGCAATAGGTCTTCTTTGATTTTTATGGAAAAATTGTTTACGACTTCTATGTTAGTCTTATCGTCTGCAAACGACTGCATAAAATTGCCAACATTCACTTCATTCAATGAGTCTGGATCAAAATGTTCCGAACGAGTATGAGAGAAGAGCAACAGATTTTTCATGATGCTTATTACTCGCTCAGCCTCGAGACTGATTTTCTGAAGCGATTGTTTGTATTCGTCGACGGTACGTGTTTTGATCAAAGCCACCTCACACTCTCCTTGAATAGCAGTCAGAGGGTTGTTGATTTCATGGGATGCATTATTGACGAAGAGCTTTTCCGTCTGATAATTGTGGTCAATCTTTTTATAAACTTTTATGGCATAAAGTCTGCTAATTAAGAACAGGACAATGCCTGTGGCAAAAACCAACAACACTAGTGAGTAACCGAATGTTTTGCTTATTTCAGAGATATATGGATTACGGCTCAACACAACTACCGCAAACACTCCTTCATTATCGTCGTAGACAAGGGTCAATCCGATCTCTCCGTCTTTATGGAATCTTACAATACTATCGTTAGTGAGTTCTTCAATTTCATTTTTTGTGAGAAATTCTCCAAGATGGGATTCTGCCTCCGCTCTATTCTGCATATTGATGAATAATTCGCGCGACGTGGGAATGCTTTGTTCTCGATTGTACACTATCCGTCGGTATTTTTCCGCGCTCAACTCGTCTTTTTCAAAACGCTCCATGGCTACGGCTATTGCCTTCTCTTCCAAATAACGGAAATAGATCTTCTCTGCATAGTGCGACTGCAACACAAAGAATATCACACCTGCAACGACAACCAGTGAAATGGTGATTGCAGAATAGATTAAAGAAACTTGTTGACCTTTATTCATTGTTTTTTCATCATATATCCCATTCCGACAACAGTATGGATTAGTTTGTCGGGAAATGGATCATCAATCTTGTTTCTAATGTAGCGGACATACACGTCGACTATATTAGTGTTGGTGTCAAAGTCTTTATCCCACACGTCACGCAACAATTGGCTGCGCGAGAGCACTTCGTCGTGATGCAATACGAAATATTCAAGCAGACGGTACTCTCTGACGCTTAGCTCCACATCCAGACTGCCTCTTGATGCTTTATGTGTCGATGGATCACATTTCAAGTCGGCATATTGGACCAGATTATTATTAGCTGCGAATGAAGATCGTCGCAACAATGCTTCTATGCGCGCAAGAAGCTCCACAAACTTGAATGGTTTGACCAAGTAATCATCCGCACCCGCGTGAAGCCCCATCACAACGTCGTCCGTAGTGCCTAATGCCGTCAGCATCAACACTGGCACAGAGTAGGAATAGTTGGCTCGGATGAGTTTGCATACGTCTAATCCGCTCTTTCCTGGCATGCGTATGTCAAGAATGACAAGATCAAAAAGACATTCTTCGCTTAAAATATTCCAAGCCTCATCCCCGTTGTTAGCTACGGTGACGGAATATCCATAATCCTCCAATCCACGTTTTACAAAATCGCAGATGTTTAGTTCATCTTCAGCAATGAATATTTTCTTCTTTTCTGCCATAGAATTTTCACGTAAAGAAAGTTCCGTTTTGATGGAACTCCCTTCTAAATAAACTTAACTAACACAAAGAAAATAAATATCTTGCATGGTTACAACTTTCGACGTTGCAATATGCCTGTTTTGTCGTAGATTCTCCAACTGTATATCTTCTCCACGAAAAGAGGGAATATAAGAAGTGTGAAAATCGTAGCGAATATCAGTCCGCCAATGATGACGATTGCCAATGGCCGTTGGCTCTCACTACCGATTCCATGACTTAAGGCTGCTGGAATCAAACCGAATATTGCCATCATTGCGGTCATCAGCACAGCGCGTGTGCGGCTATGAACACTCATGTCGATTGAATCTTGCAACGTCTCGCCATGACGTATGAAATGCTTGATATCCATAATCATTATCACTCCGTTCTGGATGCAGATACCAAACAGACAGATGAATCCGATTCCTGCGGAAATGGAGAAATTGAAGCCTGTAATGAGTAAGATCAGGATTCCTCCGACAGCGGCGAATGGGACATTGAGCAACACAAGTGAGGCGTCTCTGGCGTTCCCGAACAGTATGTATAAAATGGCGAATATAATCAGAATACTGATTGGCACCACTTGTGCCAGACGCGATGATGCTCGTTGTTGATTCTCAAAATCACCTTTCCATTCTATCCTGTATCCTTCGGACAGTGGCACATTCATACTCACTTTCTTCTGCGACTCCGCCACCGCACTTCCCATATCTCTGTCGCGCACGGAGAACTTCACCGCACAGTAGCGTTCTTGTCCATCACGATAGATAATCAGCGGACCGGTGATTAGACGGATGTCTGCCAGTTCACCAATAGGAATCATTGCTCCTTCACAATTCTCTACTTTGATCTTTGCAATTTCATTCTCGTCTTTACGAAAAGGTTTGTCGTAACGGACAACAAGATCAAATTTTCGCTCTTCTTCATATACTTGCGACGCAACTTTGCCACCAATAGCCATCTCGATAGTAGACTGCACATCATCTTTGCTTACGCCATAACGAGCCAATCGACTTTCGTCCAAGTTAATCTGAATCTCTGGTTGACCAATATTACGCAACACACCAAGGTCGGCAATTCCAGGGATAGGCTGCATTGTCTTTGCCACCTTCTCCGCTATACGTTCTGATTCATACAGATCTTTTCCATAAATCTTAGCGACGATTGCTCCTTTCACTCCGCTCACAGCCTCTTCAACATTATCACTGATCGGTTGTGAGAAATTGAAATCTATGCCTTTATGTTGGCTCAATTTCTGATTCATCTTCTCCATAAGCTCCTCCTTTGTCATTCCAGATTTCCACTCGTTTTCTGGATGAATCTTGACGAACAACTCGATATTATAGAATCCGGTAGCGTCGGTGCCATCGTTCGGGCGGCCAGTCTGGGTGATAACCTCCTTCACTTCCGCAAACTCTCCGACTTCTGATCTTAGCTGTTTGGCCATTTTCGTGCTTTCGGCAAGTGAGATACTTTGTGGCATTGTAGCTCTGATATAGATGCTTCCCTCGTTCATTTCGGGAAGGAATTCAGTTCCCAACAGGGCGAAAGCAGATAGCCCGGCTATCATCACCACCGTCGCCCCAACGATTACCTTGCAGGCATTCCTATGGCACCATGCAAACGTTTTGTCTGTGATATCGTATACAAGTTCAAGGAAACGATTGCGTTTCTCCTTCACATTCTTACCAAGTAGCATTCGGGAGAGGACAGGCACAAGCGTAAGTGTGAAAAGCAGAGCCCCAAGTAGTGCGAATCCAAGTGTGAAAGCAAGTGGAGAAAACATTTTGCCCTCCACTTTCTGGAACGAGAAAATCGGAATCAGAGCTGTGATTATGATAAGTTTGGAGAAAAACACCGACTTGGCTTTTGTCCTTGCTGTAGTACGGATGACTCCTCCCTTGCTAAGTTTGCCAAAAGCCTCCATTCCTATTGCCCTTGCTTTTTCATCCAGTGCGACGAAGAGTGCCTCCACCATCACCACAGCACCGTCTATTATGATTCCGAAATCGATCGATCCCATAGATAATAGGTTGGCACTCATTCCTTTCAAATGCAGACAGATGAATGCGAAAAGTAGAGCAAGGGGTATAACAATGGCCACAATGAATGTCGTTCTCCAATCCTTCATAAATAGGAATACAATGAGTGTGACGAGAAAAATCCCTTCCAACACATTGTGGAAAACAGTCCCGACGGCAAGATCCACCAGGTCTTCACGGTCGTAGAATGGTTTTATTTCAACACCGTCAGGAAGGAGTTCCTTCTGGATATAGCTGATCTTTTCTTTAAGAGCGGTGATGACTTCCTGTGCATTTTCGCCTTTTCGCATCACAACAATTCCTTCCACCACATCGTCCTCTTCTCCACGTCCTACTTGTCCGAGTCGTGGCTGGCACGATTCATTCACTTTGGCTAAGTTTTTCACGAGGATTGGCGTGCCACCGATATTCTTCACGACAATATTGCCTATCTCCTCTATGTTGTTGATCAACCCAATTCCTCTGACGACGTATGATTGTTGACATTTCTCAATGACGTCGCCACCAACGTTGGTATTGCTTTTTGATATCGCTTCAAAGAGTTCAAGTGAACTTATTCCGTATGTGGCAAGTTTATTAGGATTGACACTCACTTCAAATGTCTTTACCTCTCCACCAAAACTGACGACATCAGCCACTCCCGACACTGCGCGGATATTCCTTTCTACAACCCAGTCCTGAATAGTCTTAAGTTCACGGACAGAATGAGTTTCGCTGCTTAATGTATATCTGAACACCTCGCCCGTAGGCCCTTGCAAAGGCTGGACTTCCGGTTCGACATCATTAGGCAAATCAGCATCTTTAAGCAGGTTATACACCTGTTGTCGAGCAAACTCGTCGTCGACATCATCTTCAAACATTATCGTCACCACTGACAAGCCAAACAATGTCACGCTGCGGATATCCGTCTTCTTCTGAGTAGCGTTCATTGCTATCTCAATCGGGATGGTCACGAATTTCTCAATCTCCTCCGCACTTCTTCCCGACCATTGTGTTATAACAGTGACTTTTGTGTTAGTGACGTCGGGGAACGCATCCACTGGAGTATGCTTAAAGCAGAACACTCCTGTGATTATCATTAGCAAAGTGATACAGAGTATCAGATATTTCCTGTTGAGAGAAAAGGAAATAATAAAATCGATCAGTTTATTCATTATCTTAATGCTTCAAACTCCAACAATGCGTTTTCACTTACTACCATTTCACCTTTGCTGAGGCCAGACGATACAAATGCACACATATCGCCATATCCTTCTATTTTTATCAGCTGTCGACGCAGATGCTTTTCGTCGTCGCATACCACAACATAGTCATGGCCGTTTTCAAAGATTATGCTTTTCGTCGGCACTTGTAGCATCGGACGGATATCATCGGAGATGGAAATATGGACTGTGGCAAACATACCCGGCTTGAGCAAGCCTTGTTTGTTGTCTAAGCAAACCCTTACTTTCATTGTTTTGCTCACATTGTCAAGGATATTGTAGACTTTATTGATGACTCCGTGAAATTTCACATTAGGATATGCCACTACTTCCACAGTCACACTATCTCCCGATTTGACTTTCCAGATGTCGCTTTCGTAGACATCCGCTATCACCCATACCGTACTGAGGTCTGCTATCTCAAAAGCAGGAGCATCATTGTTGGTCGCATCTATATATGAGTCGTTAAAGACAGATTTGCCGACAACAAAACCATTGATTGGAGAAACGAGAGAGGCCGTTGACATTTTACTATATCCGTTTACTTTCGCCACATTTTCTAATCTTGCCATCTCGGCTCGCAAAATTGTCAGCCCCTCTCTTGCTTCCTGGACGTCCTTGGCTGTTGCCATTTTGTCTGCATACATCTCCTCCAATTGGTTGAGATTTCTTTCCGCCATACGGATTTGTGCATTAGTCTCACTTATCTGCTTCACATGTTCTGCCGCATCTGTGCTGAACACCGTCGCTAACGTCTGTTCTTTCACAACTGGGTCTCCAATCTCCACCTGAATGTTTTGGATTTTACCGGTGCATGGCACAAATATCTTTGCAAGTTTGCGTTCATCACAAGCGATATCTCCATTCAGAACCAATTTCCCACGCATTTCTCCAGCAATGACCTCGGTTGTCACAAGATCAACACGACTTTCCGTCTCTTTAACATCTTCTTTTGACTCTCCTGAGCATGAAGACAGAACTAAAAGTGCAGTTGCAATATATAAGTTTTTCATTTTTAGTTGTTTTGTATATCAAGTGAAACAAATGCTTTGATTAATTCAAGTTTATTCTCGGTGTGTGTGAACTGAACCTCTTTGTAAGTATCAAGGATATCAATCAGTTCAATCAATGAAATATTATGATTCATATATTGACGTTGTACATTCAATATGATCTGTTGCGACATCTCCTCCGCCACCTTGCTCGTTTCATCAACCATCTCTTGAAGTTTCAACAGTCTATTCCAATTTTGATCTTTTTCGATAGCTATCACGTCATGTAGATGTTCCTTTTCCAACATTTGAGCTTCAAGATTGTGTTGCGCTGCTTTCACTGTCCCCTGATTACGGTTGAATATCGGGATCGTAAAAGTGACTCCTGCACCAAAATAGTTATGCCCGATGTTTCCGTTCTTATCCCACTCTCCATTTACAGACAATTCTGGCAACCCATTGGCTTTCTGCAGTTTTACATTGTGCTCTGCCATCTCAACCTTTTGTTTAGCCATCTCCAAGTCTGGACGACGTTCAATACCCTCTATGATTTCATCTTTTGTAAGATTTTTTATTTGCCCAAGGATTTCTTTTTCATTGATTTGTGGGACGATATGTGTATTCACATCAAATCTAAGCATTGTCCGCAACTCATTTGTCTTTGACATCATGTCTATCTCAAGACCTCTAACCTCCTTTTGCAGTTGAACCATTTGACTTTTAAGTCTCACGACCTCCACCGCCGAGATATTCCCTTTATTATATTGAGAGTCATAAGACAACAGAATCTTATCAATCACATCTGTTTCCTTTTGCATGATTGAAATTTTCTGCTTACAATAAAAAATGTCCGCCATTGTGGAATAAAGATCTCTACGCAATAATCTTTTTGTGTCAGCCAATGTCGATTTTGAAAGACGCACATTAGCTTCTGCAATTTTGATTCTGTTTGAGCGTTGTCCACCAATGTATATTCTTTGAGATATTTGAATATCGCTCTGTCCCTCTTTCCCACATTCAAAATAACGTCCAGTGACAGGATTATTGATGTTATGCTGGATACTGATCTCTGGATTTTCAAACAATTTTTCCTGACGTAGTTCAGCCTCCGACATTTTCATTTCAACATTTTGCTGATTTATATTGACATTCTTATCACTCAATATCTTTTCTGCATCATCAAAAGATAGATACAATGTGTCTTGCTTCGGATATGAATGTGTGGCATATACAACAAAACAATTAAATGTCAGTATGCAACATAAAGATTTCAGTAAATTCATAATACCTGTTTTAATTATGCTGCAAAGTTATTTGATATGCCTTTTATATTGAAAAATAATAAGTTAGAAGACTATAATATCAAATTAGAAAATTCTAATTTCCCTCTCGCAACCAAGTTGCATTTCCTATTCCATACTTTTGCATCGTAATCAAAAACAAAAAGGGTAATCAAAATTTTGGATTATGATTTGGGATGTTCTTTCTCCTCTTTACGACTTTTTTGAAACAGTCTACAACGGCAAGTGCTTCAAGGGCATTGCGGAGGAAATAAAAAAGTATGTCAATAAAGACGACGTGGTGCTTGAATGCGCTTGCGGCACTGGTCTGCTCACTCTGCCAATGGCTCAGATATGCAAAGAGATCGTAGCTACTGACTATTCCGATGGGATGCTGAGACAGACTCAGAAGAAGGTCAGCGGATACAATAATGTCAGGATTCAAAAAGCAAGTATTCTGGAAATTCCATTCGACGACAACAAATTCGACGTGGTTGTGGCAGCCAATGTGATCCATTTGTTGGAAGACCCGGGCAAAGCTCTCGCTGAAATGAAACGGGTATGCAAACCTGGTGGCAAACTGATTATTCCTACTTATATTAATAAGGAAAGCAAGAATTCAATGGTGGCAGCCAAACTGCTTTCTATGTTTGGCGTGGATTTCAAACGCCAATTCAGTTTAGCGTCGTACAAGGAGTTTTTCGTTGATCATCACGTCGACGTGAAGGAATACCGCATCGTCGACGGAAGGATGCCATGTGCGTTTGCGATAAGCCCAAGCCCCCTAACCCCCTAAAGGGGGAAATGCGGCCCCCTAACCCCCTAAAGGGGGAAATTGTAACCTAAAATATATTTTATAAATTTGCGATATGAATAGTGCAGATCCTGTATATTACGAAGAATTGAAATTGCGAGCAAGACATAATCGCAATAATCCAACAGAAGCAGAATCTTATTTATGGGAGATGCTTCGTGATAAAAAAATGGACGGATACAAATTCCGTCGTCAGCATATTATCGGCAAATATATTGTCGATTTCATTTGCTTAAGTAAATCTCTTATTGTTGAGGTCGACGGTGGGTATCATGATTCACCAGACCAACAATATGATGATTCAGTCCGTACCGCTTTCCTTGAAGGACATGGTTATAAAGTCATAAGATTTAGAAATGAGGATGTTATTGCAAACACAGATTTTGTCCTCCAATCAATAAAGACAAATCTCTTCAAATAAATTTTTATAATTTTGCACAAATAATATCCTACAAAATGGAAGAAACAAAAAATAATAATAGATCACAACTCCCCCTTCAGGGGGCTGGGGGGCTACAACTTCCCCCTTCAGGGGGCAAGGGGGCTGCTTTGGCTCTTTCTCCCCTACTCCTCTTTTTTATATGTTATGTCGGAGGCAGTATCGCGCTGCATGATTTCTACGCCATCCCAATTATCGTGGCATTCGTGGTGACATGTCTTTACGCCCTCTTTATTTTCCGCAACGACACTTTCAACAACCGTGTGATGGCATTCGGACGTGGGGCCGGCAACGAGAATATCATGTATATGGTGTTGATATTCATTCTTGCCGGTGGTTTCGCTTCCCTTGCCAAAAGTATAGGTGCAGTCGACGCTACTGTCAACATGTGTCTTCATTTTCTCCCCACTGCACTTTTGCTTCCTGGTCTGTTCCTCGCAACATGTCTGGTGTCGATGAGTATCGGAACATCAGTAGGTTCGATCGCAGCATTGGTGCCTCTGGCAGCTGGACTTGCAGCACAGACAGGAAACAGTGTGGCACTCTACACTGCCTGCATCGTCGGCGGAGCATTCTTCGGAGATAATCTTTCCTTCATCAGCGACACAACCATCGTCGCCACTCGCACACAAGGGATTGCCATGCATGAGAAATTCAAGGCCAATATAAGGATTGTCCTTCCCGCCGCATTGATTGCGATGATGGTATACGTGGTGATAGGATTCGGTTCGAATGCCAACCACACAGTTGAAGCCCCTGATTTCATACGTGTTCTGCCATACATAGTAGTGTTGGTGACCGCCATTTGCGGAATCAATGTCATTATCGTGCTGACAATAGGAATCATCCTTTGCACTATCCTTGCCCTTTGCCTAGACGGTGCAGCATTCACCTCTATCCTGCAATCTATCGACGGTGGTGTGAAAGGAATGAGTGAACTGATTATTGTGACATTGCTTGCAGGCGGACTGATGGAACTGATCCGCATCAACGGAGGTATAGACATTCTGATGAATGCCATAAAGAGCAAAGTCACCAAACGTCGTGGTGCGGAATTGAGCATCGGAGCACTCGTGACAGCAGCCGATTTCTGTACTGCCAACAACACAATCGCAATCCTTACTGTAAGCAGTCTGGCGAAAGAGATTGCCGAGCGATTCAACATTCCCCCTCGTCGAGTGGCAAGTCTGCTCGATACATGGAGCTGCATCGCACAATCGATCATTCCGTATGGAGCGCAACTCCTCATCGCCTCCGGGCTTGCGGCTATCGCGCCGACCGAGATCATAAGCCATCTCGTCTACCCATATATATTAGCAGTCATTACGCTTGGTGTAAGTGTGGTGAAGGGGAAAGATTAAAGGCCAATCTCCAAAAAAGTGTCGAGTAACTGCATTTCTATCTCCAAAAAAGTGTAATATCTGCATGAATTTATCTCCAAAAAAGTGTAGTGTTATTGTGTTTTTATCTCCAAAAAAGTGTAATTTTGCCTAAAATTCAATAATTTATGAAACGAGAGATATATAACGATTTATTACATTGGAAAAACAATGAAGATAGAAAGCCTTTGATAATTCAAGGAGCTCGACAGGTTGGCAAAACATGGATGATGAAAGAATTTGGAGCACAGGAATACAAACATACTATTTATATCAACTGTGACGACGAACCTTTAATGCAAAATGTATTTGAAAAGGATTATGATATGGAACGCATCCTTTTTGAAATACAAGTCATAAGTGGAATCAAGCCCGAACCTGAAAAAACGCTTATTATTTTAGACGAAATACAAGAAGTACCAAGAGGAATACATGCCTTAAAATATTTTTGTGAAAAGGCTCGTGAATACCACATAATGGTGGCAGGTTCTTTTTTAGGAATTGCACTACAAGACGGGACGTCTTTCCCTGTTGGGAAAGTAGATTTACTATATATGTATCCGATGAATTTTTCCGAATTCATCAATGAAATCAATCCAACTCTTGGTGATTTATTAAAAAGCCAGAGATGGGACAGTATTGCTACTTTTCATGATAAATTAGTCGAGATTCTACGACTCTATTATTTTTTAGGAGGAATGCCAGAAGTAGTGCAATCATATATAAATAATAAAGATTTGAGTAAAGTTCGACAAAAACAGAAAAATATTCTTGCCACATACAGAAACGATTTTTCCAAACATAGCGGCAACAACGTAGCTATCAAGATAAGGCAAACATTTGACTCAATTCCATCACAATTGGCTAAAGAAAACAAAAAGTTTATCTTTAACGTCATAAAGAAAGGTGCTAGGGCAGCAGAGTATGAATTAGCCATACAATGGTTGATAGATTGTGGAATTGTATACAAAGTCAACAGAATCAGAGAATTCCGTCAGCCCTTGAAATTCTATGAAGATCTTTCAGCATTCAAGTTATTTCTTTTGGATTGCGGATTATTCGGATGTATGAACGAAACGGCTCCTGAAGACGTATTATTAAGCAATAACGCATTTGTAGAATACAAAGGTGCTTTTACCGAAATCTTTGTGATGCAACAATTAGTGTCTGAAGGTTACACACCATACTATTGGAGTAAAGAACAATCTGATGGAGAATTGGATTTTATAATACAAATGGATGGGGGAATAGTCCCAATTGAAGTGAAAGCCGAAGAAAATGTCAGAGCAAAATCACTACATCAATTTATTAAAGAACATCCAGAATTTAAAGGTCTTAGATTTTCCATGAAAGGATTCCAAGAACAAGATTGGATGACAAACATTCCTTTGTACGCCATCAACCAATATATCAGAAGAAAGAACAAGAATTGACGCGCTAGATAAGAAATCAAGTTCTTTCTGCAAAAATAAGATCGAACTGTCATAATATCTGTTGAGACGTCACATTATGGCGTCTCAACCCCATTCTTCAAACCGTACAAAAAAGTTCATTTTATAGAATATACTTCCATAGATTTAACCTATTTCTAAAATCATATTCTAATTTTTCAAATCTTCATAGTCAATATATCAAGTCGCCATACCTTTGCAATGTCAAAAGACAAGAAGAAATAACAAATTGGTTTAACTAAAAAAAGATAAAGATTATGGCACAGAAAAAACTTCATTTCGAGACACTACAACTTCATGTAGGACAGGAGAATCCAGATCCAGCAACAGGTTCACGCGCAGTACCTATTTACCAGACTGCTTCTTACGTATTCAACAATGCACAGCACGCTGCCGATCGTTTCGGTCTTCGTGACGCAGGTAATATATACGGTCGTTTGACTAACACTACTCAGAGTGTTTTCGAAGAAAGAGTAGCAGCACTTGAAGGTGGAGTTGCAGGACTTGCAGTAGCATCAGGAGCAGCGTCGATCACATACGCATTACAGAACATTCTTCAGAACGGTGATCACCTAGTTGCAGCAGACAACCTTTACGGTGGATCTTACAACCTTATCACACATACACTTTCAACTCAGGGAATCAGCAATACAATCGTAGACTTCTCAGATTTCGATGCAATTGAGAAGGCAATCAAGCCAAACACAAAAGCCCTATACGCTGAGACACTTGGTAATCCTAACAGTGATGTGCTTGACATCGACAAGGTAGCGGCTATCGCACACAAGCATAACATTCCATTGATCGTCGACAACACATTCGGAACTCCATTCCTAATCCGTCCAATCGAGCACGGTGCAGATATCGTTGTTCACTCAGCGACTAAGTTTATCGGTGGACACGGAACATCTCTTGGAGGAGTTATTGTAGACGGTGGAACATTCAACTGGAAGGCAAACGCAGACAAGTTCCCTACTCTAGCAAAACCAGATCCATCATACCATGGAGCTGTATTCGCAGACGTTGCTGGAGCCGCAGCATTCGTGACACGTATCCGTGCGGTGATCCTTCGTGACACAGGAGCTACACTTTCTCCATTCAACGCGTTCATCCTTCTTCAGGGTCTTGAGACTCTATCATTGAGAGTAGAGCGTCACGTTGAGAACACATTGAAGGTTGTAGACTTCCTTAACAACCATCCAAAAGTATCTAAAGTCAACCATCCAGCTCTTTCAAGCCACAGAGACAATGCTCTTTACAAGAAGTATTTCCCTAACGGAGGAGCATCTATCTTCACATTCGAGATCAAGGGCGGACAAAACGAGGCATGGAAGTTTATCGACTCATTGAAGATCTTCTCTCTTCTTGCAAACGTTGCAGACGTGAAGAGCCTTGTGATCCATCCATACACAACAACTCACTCACAGTTGTCACCAGAAGAGTTGGCTCAGCAGCACATCACACCTTCTACAGTCAGATTGAGTATCGGAACAGAGCACATCGACGATATTCTTGATGACTTGAAGCAGGCTTTGGATCAGATTTAATATTGTCACACTAAAAGGAGGATTGTTAAGGGCCTTGTTTGATAAATTTGGGGCCCTAACTCCCTTCTCCATTTGCTTTATGCAATGAATTCAATCGTATAGTATTTTGAGCATAAAATTAAAACAGTTCTTAAATTATAACAGAAAATGCGTCTATCTTTTTTAAGGAATCGGTTGTGGGCACTATGGAATGTGTCATGACATGACACAAAATATTTGTGGGTTTTCCAAGCGTCTCTTTGCACAAAGGAATTGAATTAAAATCGGGCGTCATTTTCTGTTTCATGACTTAAAAATTAATTGATATGGCACAGATTGAAACTTGGAAACCCCAATACACGAAATATTTTGAAGCTCTCAACCGTGGTTGGATTGTTCGCTTCTTTGACGAAAACACAATCGAGCCATTTGAAGTGGAACTTCTAACCAATCCTAAAAAAGAGATTCTCGATAAAGGAGGGCATCTGTTTTTTGCGACTGAAAGCGGAAATGTTCTTGGATGCGTCGCTCTTCTGAAGCATGGTGAGACGGAATATGAAATCTCCAAACTGGCAGTGGATCCGTCGGCACAAGGCAAAGGTGTAGCCAAACAATTGTTTGACGCGATATTCAACTACGCAAAAAACAACAACATCAGTAAATTAATCCTAGAAACCAACACCAAGTTGAAAGCGGCAATGGGTCTCTACAACAAGTATGGTTTCAGCGAAGTGAAAGATTTTACACCTCACTACACAAGAGTTAACATCAAATTCGAGAAACTACTAAGCTGACATAAAAAGTCATAATGCCATAATGTTAACCAGGGAGGGCATGTCATTACGACATGCCCTTTCCTTATTATAGTTCATACCACATTCATCAAATCAAAATACATAGCGATGGCAGAATATTATGTTCCGAAGTCAGTCGAATGATTCCAGATTTCTGTTCCATAGATTATTTGGGCAGTTTAGCCAACATTGTCTTAAATCTGTTCACACTATTTTCTAAACGTATACGCTCTGTCCTACGGATTGTCTCTGATGGAATTGTAGACGCTGCTTGAATAAAAGCTGTTGCATCTTTACCTGTAATAATAGGTGTGTTACGTATTGGTCTTGCCATAATAAAATTTTACTGTCCGTTTAAAAAAACGTCCCTCACATCAACTGCAAAAGTTAACTAACAAGACAAAAGTATGAATTTTTTTCATTAGCAAACAAGAATCAAATAAAAAAGCAGCAGAAGCACTGCCTCTACTGCTTTCCTTATTTACTTTGGATCTAGCAAATGTCCATCATCATAACGTTCATCAAAAAAATTTCCTTTCTTTGCATATAAGCATACGATAACACGTATGTACTTGTCGTTTATGTTATATGCCTTGACAAGCCAACTCTGATTATCTTTACAAAAAAGAACGCCTTATCTTTTCCTACTGTCCTTGGACCATCTAAAACTGTCTTAGATGAACTCATTCCTCCAATATTCAACCAATACAGACGCATCCCAGTATTCGTACTCACATTTTTTGCCTGTGCCGCATAATCATTGGTTATCTGATTGATGTCTTCCTGAACGTTTGTTGATGCATACCACATTTCAAAACCATATCTATTGTCAATCACTGTGTCCTGTGGTCTCTCTATAGGAGTCATTGATGCTGTCCTACACTCACTGATACCAATGGAATCTTGCATAGACTTACTCATTGATGCATATAAGTCCTTTACTTCATCGTCATCATCCTTATCACATGAGGATGCTAAAATAGACATACTGATAACCGAAATTATCAATAAAATAGTCTTAAAACTTTTTTTCATATTTTTGCTTTTTGTTGATTGGTTTTCGGCAAAAATAATGTTTTCAATGGCTCGCCAACTATTCGCTATATACTATATACTATATTTTAATATTTTTGTAACAACTATATCTCTCTTCCTCTGCCGACGTCTACTCCCCCCTCAACTCCTTCAGTTTCTCGACCCAAATTCTTGCGGCACACTCCACCATACGTGGACATGGACGTTTGGCGTAGTATTCAGCAGTGCGAGCTTCTGGCACATGCGTCGTCTTCTTTTCTTTCAACTGCCCTAACAGGTCAGCACACCTGATCGATCCGTTCTGCTCCTTAAACTTTGCAGCCAGCTCCTGCACCACCTTATAATTAAACGACTTTGACGCAGCATCTTCCGGCTCTGTCTGTCCACACTCCAATCCAGCGAGGAGGAACATTCCGCTCGCGGCTCCACACGTCTCCCTCATTCTGCCTATTCCAGCGCCAAACGACGCCGACATCCTCAACGCCTGCTCTTCCGTGAAACCATACATGTCGGCAAACGCCGCCACCACCGACTGCGAACAATTGAAGCCACTATTGAAAAGTGCTACCGCCTTCTCTATTCTTTCTTCGTAATCCATGACAATAAATGATTATTCTTATGCAAAGATAATGGATTTTTGTATAAGCTTCGATCCAATGCTTCTAATCGACTTGTCAAAAAGTTTATAGATACCGTCAGTCAAACAAAAAAAATCGATAATTTTGGGCTCTGTAATTATGGCGTTGTTGTTTTTATTTTCTCTAGAGACAACACTTTAAACAAAATAATCAATCTGTAAATTCGTCGAATTGACGTTAATACTATCATAGCTTATGAAAGGAGAAGCACAACCACTTATAAAATATTTTGATGGATCGGATAAAAGATTCATTATTCCTCTATATCAGCGTAACTATGACTGGAAAGAGGAAAACTGCGAGCAATTGTTTCAAGACCTGATTAAGCTCCATAATAGTGATCGTAAAAGCCATTTCTTTGGCAGTATAGTATCAAGTATTCAGTCTGGCACAGAAGATCGTTATATCATTGATGGACAACAACGAATAACTACCGTGTCACTAATCCTTATTGCAATGGTTAATGCAATGAAGGAAGGCATTATTGAAGCGGATGACTCAAAACTTGTTGAAAAGATATTTAAGCGTTATTTGGTAGATGAATATCAGGAAGATGAACGTAAGGTTAAATTGAAACCGATAAAGAAGGATATGCAGGCATTTGATGCCTTATTATATAAACCCAAAGATCAATATATTAAGGAATCAAATGTAACTCGCAACTATGATTTCTTCTATGATAAGATTACAAAGTGCGAACTTAACATTGACGAATTATTTGAGAGTATCAAGAAACTTGAGGTAATTAATATTCGTTTGGATGAAGATGATGATCCTCAATTGATATTTGAAAGTTTGAACTCAACAGGACTTGATCTTAGTGAAGCTGATAAGATTCGCAACTATCTGTTGATGTCTTTGTCTCCATCAGAACAAGATGACTTATACACCAGATTCTGGAATCCAATAGAAGAAAATACTAAGTATGATCCATCTTCATTTGTTCGTGATTACTTGACTATGAAGCAAGGAAAGATTGGTCGTATTGATAAAATATATTTCATTTTTAAGGAGTATGCAGAAAGCGTAGGTTTAAGCAGAGCAGAATTACTTGAAGATATGCATCACTACGCTCGTATATATAATCAGGTAGATAATGCAAAGGTAGGTTCTGAAAAACTAAACCGAAAGTTGAATCAGCTTCGTACATTAGATTCTACTATTGCATATCCTTTCTTTATGGCATTCTTTGATTATACTAAAAAATCAAATATGCCAGAAGATGAAATATACAAGGTTATTGATCTAGTTGAAGCATATTGGGCTCGCAGAATTATTTGCAACCTCCCTTCAAATGCTCTTAATAAAGTATTTGCCACATTACATCGAGATATATTAAATCACATCAATAAAGCAGGAAACGATAATGTACCAACATATGTTTCTGTATTAACGTATGTCCTTCTTAAGAAAGGACGATCTTCTGTATTTCCATGTGATGAAGAGGTGATTGGAGATTTCGTTTCACGACAGGTATATAAGATGCCAACAAACCTACGTGTGTTCATTATTGAACGTATGGAAAATCGTGATAATAACGAGCGTCATGATGTTGTGAAAGAATTGAGTGAAAAGGAAATCACAATAGAACACATCATGCCTCAAACATTATCAGATAAATGGAAAAAGTCATTAGGTGAAGATTGGGAACGAGTTCACCGCCAGTATCTGCATACAATAGCTAACATTACATTGACTGGATATAATTCTCAGTATAGTAATCTTACGTTTGCTGAAAAAAGAGACATGGATAAAGGATTCAAAGACAGTTCCTTTCGCCTAAATAACTATGTAAAGAGTTGTGATCAATGGACGGAAAAGGAACTGAAAGAACGTCAGCAAGATCTGCTTAATGTATTTATGAACCTTTGGCCTATGCCATCAACAACCTTTGAACCAGTAAAACAAGAAGTTGAGTCAGCATCTCTTGATGATGAGGATTTTGAATTTACAGGAAAGAAAATTCAAGCATATATTTTTCATGGAGTAAGGTATAGTGTAAATAACTGGAAAGAGATGCTGGTACAAGTGTGTGGGCATATCTTATTAGAAAAACGTTCGACTATAGAATGGCTTTGTGCAAATGAAAAAAGTGGGTTCAATACACTTCCTGAATCCACGAGAAAAAAAATTGGACCTAATATGTATGTTTGGACAGACAACAGCACATCTTCAAAAATCAACATTTTAAATGGAATGTTCGCAGAATGTAACATTCCAACATCAGAGTTGGTGTTTGAATTTAGGCCAGATGAAGATGGTGGTGATGAGGAATAAATAAAGTTTGTATTCAAATCCAAATAAATTCACAAAAGCATCCGTATTCGGGATGCTTTTTTTTTGATTATCCATTTCGCAATCGTCCTTGATGTTTTTGGGAAATATGCAGTATGCAAGAATAACTGTTCATGTGATTTCATTAGTTTATTTTGATGTGCTTTTACTAGTTTATTTTGCAATAAGGACCATAATCTGGCATGAAATGACAAAGTTTTTTTACCGCTCGTCCTTACGGACTCGCGGAAAAGTGCGAGTTAGGGCGTTCCGCCCTTAACAATCCTCGACTAAAACACAGGCAATATAAAATTGTCAGTTTGTCATTAGTTTTTTCTGTTCAGCAAAACCGAAATTCCACAACAAAAAAACTGTAGAACCATCATAAAATGACAGCCCTACAGTTTCTAACTTACAATAACTACATAAATCAAATTACTATCGGCGTAATACTTTTGCTGCTTCCACCATGTTTCTCAACGAGGCTTCAGTCTCAGCCCATCCACGCGTTTTAAGTCCACAATCTGGATTTACCCATAGTTGCGACGGTGCGATCACTTGCGCTGCTTTACGCATCAATGCCACCATCTCATCTACAGACGGAACTCGTGGAGAATGGATGTCGTAAACACCTGGACCGATTTCGTTAGGATATTTAAACTTTACAAATGATTCAAGCAATTCCATCTGGCTTCGTGCACACTCTATCGTTATCACGTCTGCGTCCATCAAAGCGATGTGTTCTATTATATCGTTGAACTCACAGTAGCACATGTGTGTGTGTATCTGTGTCTCATCTTTCACTCCTGAAGCTGAGATACGGAACGACTCCACTGCATTGTCGAGATATGCCTTGCGGTCACTTTTTCTTAGTGGCAAGCCCTCACGTACTGCAGGCTCATCTATCTGGATCACCTTTATACCTGCCTTCTCTAGATCGACAACTTCGTCGCGGATAGCAAGCGCGATCTGCTTCATTGTGACTGCTCTTGGCTGGTCGTTACGGACAAAACTCCACTGCAATATAGTGACTGGTCCTGTAAGCATTCCCTTTACTGGTTTGTCTGTCAAACTCTGGGCGTATGTTATCCAATCAATTGTCATTGCATTAGGGCGATAGACATCTCCATAGATAACTGGCGGTTTCACACAACGGCTTCCATAACTCTGTACCCATCCGTTCTGTGTGAAGGCGAATCCACTCAACTGCTCACCGAAATACTCCACCATATCATTACGCTCAGCCTCACCGTGAACCAAGACGTCTAATCCGATCTCCTCCTGCTTGCGAATTGTTTTCTCTATCTCTCCCTTAAGCAATCTGTCGTACTCAGCTCTTGTGATCTCTCCTTTCTTGAATTTGCTACGCCATGAGCGGACCTCCACAGTCTGAGGGAATGATCCGATAGTTGTAGTTGGGAAAAGAGGAAGGTTCAACACCCTGCGCTGCTCTTTGATTCGCGTCGCAAACGGACTTTTTCTTTGAGAAAACGCAGGAGTTATGCCAGCGATTCTTTTCTTCACATCCTCATTATTCGTCAAAACTGAAGAACGACGGTTTTCTATGTCGGCGATATTGTTTTTCAAAGCCAACTTTGCTTTTTCAGATGGGAAAATGTCAGCAAGATCAGCCAACGTCACCACTTCATTCACTTTCTGGCGAGCGAATGCCATCCATCGTTTCACCTCAGCAGGCAAAGATTTTTCATTCTTCTCATTATCCAAATCGAATGGAGAATGAAGCAACGAACAGCTTGTAGAGATGATCACACGATTTTCCCCCAACTGTTTTCTTACATTCTCAATGATCTCAAGCGACTGTGCGAAATCATTTTTCCAGATGTTTCTTCCATCAACGACTCCTAAGCTCAACACTGTGTTGCCCTTCAAACGTGCGACAACATCCTTCCACTGTTGAGGAGCTCGCACAAGATCTATATGCAACACGTCGACATTAAGATCAGTGGCAAGATCTGTATTATCGGCAAGGCTATCGAAATATGTGGCAAGGATAATCTTCAACTTTGTGGCTTTGGTAATCTCCGCATACACTCTTCGATAAAGATTCTTTATCTCCTCGCTGATGTCTGTGCTAAGAATAGGCTCGTCGATCTGGACATACTCCGCACCAAGGCTTTCAAGCTGTCTCAAAATCTCCAGATACACAGGCAAAAGTCTATCAATCAAGTCGACGCGATTGAAACCCTTCTCCTTCTCTTTTCCAAGAAGCAGATAGGTGATAGGTCCGATCAACACAGGTTTTGTCTTGATGCCAAGATCAAGAGCCTCCTTAAACTCCTCGGCTGCCTTATTGTATACAAGAGTGAACTTCTGATCCTTAGTAAACTCAGGGACAATATAATGATAGTTTGTGTCAAACCACTTAGTCATCTCCATGGCAGTAACGTCAATTCCATTCTTCTGGAATCCGTGAGCCATAGCAAAATAAAGATCAAGTCTGTCACTTTTCAACGCATTGTAACGCTCAGGAATCGCACCTACACAAAGAGACAAATCAAGTGTCTGATCATAAAACGAGAAGTCGTTGCTTGGAATCAAATCTATGCCAGCCTCCTTTTGTAGAAGCCAATTACCCTTACGTAGTTCCGCAGCTGTCTTCAACAATTCCTCTTTAGTGGACTTACCAGCCCAATATGCCTCTTCTACTTTTTTCAATTCGCGGTTGGCACCCACACGTGGATACCCTAACACATTAGTTTTTAACGCCATATATCCGATACGATTAAATTCAATTAATAAATCAACCAAACTGTTTTTTTCGCAATTGCAATGCAAAGATATGCCGTCTGTTTTAATCGTAAAAATATTTTGGAAAGTTCGGCAAAATATGCTTAATTTGCGGTAATTATCACCAATTACAAGAATATTATTCGGCAAAATTCAGTTTTAATAAAATGGAAAACAGCTATAAATTAGACGAGACAGACATTCGTATTCTGCGTGAACTACAAAAAAATTCGCAGCTGACAATAAAAGAACTTGCGGCAAAAGTGCATCTATCACCCTCTCCCACTTTCGAACGACAAAAGCGATTGGAACGAGAAGGATATATCACAAGGTATATGGCGGTAGTAGACGCGAAAAAAGTCGGCAACGGGATTATGGTATTGTGCAATATCCGTCTGAAGCAGCATTCTGAAGAGATGATACAACAATTTATAGATGCTGTTCAGGACATTGAAGAGATCACAGAATGTTTCAACACCAGTGGAGATTACGATTTCTTGATAAAAGTTTACGCTCAAGACATGCACGCATACCAGCAGTTTATGCAGCACAAACTTGGAGCGATGAGTTGTTTGGGAAGCCTGCATAGCGTCTTTGTCATGAGTGAGACGAAGAACACCCGTGGAGTGCCGATTGTTGTGGAGAAATAAGCGTTTTCTTCAACAAAAAGAGGAAAACAATAGCGTTGCGGATGGAACGGTTTTTTGCCTATTCCGAAAATATGGCAATAATTTTGGATTAGAGTGTTTTTTTATCTTTTTTTGAATATGATAGAATCTATCTAGCAGCTATCTTTATAAAGACATTCTTAAAATTGAAAATATCAGAAAACCTGAACTATTGGACAAACTGCTAGTCGCAGAAAATTCTAATGATTACAAGTAATTTTCTGCATTACCATCTAAGTCCTTATAAAACATAAAGATTTAACATACAGAATATGGAAGATTCATTCAAATTAAATCGCTTCATAGAGGTGCAAGACCATTTTGAAAATTATAACAGAGCTCTTGAAGAGGTAAGGAACAGCAAAAAGGAAGGTCATTGGATATGGTATATATTTCCACAGATGGCAGGGTTAGGCCACAGCCATAATTCAAATTATTATGGGATAAAATCACTTCTTGAAGCGAAAGCCTATCTGGAAGAAGAGACACTCCGCAAAAGGCTTTACGAAATAACCAATGCCTTATATAACCAAGGCTGTTCGAATCCGGAATCAATTTTTGGAGGAATAGATGCAATGAAAGTGTGTTCTTGTATGACATTGTTTGAAATCGTTTCTCCTTCCGACATCTTCTCTTCTGTTCTTGAAAATATGTACAAAGGTAAAAGATGTGAGAGGACTCTAGCAATTGTCAAAAAAGAACTCGACTACTATAAGGCTTGAATCCACATTCAAACGTAATGGGATAGTTGCGTATCAAGACAGTCCATGGTTTGCAATCGTCGCAGACGGTTGGCTACTGTGGTCTAATTTATTTTAAAATAAAAAAGCTTGCCCCGGACTATGAGGGCAAGCTAAAAATTAGTAAATCAATTTATCTAATTACCATTACTTTCTTCACTACGACAGCATCATCTGTAGTCACCTCAACGAAATAGTAACCTGACGACAAATTAGAGACATCCACCGTCTTCTTATCTGACACTATCACTTCAACTCCAGTCACTGTCATCACACGGATATTCTTGATTGCAGAAGCAGTCTCAACCGTGAATTCGCTGCGGGCAGGATTAGGATAAATCGCAACTGATTTTGCGTCAAACATTACATCGTTCACATCAGATGGATCTACCTTCTCTCCAGTAAACTCTATGAAATCGAGATTTGTATAATTAGTATTGAAAACAACTCTGATGACATGTTTTCCCTTAGTCAACGAAACTTTTGATTTAGACTTAACCATAGTGTATGTGTCCCAATCGGCTGTTTTCTCACCAGACAATGTAGCCAACTTCGTTCCATCAGCCAACACATCAAAATCAAAGCTGCTGCTTCCGTTAGATGCCGAAGCCTCGATTCCAAACTCAGCGTCTTTCAACACCTCAACTGTATATTCAAGCCACTCACCTGAATTTGTATAGCCGATTGCGTAGTCGCCTTTCTTGTTGTCTACGATATCCACACCATCATTTCTATACTCCTTGCCTTCATTCTTATCGTCTGAATCAGAGAATGCGAATCCGTCACCACCCTCATCATAGTTTTCAGCCTCTATCTTATCTGGCATAACCGGAGCCTTTCCTCCGTATGGAGTCTGAGGAGCATTGACAGATATCTTTGTCTCCACTTCCATCTCCGAACCATCAGACATTGTAGCCACAGCCTTTACGACATGCTTACCCTGAGTAGCTGTCCACTCAGTCGACCAAGGTTCAGATGAAAGAGAAGCCAACTCCTCACCGTCAAGAGTGATAACTATCTTTGTAGCCTCAACCTTGCCACCAACCTTTACTGTGATTGGAAGGATATCTCCATCAGAATATTTTCCACTTGCAGAAGGAGACGAGAAATTAACGCCGCTCGAACCGACTTTTCCACACTCAAGAGAGTAGTTCTTCACGAAATTCCAGATTTCCCGGCTTGTGTGAAGAGCTCCAGAGTTGTTATGCTCATGGTCACGGCCATTGAATGAGATACGTACGACCTCAGTCTCACATTCTCCATCTGTCCAAACCTCCTTTGTACAAGACGGATTGCCGTTTGAATATTTTGTTACGACAGGATCAGACTTACACTTGTTGTGTTCAGCGCATTTCTTAACGTAGCTTTCAGATTGATCATAATTCACAACGCTATCACTCGTACCATGCACATGGATTAGAGGAAGAGGTCTGTTAGCTGTGTAACTTGGAGTACCCATCAAATGTCCAGATACAGGAGCAAAAGCCGCGATTTTATCGGGAAGTTTGTTCATCAAATGGTAAGTAAGCATACCACCCATTGAGAATCCCGACATGTAGACGCGAGATTTGTCGATGTTGTACTTTTTAGCCATCTCATCAATAATAGCCGAAATGAAATTGGCATCTTTGTCTCCACTGATGTCCCATGTAGAGTAGCCTGTTCCACCACCAGGATAAACAACTAGGAAATTAGCCGTGTCGGCAACCGATTCCCACTGTGCCATGTTACGCTGATAGTTAATGTTCTGATCCATACCATGACACGAAATAAGCAACGGACGGTTGTCTGTTAATCCACTTGGTGCGTGAACATAAATTTCACGGTTTGAGCCACCAACGTTAATGTACTCTGTGCCAGCTTGAGCAACCGGCACAATAAGTGCCGAACCAATGATTGAGTAAATAAGTTTTTTCATGTTTTTTATGTTATTAGAGTAGTAAGTTTCGAGGGTAAAATTAATGTAGTTTAACGCAACAAAAAGAATTTGACGTAAAAATTGCATTTTGAGAACCACATTTGACTGTTTTGTCCTAATTATGAAGGATTTTTAAAACTGTGAAGTGCGAATTTTACAAATCCGCACTTCACATTTATATGATATAACTTTCACATTTTCAATCTTCATTCCCCTCCTTCACATATTCAATCGCACGATTGATATAGTCGAGGAATGGTTTTGTTGTCTTAAACTTCTCTGCCACATCATCGGCAAGCGTAGGAGATAAAATCTCTTCTGTCGACGGTTCGCTACACAAGCAGAAAACCTTATATTTCACCAAATCTATATATGGTGTAGAGTCGTCATACCCTTTAGGCGGACGCTTCAATTGGAATGTTTTGTCGAGACAGAAAGATGGATCAACCTTAGTGTCAAGAATCTCCTGGAAATCACCACCACCGTCTACAATATCCTCTCTAAGCACCTTCAATGCCTTTGGATCAATACAATAATCTCCGACTGCGAGCATGTGTCCTGTAGGATAAACATCACCTTGCTCTGTTGCGACGTGGAAATAATAACCGCTGTAGCCAGATTTCTTTCCTCCACGACAGATATAGCATCCCATGTGAGTCTTGTATGGACTCTTATCTTTGCTAAACCTCACGTCGCGATATATACGGTATGTGCAATCCTTCACCGTCAAACCTTTGACCGTCGGATCAAATGCCTCAACCTTCGCTATCAACTGCTCCGTGAAATCCTCAAACACTTTTTTTGCCAAAAGGTATTCGTCTTTATGGGCATCAAACCACACTTTGTTGTTGTTGGCAGCAAGATTCCTAAGATATTCGAGCACTCTTTTCATATCATCTCACCACTTTTGTGAACTCTGGGCCTACACCATCCTCGTTGCTCACGATCACATAAACCTCCGATCGAGCAGGTTTACCATCTTGGTCTTTACTGTCTGTGACATAACAATATTCAGTGCCATTCTTGACGGTGCGGCTAGAGACCAACACAGGCGTACCAAGTGGGAAAATATAGTCGCCACAAGCAGCGTCGAAAATAGACTTTTCCTCATCATTCAGACTTCTCTTCATTCCAAATGGTGGAATTTCCTCCACTGTTCCTGGTTTAATTCCGCTTCGGATAAGAAACTCATTTATCTCTTCCTCAGCCTTATCTATACGAACAGAACGAATTCCGAAACCATCCAAAATATTCACACTGGGAGCCATTCTCCTAAGTGCAGCAACACTCGTCTCCAATCCTCCACTACCGAATGTGCAGAAAGGAATCACCGTCTTTCCCCTCAAATCAAATCTCATAAACCATGCTTCAACAGGACGAGCAGCAACGCCAAACCATATAGGATATCCAAGATAAACAGTATCATATTCAGCAACATCTACATTCATAGGCTTAATCAACTGAGGTTTTTCATTCCTCTCCATCTCCTTCTGACATCTCTCTATTGTCTCTGTGAAAGAGCCATTGTACGGCTCGACTGGCACAATCGAATCCAGATCCGCAGAAGTGGCTTCTGCGAACAATTTTGCAACCTTCTCCGTCACATGAGTCTGCGAATAATACAAAACAAGAGATTTTGTATAGCGTCTTTGGCTACACTTCACCTCCGTAGGTTTCTGCTGATTTCCACATCCTACGAGAGATAACGCCACCAGAATTGCAAATAATGTTTTTTTCATATATTGTTATGTTTCATTTCTTTTCGTAATCAAACGACTCCTCCGCCACCATCGCCATCTCCTCTTCAGGTTCAAAATCATACCTCTTGGGCAGACGGTAGGAATCAAGAATAATGGAGTTGATTTTGTGCGACAATGCCATCAGTGTCTGAAGCTGTTGCTCCCTGCCCTTCAACTGGCATTCCCACACTGTCAACACATGCCAGCCAGCCCTCTTATAACGCATGACGTTAACATAGTCTCGCTGCATATTGCGTGTGATTTTCTGAATCCAGAAATCTGTGCGAGTTTTGGGTATCCGACAGCACTTGCTATCGACAACATCCTCATTCTCACCTCTGTATACAAGATTATGACCATGCCAAAAACAACCGTTGATGAAAATCACTGTCTTATACTTTTTCATCACGATATCTGGAGAACCAGGTAGACCCTTTACATAAAGTCTGTATCTAAACCCCTCAGCCCATAACCATTTCCGCACGACGACTTCGGGCTTCGTATCTTTGGCCCGTATATGCGACATACATTTATGACGCTGTTCAGGCGTGAGTTTATCCGACATTGACCATTTCCTTTTACTGGAATGTATGGACAAAAAAGCCATTTCATTCATACATTCACATATGCAAAGTTAATAAGCAAAAACAATTCAAACAAATAAAGACGTAAAAAACAGCAAGAAATGAAGATATATCAAAATGTAAAATCTATTTTTCAGTCACTCAAGTTTCCCCACATTTAGTTTAAATGATTTCAAACAGAAAACAGCATTTATTATAATGCTTGGAAAAACCACAAACTAATTTGTTTTTGAAAAACCTAAACGGGAAAAAACAAATAGTAGAAAACTGCATGTTTTCTTACGTTTTATTTTCTGCGTTAGGCTGTTTTCAATGTCATTTATGACATATTTTCCTGTACCAACAACGGAGTTGTTTTTATATAGGTGTGTTTTCTGTTAATCTTTCGTATCTTTGCATTGTGAACAAAAAATCAGTGATTCGACATGTTCTACTCTGATATTCATATCGTAGTAAGCAAGATGAATGAATGTGCAAAGCAAAACATTCCGTTCTTGTTCGCATTCAATTTTGAACTCAATGAAGCTCTTTTTATAGAGAATCCGTCTGAGCAAACCGAAATATTGTTTCAAACGACACTTGGAGGAAACGGTAAACCAGCGACTGCTTTAACTAAGAAAACCGACAATATCAGTTTCCGCAGTGAACCGTTTGACGACTACGAACGACGCTTCAACATCGTAAAACAGGCATTGCAAAGAGGAGACAGTTTTCTTGTGAACCTGACATCAAGGACTCCCGTCTCCACAAATCTCTCCATCAAAGAGATCTTTGATTCCACAGATGCCCCATACCGTCTTTATGTGCCGGAGCGTTTTGTCTGCTTCTCGCCGGAGCGTTTTGTCTTGATTCAGGAAGACGGTACGATCTCGACAGATCCGATGAAGGGAACCATCGACGCCTCTCTGTCAAACGCTGAAGAGGCTATATTGAGTAATCCCAAGGAGACGGCTGAACATGCCACTGTGGTGGACCTTCTGAGAAACGACATCAGCATGAACGCATCCAACGTACACGTGGCTCGCTACAGATATATCACTCTGATCAAAGGTCAGGAGAAAAGCATCCTGCAAGTGAGTTCAGAGATAAAAGGTCAACTATCTGCAGACTGGAGATCGAAAGTAGGTGATATAATACTGGATATGTTACCAGCAGGAAGTATTTCAGGCGCACCTAAAAACTCCACCGTCGCCACAATAAAAAAAGCAGAGGCGACCGAACGTGGTTTCTACACAGGAGTGTTCGGCTACTACGACGGCAAATCATTGGACAGCGGCGTGCTTATCCGCTTCATTGAGCAAGATGCCGACGGGAATCTCTACTTCCGAAGTGGAGGTGGAATCACAGCGAAAAGTGATGTGAAGAGTGAATACGAAGAGGTAAAACAAAAAATATATCTTCCTACTATGGAGCCAAAATTTTCTGAAGTCATATGCGTCCGCGACGGTGAGCCTCAACATATCGGCTACCACATCCAACGTATGAACCGAACAACAAACCACTTTTTCGGTTCAGATATCGAAGTTTCGGATCTTTCCAAAAAGATTCCTGACGACGCGAAGAAAGGGAAATATAAATGTCGCATTGTATATGGCAAAGAGATAGAAAGCATTGAATTCTCACCATACGAAGCCAAAATGAGAAAATCTGTGGCAGTCGTGGAAGATGACGCTATCGATTATACCTACAAGTCGACCAACCGTGATGAACTGAAACGTCTGGTTGCCAAAGCAGGGACAGACGACGTCATCATTATCCGCAATGGCATGGTGACGGACGCATCCTACTGCAACGTGGTGTTTGAAGATGCAGATGGAGGATTGTTCACTCCAGAAGAGACCCTGCTAAACGGAACTTGCCGTCAACGTCTTCTCGATAATGGAATTATAAAAATGCGTAAGATTCGACGCGAGGATATCCATCTTTACTCACACATCTATTTCATCAACGCAATGATGGACATCAACGAATGTCAGAAAATGGATGTGAAAGATATTCAAATGGTTTTCTAACACATTAAATTATGTTTACAATGAAGAATTTTATCTGTTTCATTCTGGTTTTATGTTGTTTTACATCGATGGCTGGTAATCCGTCGCAAACAGAGATAAACAACCGACAAGGAGACTTTATCAACAAGTTTTTCCAATCTGTCGTCATGACAAAGAACAGTAACGAGAATTTCGTGTTCAGCCCCGTAAGCCTCAACCAATCTCTGGGAGTGCTCTTAAACGGAGCAAACAAAAAAGCCAGAACTGAAATTATGCAAGCCCTCAACTATAACGGTTTGACTCTTTCAGATGTAAACAACTACAACAATCAGATTTTGTCTTCGTCCGACCAATCGTCATACAACAAACTGTTGATAGCCAATGGACTATGGATTTCCGACACAATAAAAGGCAAAATCAAACGAGACTTCCTCAACACAGCATCACGTTTCTACAAAGCCGACATTCACGTCGCCGATTTTAAAAAACAAGAAGTCAAAGAGGAGATACAAAAATGGATTGTTGAGCATACAAATGGATTCATCAATAACGCGCCATCCGTGAAGCCAGACGATGTTATGATAGGTATAAACAGCACCTATTTCAATGGTGTTTGGGACATAACCCCCCAAACCCCAAACACAGAAACGCCTTTCAAAAATAGAGACGGTAAGGAAGGCAAATGCAAATACCTGCAATACAAAAATGAAAAAATGTATTGCTATAGCAACTCCTATTTCAGAGCCATTAAACTGTTCTATAAGGATTCCGACTACAGCATGATCGTGGTCTTGCCTCAGTTGAGATACGGAATAAGTGAAGAATACTTTCAATCATTGAAAGACAATGATTTTTTGCAGACAAGCACCGTCTCACACAAATTTGATATTCAGCAACCCTATTTTTCCGACACTCCCAATAACAGAGAATTCAACATATCCAGATTCGATAAAGAATCCAAATGGAACATAGACCCTAGTCTGTCTTTACAATCCGAGACAGTTACAGGGGAAAAAGATGATAGAAAAAAAGCTTGTGATGACTACTACGACGTCGACTCCATCATAAACAAGATAGAGTGGAACAAAATGAAATTCACTGAGAAAAACTTTGATGAGGTTTTGGTTCCACATTTTGAAACTAAAACAAATATCGATCTGAAAAATCTATTGAAAGGGATGGGCGTTCAGTCTATATTCATTCAGTATGCCAATTCACTTAACCAAATTACTGACAGTCTTTATGTTTCAGAATACGAGCAAACCGCAAGGATTAAAGTTAACGAAAGAGGAACTGAAGCCGCAGCTGTCACTCATTGGACGATGGCGATTTGGGGTGGCAAAAGTCCTGTTGAGCATAACATATTCATTGCCAACCATCCGTTCATTTATGCCATAGTCGACGAAAAGACAGGAGCCATACTGTTTGTCGGCAGAGTGGTGAATCTATAGGAAATTCCCCTACTAAAAGCACAAAACATTAAGACACAATCACACAAATAAGCAAAAAACAGCCACAAGAGGATACAATTTTGACGAGTTGGGAACAATTATACTAGATTACCAGAGTTTGATACCACATTACCATCCCAATTTGTCGTTTAGCACTATTTTTGACGGTGCAATTCAACATATATTTTATGTGAATTGCTACTCAATCTTTCACTTTATTATTAAGTTACAGTTTATGAAAAAGCTATTACTTACTATTTTATCCCTGTGTGGCATGTATTCGTATGCACAGTATGGGTTTGGCGGATATGGCAACAGCGAAAATCTCAATTCGTATCCGTCTAAGAAAGACATCAACTATGCTGGAGACGGCAAAACCTATCATGCAATGGATGTCTATTACCCTAAAGAGGCAAAAGACTCTTATCCTGTAATCATACACATCTATGGTAGTGCATGGTCGAGCAACAACAGTAAAGGGAATGCAGATTTGGGATCCGTAGGAAAAGCGGCTGTGGAGGCTGGCTATATTTTCGTGACTCCAAACCATCGTTCGAACAGTGACGCGCAGTGGCCAGGTCAGATAAACGACATAAAGGCAGTAGCCCGTTATCTGAGAGGAAACGCAGAAGAATTAAAAGTGGACACATCATTCATAGCTATCTCTGGATTCTCTTCAGGTGGCCATTTGGCGACAATGATGGGAACATCCCGCAATGTTGAAAATGAATACACGGTCGGTTCTACGACAATGGATATTGAAGGCAATATCGGCAATTTCACAGAATTCAGCAGCAGTGTGGATGCGGTGTGTGACTGGTCGGGACCTGTAATCCTGGATAAAGTGAACTGTGGAAACGCGATGGATTTGAACAGTTTCATCACACCATTGTTTGGCAACTGTTCAGCATCACAATGTCCGGACAAATATGCACTTGCCACAGCTGTCACATTTATTGACCCTAGCGATCCTCCATATATGATTGTGCATGGCTCAGCAGACGCTATCGTGGCACAATGTCAAAGTGAGATGTTGTATGATGAGTTGAAAAAAGGAGGCGTCGAATGCGAATATATTCCGACGGGAGGGCAACATGGAGTCAGTGAAGACAAATGTCCGGATATGATTTCATTTTTCAACAAAGCACGAGAGAAAAAAGCAGAATCTCTGCATACCTCAATTGATAACATAAACACATTAAAAACTGACATCTATCTTGATGGGAACAAGATCTTTCTGGCAAACTGCGGGAAGCAATCATTTACCATAATGATCGTGACAGGAAGCGTGGTATGCCAAGGATTCTCAGATGACTACAGCATAGACATCTCTCATCTTCCATCTGGAATCTATATACTGTGCCTGGAAAATGGAGCAGTATTTAAATTCACTAAATAAATTATAGTACGTTAAAGAGAAATGTGTGGGGAGAGATTCTCACACATTTTACTTTGTTCTTTTCGCTCATTAAAATCTCACAGGTGTCCGCCAATATCATCACTCCAATAATTTTTTGAAATCTTTCTCTTGATTTTCAAGCAATCTAAAACCAAATTCGACTTTATCGTTTGAATTTCAATTTAATTGTATATCTTCATATCACAAACCATGAGACATACACCATGAGGCGAGCCTTGTTTCTAATATTTTCATTGATTGTTTTTTCCGTCTATTCAGCGGAGAATGTGAAATATGCAAGATTTGACCATTTTTCTTCAAAAGATGGGCTTTCTTCAAATCTTGTGTTTTCTCTCACAAAAGATTCGACAGGCTTTCTTTGGATAGGAACAGATTTTGGACTCGACCGTTTTGATGGATCCCTGTTCAAACATTATCGTAAAAAAGAATATCCGTCCCTGCATAGAGACGACATATACTACGTCAGACATATTGGACATAACCGTATCGTTTTTGGAGGGTTCGGCGGAATGTTCCAGGAATACGATCGCAAAAAAGATATTTTTGTAGAGTTGATGCCAGACGAAATGGACACACTGGGCTATTCTCAAATGAAGGGGACATGTGTTTCGCCATCAGGAGACTACTATGTGTTTTCAACCGAACATGTATTCAAATATGATGAAAAAAGCGGACGGTTCAACTCTCATTTTGCCGCTTACGACTCAATCCATTCACCGTTCATCTCTTCATTATACGTAGACTCAAACAACCACTTCTGGCTAGGATCTTTCAATCAGTTGACAATATATGATGAACATGGAGACGTGCTGCGTACATTTGATGAAGAGCATGATAATTGCCACCCTGTCACTTGTGTGATGCCAATTGATAAAGATAAAATAGCGGTGACTTTTATGGAAGATGAGATATGGATCTTTTCAAAAGACGACCTGTCTCAAAAAACATCAGTATCCGTACCATTCAAAAGTGTATCAAAATTTTTGCAAGGGAAAGACGGCCGCATATGGTTTGCCACAGATGGCGACGGATTATGGTATGCAGATTCGTTAACCGAAAATACAGTGTTCAATTCCATGATTCCTTACAACGGCACGTCTGATGAAATAAAAAAAATATATGGATTGGCAGAGGGCGACGATGGGGCGATATGGATTGGCACACACAACACTGGATTATGGTGTGTACATCCACAAGATGACTACAACATTATCTTTTCCGGTGATTTCGGGTTTCCTGCCAACATGTGCACTTCTTTCGCTGAAGATGCGAATGGAAACCTATTGGTTGGCACCGACGGAAACGGAGTCTACTCTGTGTCGTCCGACCTAAGTCATATACAACACTATTCTCTGAAAAACAACAATGTCACAGGAATCTGTTCGACGGGAGACGACATCTTTGTGTCGACGTGGGGAGGTGGCATTCAAACCCTGAATATAAAAACAGGCATTTCATCGGAGATCTCTTACGACACCATCTCTAATCCATCTAAAATTTTCTTCCATGTATCTAAATCGGAAGACGGCACGATCTGGGGAAACACCGCTAATGACGACCTTTATATGAAACGCCCGTCGGGACTATGGGAAAAACTAATATTGCAGGATGATTCCATAAAGAACCTGAATAGCAAATGGATAGTTCGTACATATCAGGGAAAAGATTCTTACATGTGGATTTTGGCAACAAATATGCTGTGGCTCTACGATGGCAAAAAAGTCAAGGCAATCCGTCCAGAACTTTATGAAGAACGGTCACATTCACCCTATAACATCATCGATGCAGACACCGACGAAGACGGAAACCTATACGTCTGCTCCAACCATGGCATTTTCCGCTATTCATCAGACGGGACTCACTTCGACACACTCTCCTTTATCCCTGACGACAATTATCGAATTCTCAAATGTGGCGGTCACGATCGAATTTGGTTGGCTTCCTACAGCGCGATAATCTCTTTCGACCCCAAACAAAAGAATTTTGAATATCTTCCAGGCAACTACCATGATCTTTTCTATTTAAAATCAAGTTTCATAGATTCCAAAGGAAGAATCTGTCTGGGCACGACAAACGGATTCTACCGTTTCAATCCGTCGAAGATCTTTCCTGACACCACCGTCAAACATATCTCTTTCTCCAGTCTTTACGTCGCAAGAAAAAAAATCATGCCAGGATCTTCTGTCCTGAAAGACGGTGCTTTGTCTGAAATGGACGGAATTGAATTGGAGTATTGGATGAAAGAGATCGGAATAGAAGTAGATGTGATAGACTACGCTAAGTATGATAAAGTGCAATTGCGATATCGTATGGTAGGACTACAAGACGAATGGATTCCTATGAAAGATACCAGGACTCTCTCATTCAACTATATTCCCACTGGTACATACACACTGGAGGTGGAGGCATCACGTGCGAATATGAATTACAGCTATCCACGTATCGCTTTGAAAATAACTGTTTTGCCTCCATGGTGGAGAACATGGTGGTTCACTCTCATTGCCATTTCACTTTTGGTCCTTGGTCTTTCATTTTATATCAGGAAAAAGACTCTCCTATTGAGACAAAAGATGGAACAGCAGACAAAAAAACTGAACCAGACAATTGAGGAGCGCAGAAAACTGATCAATGTGTTGTCTCACGACCTGAACAACCCATTATTCTCAGTCATAAGCAGTAGCGACGACGAGATGACGCATCTGACTCATAATGAAGTGGTGGAGATGATAGAAGACAAGTCGGTATGGGAAGAGAACACCGTTCTTATTGTCGACAAGAATGAAAAGACCCGACTTGAGATAAAAGAAATGCTGAGCGACTACTTCAATGTCATCGTCACTTCAGACGGTGCAGAGGCTGTGAATGTGGCAGACTCACAACTGCCAGATATCATTGTGAGCGATATGGACAAATCTGAACTGAGTATGGCAGAAATGGCAAAACAACTGTATGCTTCAGAACGGACAAAACATATTCCAATATTGTTTGTGTCATCGAAAAACGACGCTGTCGACCGTCTGTTGGGATTGCTCTGTGGAGCCATTGATTATGTAGTCAAACCATTCAGTCAGCTGGAATTGTTACTGAAACTGACCAATATCCTAAAAGTGCGTCAGGAGCATCAGAAACTTATCATGCAGGCTTCTATGTCGACACGAATGAAAGAGCAGACGATGAACAAAGATGACGTGGAAAAGAATGAGATCCATCCATTTTTGCAGTCGTTCATGGAAAAAGTGTCTGAATGCTACACAGACAGCACTATAACAGTCGACGAACTGGCTGGCAAACTTACCGTCAGCAAAGCCACACTGACAAGAAAAGTGAAGTCGATGACAGGAAAAACCCCGATGGAATGGCTGATGGAATATCGATTGAACAGTTCATTCCAGATTCTGCAAAACGCCAATTCCGACAAAACGATTTCAGAAGTGGCCTATGAGGTAGGATTCAACGACCCTTCATATTTCACGAAAAAATTCAGAGATTACTATGGATTCCTTCCGTCTCAAATAGGAGAAAAGAAAAAATGATATTTTCAGAGGGAAGCAATATAAAATCAAGAAATCCCCTTCATCATCCCGTGATCTTTCGGAAATCCGACGGAGATGCTCCCGTAAAACGTTTGAAAAAGTTGGAAAGATGGGCTTGCGACGAGAATCCCAGTTGGGAGGCGATCTCCTGGATGGTCTTATCCGTTTTGAGCAGATCCTTTATTTTGCCCAGCAAAGTGGAATCAATGATTGATTTAGGAGATTGAGACGCTACTCTTCGCGTCACCTGCGACAAATATCGAGGAGACACATTAAGACGCGAAGCATAGTAATTGACATCACGGCTGTTTTTGCATTCCACCTCCTGCATCTTGACAAAGCTGTTGTATAGAGAGGTGCAGCGGCTTGACATCTCAGAGTTCACTCCCGTCGGCAACACATTTTTAGCCTTCTTCACCGCATCGTCGAACGACATCTCCCTGCAAAGCATAGTGGCGATAGCAGAGCACAACTCATTGCATCGTCCGTGGCTATTATCAGCCACGATAAGCCTTTTCGCGTCAAATCGCTCGCTGTCTCGTTCCCTCACCACCAACGCATCACACAACGGCACGAGAGTACGCTGGATCCTTTCGATCAGTTCGTCGCTCATCAACACCTCATCGCAGCTGGAGTAGACAACCGGGGAGAAGAGCACCCACTTAGGTTTGTAGCGAGATATACATCTGACCACAGCCTCCAACGTGTATATATTTCGCACCAGACCGATTTTGAACACAAACGGAGTGATATCTTCAGCCACAGCATCAATCTGACGCTCGACGATCTCAGCCGGGATATCATAATAATCCTGGATGCCGAGAGTGTTTTGCATTGTAAGAGTAGTGACGACGGAAAGAGCCTTTCCACCAAGAGAAGTGATTGTCTTGATATCCGCCTGAATGCCGGCTCCTCCGGCACTGTCCGATCCTGTGATTGTCAATATTGTGTTCATAGTTGCAAAGTTAACGTTTTTCATCCCTTAAAAAACCATATTTGATCCGATTATTGCAAAATTGGGAGAAAATATCAATTAGCTTTTATAAATGAAAAGGCGAAAAAGGCTGAATCCCAATTGGAGATCCAGCCTTTTTCATTTTACTTATTCTAAAAACAGATCCTTTATACAGACCTACTTCTTCATAATCTTGATACGTTCTTGATTGTCAACAACAATAAAATATGAGCCACTGATATAATCATTCATCGAAATCTGGACAGATCCGTTGAACGACACAGTGTGAAGAATCCTTCCAAATTCATCAACCAGCATTGCATCATGAGGTAACACATCAGAAGATCTGACAGTCACAATATCAGAGACAAACGTAGGGAAGACAACAAAACGGCCATAAACATTCAGTTCACTTTGGAACTCATTGTCTATATATTCCAACAAATCATTTTCCAACGACATCGACACATTGAAACTTCTCAAAGAAGATTCTGAAATGTATAACGACGTATCTCTGATTGTCTTTTGGCAGAATCCATCCGAAATAATCAACGAAACAGGATAACGACCGCCATTATAATAATAGCATGTAGGCTCCTTCATCTCACTTGTCAATCCATCTATACCATTTCTTCCTCCATATTTATTGAAGAAATCCTTGTTCAAAGGCTCTTCAAGAGACCATTGGTAAGACATACTTCCTTCCATGTTTGAAGTCACTATTGGTATAAATCGAACCCTGTCTCCCTGAGTAATTCTGTTGACGGTATTTTCGCCAACTATAATTTCAGGCTCATTTTCAATTGACATTGCAAATGTCGCATCAAAAGCGTCAACGTTTAGAGTGACAGAACGAGTTACTGATAATCCACGTGCAGTGTCATGTCTTGTCACATACAATATGACATTATCATTTGGTAACATTCTGTTTCCAGTGCTATCCAATTCAGATATACTTACTCTATTGGAATAAGCCACCAAGGAGTTTTCCGTAATTATTGAATTTCCACACCATACAGACACATTGCTATTACTCTCAACTTTATAGGAGTATAAATACTTGTTATTTATTGCCACTTGAGTATTATTTGAATTTCCCGATACCAATCCGAATCTCAAACAATTTAATTTATTGTCATTCCTACAAACAAAAGTATCGGTGTTAGCCCAGTCAATCTGTCCGTCTGTTATCGGATCAATATTGGCTGTAAAGAGTTTTACAAACGAACTCGTATCCGCTCCACATGCACTTTCCGCAATATATCTGTAATACACTAGCGATGTCGTGTCAACAACAAGCATAGAGTCATTATCTGTAGATTCTGTCTGCCAATCCATTTTATCATAGCTCTTCTGCCAATAAGTGTGGTCAGCATTGTAAGCCGAATCGACGAGATACATTTCCATCACCTCTGCGTTAGGGATCCACTGGTATTCCTCATGTTGCTTATACACTAATCCCATATTTTTCATCGTCTCTTCTGCCAAACCACTCTCTATCTTAGCCACGCTTGGCAATGGTCGGATGCTCAAAGTAAGCTCATTACTGATAGACTTATACACTCCATCAGTCGCCACTCTTCTATAGGTTGTCGCAACATCAATAGCGGATGGAGTATAATACTTGTCCGTCGCATTCTCAATATTGACAAAATCTGGAGTTCTCTCGTTCTTATACTGCCACTGGTATGTGACAATTCCTATTCCACCCTCCAATTCCGTCGCCACAATATTTGAAATATCCTCGTTTCCACATATTTGCGTATTTCCGTCAAAACTTATAATTCCGCCCCTCAAAGGCTTTATCGCATAAGGTTTGACACAATAAGACTGATTTGCATAGACTTCAAGAATGGTGTCCTTGTAAGTGTCATACTTATATGGGAAACGAATATTGTTTGATGTGACGTTTGGCAATTCTCCATCTCCATCAAAACGATAACTTTCTCCGAATATTTTTGATCCAAGGATGTTCATTGTGACGCTGCTATCAGCGACATTGCTCACCACCTCCATCGCCAACTCTTTCTCATAATCGTAATAAAACACCATCTGACCTTCAAGATGCAGGATATTGCTTGTATCGGTCGCACATCCGTTATTCGCTATTCTCTTTACATACATATCATCCTGTGCACGGAATTTCAAATCCGGGCCGAAATTGCCGATTTGCTCCACATCATTCACATACCATGAATAAGAAATCTGATCCGAGTATAGACCTCCAAGTTTTGTTCCTTCCACCTTAGTATAGCTCTCGTTGCATGGAGTGAAATTATCTGTGGAAATAACATTCTCCCCCTTGATCAAAGATGGCTTGTTGTGTGCAGTAACGTTGACAGCCTCACTCTGGCATGTCACTCCGTTTGTGTCTGTCACATAATGGATGAAAGCGTATTCCATACTGTCACCAGCGAATCCTTCCATCTGAATATACTTTCCTATAATGTCTATCGTATCCTGTCCGAGAGACCAGAACTCCGATGCGGCAAGACTGTCTTTGGTTGCGACAACCACTGCTGTAAATATTCCGTTAGGACACGAGAAATCATTAAACGACAAATCCTCTGGACTCACGGAAACCTTTTCTCGAACTCCGACATAGACAATTTCCGAAGTATCTGTGTCACACATGTCAACAACCACTCTTCTGAAATAAGATCCTGTCTTCATGAATTTAGAAGGAAGAATCAGATTTTCATCCGTCGCATCCACGATGTCAGAGAAATCATTCGTCCTGCCAGTGACACTGATCTGCCACTGGTAAGTTTTCTCTCCATTTCCACCGGACAACGTTCCTCCCTTTATCTCAAGATCACTTCCTTCGCATATTGCAGCAGGAGCCACAGGAGTTGTTTGATCCAATTCTGGCAAACTGTCCACATTGAAGTAGTAATAGTCGCTCACACATTCCGTTTCATCATCAATACTCTTTATGCCATACAGACTAGTTGGCATTGAATTTCTTACTATCATATTACTGTCTCCAACATAATTCCAGATGATTTTCTCTGTATATGTTGTGTCTGTCGGATCAATATAGATGGCAGACCAATGATAAGTCTTCTTCACATTCTCTTTGTATACTACAAGTTTGACAAGAGAAGCGTCACAGCTGTCATTGTTCTGATAGATTGACGGAGCCTCATTCTTACGATAGAACACAACGTCCAAGCTATTGCTTTCCACCGTGTCACATTGATCGTAATACAGACATCTGATGCTGACGGTGTTGTTAATAGATCTGTTCTCAATATCGTAGGCAATATATCCAAGATATAAGCTGTCAAGACAATTTATCTCTTGCCAGCCTTTTCCATTTATACTATATTGCCAAATTATACCACGAATTCCATCTGTGCTACCTCCTGTCGACGGTGTAGTTTTCACATAACCCAATTCATCATAAGAACAGAACTTGTTTGATTCTGTTGTCAAAGACAACTCTCCTGGCACAAGATCATCATAATGCACCAATGTGACAACGTTGCTGTAGCGAATCCTACCCTTCTCATTCATTGCCACACGACGGATAAGAAGCGGACTTGTCTCTGTCACAGACATGGCAACAAGATTATTGACGACATCAGCAGGCAGGCTTTCTCCCGTCGCTCCATCAATAACACTCCATACAGCTTTATCCGACACATTACGTTTGAATTCCCAGCCATACGTCCATTGCATCGCTACATTGTTCGGAGCAATATAATAACCTCCAGGCTTTCTGATATTCACGACATCTGAATAAGAATCCCATTTGCAAATTACAGTGTCCAATATACTGATAACACCACCATCAGAATGTGTTCCGTATTCAAACGGAATCTCCACCGTCTCTCCAAGACAATCACCTCTTTTAGCTTTCGCATAGATATATGCACCATCGGTAGACATCATTTCCGCAACTTCCTCTGTCAACACCAATGAACAGTATCTGTTGCCATCCATAAGCGTGTCAGTGCAAGACATATCCGAGAACCATACAAGATTGCTCACATCTCTGTCCTGATTAACAAATATTATTGAGTCTCCAATTTCATATCCCTCTCTTATTGCATCCTTCTCACTGATTCTATTAGTCATTTCCGGAGTGAAAGCATAAGTTTCAACTGTATCAGCATTAACTCTCTTATCAAACAGACTGAAAACCACCTCATTGCTTGTTATTACAGTACACCCATCACTCAAGACTCTTCTAACTGTATATGTTCCATCCAAAACATTGGTTGCAGTCGGAATGTAGTATTTGTCCATTCCTGCATACTCATATTGTTTAGAGAAGTCGAAAGACTCTCCTTGAATCCACTCTCCTCCATTCTTAGAAGATTCATAATAGGTTGAGAATCCGCCCTTATGCTTCTTGTCATAAAGCCAAGGACCGATATAATTTTTGTAATCACTCCATAATGAGAAAAGGTTGTCATCATCTGCAAAATTGCCAACCACAGCATCTGGCATATCACCTATACAATACTGCTTCTGTATACCACCATTCTCAATCTTTATTGTACCAGCAAGAGTACCGTGATCACCAAGCAGACCATCCAAAGCCTCACTCACACTTTCCAATGTCGGAACGATATTGATCGTGATTGTGTCGCTGAACATATTGTTCTCCTTTCCATCAATATCAACAGTTGTCTTTCTGAAAATCTGTACACGTTTAGTATTGCCATTTTTGTCATTCAACAAAACCTTCGATGCTAACGCAGTTGTGTCAAGTTTGATTTCTGGAGTCGTCACCGCTTTACCGTTACTCATGATCGGTTGTTGAGTACTACCATCTATCATATAATACCAAAGAAAATCAGCAGCTCTCGCATATTCGTCGCTCAATATTTGGATGTCACTTTCACCACTGCATATCCAATAACCATTAGCTTTGCTATCCTCATCCTCAAAGAAAATGTGTCCTCCCGTCTGGTTGTAGACATAGATTTCCATCGGCAATTTATTTGTGCTTCGACAACCGTCCTTGATTGCCTGTGCGTAAAATGTGACCATAATGAAATCATCCCCAGCTGGAACAGACAACGGATCTGTCAATTTCGACTTATGGGCAGATGTTTTACCCTCCATCTCCTTCGTCTCTGATTTCCACCAGACGTACTCATAACCATCCGTGACACCTGTAAGCTCGGCTCTTCCATCATTCGTTACAATTCTGCTGTAATCGACATCCTCAACCAAGACATCGAAACTTTCTCTTACATAGACAGTCTTGACTGCACTCTCCAAAGAGGTCTTACAAACTGTGTCTGTGACAATTCTCTTAAAGTATGTTGTGTTCTTCAGATTGTACGCCCCATTGAAGTTTCTTGGAGCGAAATAAGGATTGTTTTCTTCTCCCTTTACAATCTGCTCGAAATTCTTGTTATCCTCGCTGCTCCACCAAGTGTACAAATAGCCTCCGCTACCGCCTTCTGCTGCATATCCATTGATAGTGTCAACCGCAGTATTGTAGCATATCTCCTGTGTCGACAAATCTATTCCGTTATCCTTCAACGGTGTGTACACTTCCATCACCACATCATTCGATGACACATAGTCGCCAGGATATTTGTCTTTGTCACAAGCTACAATAGCTCGTACAATAATGGACTGAGTCTGATTCGTTATTGATATCGACTGAGAATAAAGATTAGCTGTCAGTTCAGATATTTTATAAAATTCTGCGGAGAACAATCCCAAATTGTCACCTTCGTTCATCTTCATCCAATCAGATACCTCGTCCAATCTATACAACCATGTCACCTCATAGCTTGAAGGATCTCCGCCAGAAATGGCATTCAGAGTCAGGTATTTTGGAGTTTTCTCATTAGGGCAAGTGATAGTTTCGTCACTTCTTCCAAGTTTTGGAGTCGCTAATTTTTGATATATATTGTAAGTATAGTGCAAAGTGTCAGAGACACATTCCTCGTTCGATATTCTCGCAAGCTCAGTTCTGACCACATCCACACTGTTCTCTCCGAACTTCAGATCGCTGATATTCACTCTTTGCGTTGTTCCGCCAAGATCCTCAGTCTCACCACAGCCCACAAACTCATAAAGGTTCGTATGTGTGTACTTACGGTTGAAGTCAATAGCCTTTGGCAACGGATCCGCAGCTGAATATATCTTAGGACTTGCCATTGTAACAACAGGAAGCTCAACACTCTTCTTGATCTTTACCTGCAGCATGTTCTTACTTGTAGTCACACTGACATTGTCACATTTGTCCTTTGCTTCCACCTGGAAATAATAGTTCTCACCACCGTTTGACACAAGAGAATCAACATGGACTGTGATCACCTTCGATTTCGTTGACTCTTTTCCGTTCCAAGTCTCTGGAACATTCTTCCAAGAATCTTTTGCTCCTGTCGTGCTGTATTTCCAAATGAAGTCGACGATAGCCGGATCAAGTTCACAAGACATCGATATTTTCTGATCACTATTCTTATTGTTGCAGAACTCTACAAAGTTCTGGGAAGAATAGGCTCCACCAAACGTGATCCTTCCTACTTCAATTCCAGAGCTTCCCTTCACAATAAATTCGTGACTGCTAACTTTTCGTTTCATTCCGTCGGCATCCTCTCCACTGAACACAACAGTATAAGAATGAGTCTTGCCAACCTTTGCCTGAACCTTATACTCTGCAGCATCTGTTGTTTTTGCGACAACACTATTGTCTCTGAACCATGTCCACGTCGGATTACCCATACTTGTGATTGGTTTGTCAGCAAACGTCATCTTGTCAAAATTCTCAACGGCCAATTCAACATCCGTCTCTCCACAAACTTCTATTTCCTGATCCTGGCCATTTCCTGTCAGTGCAGGCACTCCTTCGAAACCATCATTCAAAACAAAAATCTTGTTTGCATCACTTGTACAGCTCGATAGTATAGAACCACTTCTGTTCACTATTAGATTGACCCTGTTGTTGATTTCAAACAGACTTTCTGCCATATCAATAGAAAATGCTCCAGCATAAGTGATTGTTGTGTCATTTTCTCCATTCAATGTATAATTAATGGATTCTCCTTTTTCCACTCCTTCACAAGATACTGGAATTGACACAACCCCATCCTTGAACTCATCTCTTGTGATCACATTTTTCGTTGACGTGATTTTAAACGCAAGATCCTTTTCTACCGAGACTTTAACTTTCTCACTCTGAGTCTTATAATAATCCTGATCAGAATTACATCTGTTGTCGGATGCCACAACGTAGAATGTAGAGTCTTTTGTCAATCCACTCAATTCGAAATCCACACTGCCATTAGGCAAAATCTTCTCGGAAGAGACAACTGTTCCAGGCATCAGAACAAAACTATATGAAGACGCACTTCCTCCTTCTTTAGCTGTAGCCGTCAATATAACATTCTCTCCGTTACAGATCTTTGTATCAGACAGTGACAACACAGGCGCATCAATCTTAGGATAGGTACTGATGGTTGCCTTGTCTGTCACCGTATAACACAATTCATTTCCTATATAATAGAAACACTCCCTCACAACCTCATAGTCCTTTCCTTCGACAAGGAATTTGTACGTTGCTGATGCGTTATTACCATCCTCTATATATACTCCGTCGACACTCCATTCATATCGTTTGTACTGTTCGTCAGTAGTAGCACTTGATAGTGACACATCCACTCCAGCACAAACCGTCTCCTTAGAATTTCCGTTAGGACCAATTGGCTTTGGGGTAAGTTTATCTTTTATCTCAGTGTTCTGTATATGTTTCGTCACTGTGGCCTTACATCCGGTAACAGTGTTTTCCAGATCCACAGTGTATGTATATGTCTGCTTCTTGTCCAAAAGGATTGTAGCGACAGACTTGTCTGCCTCATCTGGATAGGTGACACCATTTCCACCTATTGTGCATTCTATATCCTCTGCAGAAGCTTTGATTGTCACATTCTGACCGACAATCTTACAGACACTGACAGAAGGTCTGACATCCATATCATCATACGAACTTACTGACACACCCGTCTTTGAATAGATTGTGCTGCCACAGAACTTCACTCCTGAATACAACGAATATTTTCCCTTCACAGAGAGATCATACTCACTGCTTGACACAAAAGTCTGTAAAGCTTTGTATTTGTCTCCTTCATAATTATAGAACGCATAATCAGATAAACATGACGACTGCATCGCTTTTTGTTGATCCAACAAAGTCTGGTTCACCGTCATCGTCAACTTTACATTTTCTCCATAACACTTCGTTGTCTTTGTATTATCGGAAATCATTTCTATTGTTGGATTTGGCGACGCATATGTCGAGACAGCCAAAGAATTGCTATTATGAGAGCCTATCTCCACTCCATTCAGATAAGCCTTCACCTCACGTCTTATATAAACCTTGCTTTCGGAAGTCACCTTGCCATCCCATGTGCCGTCATAATTTTTATCTGTGAAACGCGTCTCTTTTCCTGCAGCATCTGTGTTTACCATCTCCTTCCATGTCGTATTGTCGTTGCTGTACATCCATCTGTATGTATACGTCACACCTTCCGCTTTCATCATCGGATCGGAAATGTTTTCAGAGTTCAAAGCAGGAACTTTTGATTCGGGACATATGTATATAGCAGTTGAGCCAAACTCGTTTCCTTGGATTTCCTCAATATCCACAACCTTAACCTTGACAGGTTTACTCATGCATTGGAATCCATTCTTGGTTTCCTTAAAAATATAAAGAATTTTAGACGCTACTGCTTCCTTATATGTTGTCAGTTTCTTTTTATTCGCACCGTCTTCACTTTCGCTGTAATAATAGTTGTAAGAACTTTTGTCTTCATCAGAGATTGTTATGTCATATTGTCTACCTTTCATACCCTTGATAAGGACATAATCGTCCTTTGTAACTTCATCAATCTCATATGTAAGGCTTACATTGCTACTTTGACATATTATGTTTTCTGCGGAAAATGCAGGCAGTTCATGGACCTCAAGACACGCTTCCTTTTCGATTGTGTTGTTACAACCGTCTGTCAAAGAGACACTGAAGCAATGATTCTCCTTTACAGGGAAATAGTTTCTTTCCTCGCTGACAGCCCCATAGGATTGACCTTCCTTGCCATCCATTGACCATGCAAACTTAAACCCTTTCTCATTTAGACAATAGTCTTTATAGTTCTCAGAATCCTCATACTCGGCTTTGAATACGACATTCTCCAGATTCTCTCCATAACAAGCTTCATTTTGACTTACATCCAGCTTAAGTTTTTCGTCATTCAAACCCTTGCTTAATCTTACAGTATAGAATTTTTTCAAGCCACTCTCCTCAGGAATAGTAGCCTCAACCACCGCATTTTCGAAATTTTTCAGTTTTACATACTGTTCAAAATAATAAGTCACACCGGGCTTCAACGCAGAGAGAGGGAAATACAAATCCGGTCCTTCTCCGTCAAGATTATAATCAAAAATCTCGTCCGCAGACACAACATTGTCTTCCTTGCTTTTTATCGCCAATAGATTATGAGAACTGTTTCTGTTTGTCCAATATCTCCAACCATACACGACACCATAGGTCGAGCTGTACTCCTCAAATCCCTTAAAGTCACATCTGTTTCCTTTTAATCTGGCATACAATACAGTAGAATCCTGTTCATTTAGTTTCTTGCCTACCTCAAGAGGAGTCTTTGCCTGACAAAACACAGTATCCGTTTCACTCGCATCAAATCCTTCTAAATATGGTTCTGGGAAAACGGTGAAATTCAACTTATTGCTACTTTTACATACTATATTTTGTTCCTGTGTATTATTGAAATAAACCAATCGTTGAAGTTCTAACTGAGAGCCTGGATGTACGGAATTCAAATTTAATTCTATTGAATTTGAAACTTCGCCAGCCAGATTCGATGAATTGTAAACTCTATAAAAAATAGAGTGTTCACTATCTTCTATCTGCATGTCTCCAACTGAGAGCTTATCATATCGTGCTACTTCAGAACTGACTTGAATGTCAGATGTCATCTTTTCATATATAGCATAACCATTTAAAGTATCTCCATTTATAGCAGGCGTATTTTTACTTTTTAAGCTATATCCATTTACATTGCATCGATTAACCGTCACACTACACCATTTGTTGTCTGGTTGACGAAGATACCCGGTTCTAGTTTTTGCTGTACCATGTCTATTGGTTTTATAACCAACTACCACATAATATACAAATCTAAAGTAGATTGTTATGCTTCCTTTAGAATTATATTGATTTATGGCAAAAGAATTATTACAAACATCCTTCCATAAATCTTTAGAAAATAATATATACTCACCTTCAGTAAATGTATAATGTTGATTATACGCCCAACTCGTTGTGACTCTTATTTCTTCTGGCTTTATTGTCAATAAATCATCAGCACAATACCATGTAGTACCATCACAGCTCCATTCCACACTTGCAGTAAGAGATACAGATCCAAATTGAACAGCACTTGTATAATTACCTCCTGTATTTCTACCATATGATGTGATTTCTCCTCTTCTTAAAGTTATTCTTAATGGATTATTAGCAAATCTATTTTCTGTGAAAACATTCGTTGATTCACCAGCAATATTTATTGAATAAATAACTTTATCTTCATTGGCTTCTCCATTCTTATCACAAGGTATTGTAAACATGCTCGCATGGTTTTCTCCCTTGTTGAAAAGTTCTTTCCAATTTGTTATTCCAGGACATTCATCTTTATTCTGAGAACTCTTTTTTATTCCTCCATTCTGACATAATTCTACGCTTAATGAACTAACACAATATCCCCATAAAAGGACTAAAAGTAATATAATTCTATTTTTCATTTTGAAGACTATAAATAAGATTAAAATTAAAAAAACTAATTTTAATCAGTAACTTAAGAGCATTCCAAATAACAATATTTTAATTCATTCAATATATCACCAATTAACCTTCACACCCAAAGAGAAATCAGGCTTTACATAGTTCATGCCCTTTCCGAATATCAAAAATTCTCTTGCTTTTACAACAAAAGATAGAAAATGCCAAGGATATACTTCAATAGACCATCCTCCATTAACACCTCCGACAACATGCTTTTCCTGCCAATCCATGATTGTACAATCCCACTGGTCATAGCCTATGTTACCTGCCAAACTCAGATTCATGTAGAATCGAGGACGAGGATTCCATATCACGGCTTCACAACCAACTCCA
>CACZOA010000010.1 GCA_902782665.1 uncultured Bacteroidales bacterium
GAAATCTATATCTTTTGCCACGATTCCATTGTAGACGATACTGTCGGCATTTACAAACGCTCCCATCCTGCTCAAAGAATCGGAAATGTTGAGAGCAAACTTCATTCCCGTCACCGTCAATGGGATATCGAAGAATTCGCAGACAGGAGCCACATCCTTCACATCAAGATTCAAATCAAAATCATTATTGTAGACAGTAGTGTCGATTCCCTCTAGGATCTTATGGTCGAAAAACGTAGGAAGATACGGATGAAGGATTTTCACCACACTCGCCTCTACAGCATTGACATCATACCGTCCGCCAAAAGTGACATCCAGCAGACGTGATCTCAACTGTACCTGACGATGCGAATCTCTGTCGTCGGACGACAACGTGATTTTTCCGATATCAAGAGTCTTCTTTCCATTATTCACGATCAAAGAGTCTATATCCACATGGCCGACTGCATCGTTGAGCGACGACATGATTGTACGACCATCAACATTGAGTGATATAGCAAGCTCACTCCATGTGGAATCCATAACACCAAGCCTGTACGGAGAAAAATCTTTCACTCCTCCATTCACCAAATAGATATTCTTTTCCGACGGAATGAACGAAGCAGACAAAACTGCCGAACCGAACGGCTCTTCAAAAGATATGTCGGCAGTGGCAGACTCAGATGAGTAGGATGCTTTTTCTATCTTCAGCGACGTCGCTACTATCTTATCATACGCAATATATGGCACAGCACCTGTGGCACGCACCACCAGACCAGTGTCTGAGACACAGAGATTAGCATCGACATCAAGTTTAGCTTTCAGACGTGTGGTATCACCGATCAGTTTTGCTATATCAGCAGTGTCAGTGGCAAGTGAAGCCAGGAGATTCAACACGTCGGCTTTCTTATTATATACAAGGTTTCCCACACTCTTCAGTTTGGTGACTGGAGTGTTCGCACCCAAATTAAATTTCAGATCGCATGGTTTTCCATTTGCCTTCAGGTTTGTGGCAAACGGGAAAAGTCTCTTGACAATATCGTTTTTGGTCAACGAAGTATCCACCATAGCGAAGACATCCCCGTTGTCGGCAGAAAGCAGGATATCTGCGTTATAATCAGAATTTTCATAATCAAAGCAATCGCTCATCGAAGCCACCGCATGCAGTGAGGCATCCTCACAATCCACCTGCAGCACACTCACATCCACCGTCGGCAGATTACCCTTTGCCGACATATACAAGTTGACTGGCGAATGATATTGAGCCAAAGCAGGGACGAAAGGAGCAATCTCCGAAAGCACCACAGTAGACGGTGCGATATCCACATTATATTCTCCACGGTGGACGGCATCGTCAATATTGTCGAGAATCGCAGGATATGTCCAAGCTACATCGTTGATTGTCAACGACGATTTAGGAGTCTGAAGATAGATCTGTTTTGATGAGAATCCATCCGTCAGCATAGCGAAATCAAGGACTTTCAAATCATTGATTCTGACGTGGGTGAGATCATCAAACGCAGAGAGTTGGGAGATCTCAGCACGAAGATTGTCAGTGCGTATTGATTTCAGATATCCTGCGATCAGGACATCAGACAGATGTATATGGTTGTAGTCGAACGCCCCAGGTTGGGCATACGAACTATCAATGATATCATATTTAAGGGTTCCACGTTTGAGGGAAATATCAGACAACTCCATATCGAATTTCGACGGAGTTGTGTCAACCTCTGTTGTGTCAGATGACGAGAATGCGTCTATGAGATAGTCAAAATTATATACGTCAGCATTGCTCGAGACGTAGATTTTGAAACTGTCGAGAGCCACCTTCGACAGAGTAAGTTTGGAATCACACCAAACAGTCACCGGGTTGAAACCGGCCTCCAATCTTTGTATGTAGGCAAGAGTATCCTTATTGCAATCGGGAAGATAGAGATCCTCCATCACAATATTACCCTTGAAATTGATGCCGACGTAGCCTACGGAGATGTCGACACCAAACCGAGATTTTAGTTCATCGGTCACTTTCTGAGTAAGAGAGGTCTGGAAAGACGGAATTGTGAGCAATCCACATAACAACAAAAGCAACAGCAGGATTATTCCCACCGTTGCCAATGTTATCTTTATTATCTTTCCCGCCAAATTCATCAGAATCAGCTTTTATTCCTTTACATCAGGATATTTTTTCAAGAAATCAACCGTCTTATCCATCAAAAGATAAACTTTTTGCTTACCCCAACCCATTGCAGAAATTCTTCCAGCGACGTGAAGCATCACAGCATCAGCACCATTATCTGTAAGAAGAATAAATTTAGAATGGTTTGGATCAAGTCTCTCGACCTCTTTGTAAATAGCCTCATCGTCATAGTAAAAAGCGGCTTCAGTTACAGGAATTGAAATTGCCCTCACCACATGACCAGTTGAAGCATTATACTCTTGAGCAGATCGAGTGTCAATAACGATTGTTGATTCAGGAGTGTTGTTAGTCAAACCATTGTAAAAAGCATCTGAAGTAACACCAGACATCTGGTCTACAGGACCTCCAGATTCACGAGTCGGATCCAACTGAAAAACCTCCTTTTTATTTTTCTTAGTGTCTTCATCATCCTCTCTACAACAAGACGAAATCGAAACAGTAGCTACCGTGGCAACAGCCACAAAAAACAAAGTCCTAAAAAATCTTTTCATGATATATATGATTTTAATTTTCCTTACAAATATAATAATTTAAGCGACTTTTATACTCTGACACTGTATTTTATTCATAGAATGTCTTTGTAAAAGGCACATAACGAGTCTGCCCCAGCACCTTTTTCTTCCAGAACGCTGTAAGGAATCCAGCACCATAGCCAAACAACTGTATGAAACTTGTGCCGATGCTTAGCAATGCGACGTGGATAGATTTCGTCGTCGCCAATGAATGAAGGAAAATCAACGCAAGATAACAAGGCACCACAAGAGCGAATCCCCACCATACGAATATGCCAAGAAGAATGCTGACAGGCACAGCCAACGTGAATGCGGCAGGAAGCATGTGGACCAGCTTCATGGCTCCTTTGTGACGTTCAGATAGAGCGATACGTGCAGTGCCCGAACAGAACACCTGTTTAAAGAACGACTTGAATGTGTTGCGACGCTTGTGGAACACAAATGCATCAGGCACGAGTCCGACAGTGCATCCGCTCTCCACCACTCTCATGCTGAAATCTACGTCTTCACCATAACGCATATCCGCATAGCCATTGATATTATCAAAGACGCTGCGACGTACACCTAGGTTGAAACTGCGTGGATAGAACTTATCCATTTTCTTCTTTCCTCCACGGATACCACCAGTAGTCAGGATTGAAGTCATAGAATACGAAATCGCCTTTTGGATAGGAGTAAAATCCTCATGCTCACGGTCGGGACCTCCGAAACAGTCTAGAGGTTCTTTCTCCAAGTGAGCCATCAGACTCTCAAAATAAGTGTCGGGAAGGATCGCGTCTGAATCAAAGAAAATAAGATACTCGCCAGTAGCCAGTTTGGCACCAGTGTTACGAGCTCCACCCGGACCAGTATTATCCTGATAATGGTAAACGATATTTAGACGGTCGGCAAAAGCAGCCACCTCGTTTTCGCATCTCTTCTTTGATCCATCCTCCACAATAATCACCTCAACATCACACTGAGCAGTCTGCCTGGTGAGCGACTCCAACAGTTCAACCACCTCATCGGGACGATTGTAGACAGGTATTATGACTGAAAATTTACTCATATTCTATATTGTATTCCGTAGACGCAAAAATACTATATTTTATTGGAATAATTCGTAACAATGTCAAATTGTAGGGATATTAATAAGCTATTTAAGCTTAATTAAATATTTAACTCTACAATAAAAATATGAGGATTGTTAAGTGCAGAACACCGTATCCTCGCCACAAGTGCTCGCTTAAGAGGAGCACATTGAAACAAAGGGGAACGATCTGCCTCTACATTTTATTCTATACTATCGTGTAAAAAACATGAATCTGTTAAAATATTCGGATTGATTTTATATCTTTGGGCTAAATCTATTAAAGATAAGATATTCATGAAACTACGTCTATTTCATTTCATCATATTTTTCGGCTGTACTTGCGGCCAGATAAGTTACGCTGCTGAGACAGAAACCGCTGTTTCTCAATCAACAGAGCAAAAATATTCTGCCACATTCGGAGAAAGTACCGTCTACTTCACCACACAAAACGCACAAGAGCAGTTTGTCAAAATGACAAAGAAATACAGAGCATACCAGCAGTATGCAGAAAACATTTCAGTCAACTTGATGAATACTCTGAAGGAGACACGTAATGAATTAGACCAGGCCAAAGAGGCTGCCACAAACGACAAAGGTTGCAACACACAAAGAGCCACTTCGTATCTGACAAAGTTGAAGAACCAGCTGAAGGATATGTTTGAAGCATCCGAAAACATGCGTAAAGCCTACGATTATGTGTCGCAAGTAGAAGTCGCAATAAGTGGCATGAACATATCAAATGATGATACAGGGGAAAGAAACCGTTACTGGGAAGAGTGCAAAGATGCCTTCAACAATTGTATAGATGCAATCAAAGAAGCCCGCAACGAAGTCAATCTAAAAAGAGATGAGTATTTTGTTCAGATAAACAACATCATAGAGAGCAAGAAATAATCAATACGTCATATCACAATGTAGAGACACCGCAACGCGATGTCTCTACATTTTTTTGAATGCCAATCACGTCGATAGGCATTTATTTTTTTCTGAAATTCAAAATCAGTTCTCTAACAAGGTTTTCACAACATCCTTTGGAATCTCCATAAATTCAGCAATTTCCGAAATACTTCGTCCTTTTTTCTGAAGTTTACGAGCCATAGAAGCAAGCTGTTTCTTCTGTTCAGCCAATTGTTCTTTCTGTTCAGCCAATTGTTCAGCCTGCATTCTTATTGTCAGATCCTTATTCTTCAATTCACCCAAGATTTCATCCTCCAGTTGCATTGTCCGTCGGATATCTGAATCACAGGCAGCACCTTTTAAAGTACGTATCACCTCCTGCATCTCTTCGTCACCAGAATACCGATCTTCATCAATAGAAAGAAAATGTCTGTCACTTGTTTGCTTCGACTGGTTTATTTCCTGTAACAATTCTTCAGCACGGTTTCTGATATGGTCATTTGGCAAAAGCGGCACCTGTACTATTATACTGTCATGAGTCAATGATTCAGCAAATGGATCCAAGACATCGAGTTTTTTACCATTATAATCACGATATTCTCGGCTAATATAGCAGACACACTCATTTATCACATCCAACTTGTGACCAAGGATATATACAGAAATCATCGGATCTGCAGCCTCCCTGACTGTATCGTATTTCACTGGATGCACCATGTTAGGATTACAATAGTGAGTGCCTGTGTATTGGCGGAAACGCAATATCTCACTCGGCAGATATACCTTCTGCAATTCTATCGTGATCACACTCTCCTTCACTTCCACTTTTCCATCTGGAAGCGTAATTTCCTCACTGACAGTGGCTCCAAAATCTATACGACAAATTGAAAGATCATCCGAGACAGGAAGATTATATTCATTGTTCAACTGTACAACCTTGACCACATTCTTCTTCAGCAAGGCTGACAATAAAATCTTAGCCACTTTTTCATTGGCTATCATGTACTTGAATACCGAATCGTATATCGGATTTGCTATTAATGTTGACATAATCCTATTTTTTTTGTTTTTGCAAAGATAATGTTTTTTCAATTATCTACAAATTCACGACGCACATCAAAAATTGTTTAAGTGGCAAAAAAATAAGGGTAGACTCAAGGCAAAAAATAAGGGTAGACACGAGGTCTACCCCTACGGATATTATTTTTTTGTTTTGAATGTCAATGCGTTGGCTGCGATTGTCGCCACAGAACCATTTATTATAGGAAGGTTTCTGTCGACGTGACCGAACGGTATATCAAACAGGATTGGAAAATCATAACCCTTAGTCACATTGAAGATCAGGTCTTCGACACTTCCAAACGAACTGTCGATATCGGTGTCTGTGAATTTTCCTACCACCAAACCTTTGATGCGTCCGAACACTCCACTCATACGCAGGTTCTGCATCATTCGGTCGATCGAATACATTCTTTCGCCGATGTCCTCTATATATAGGATACCGCTTTGCTTTGTGATATCAAGTTCCGTACCACGAAGAGCGTAAATCAGACTCAAATTTCCACCAAACAATCGTCCTTTCACCTTATCCCTTGCCACACGGCTACGCTGATTATAAGAGAAATATGTCTGGCGACGGCGGACTCCCGTCAAAATATTCAATAATTCTTCCACTGATTCCGCAACCTCAGGGTTTTCCGCATCTTTCTTATCTAATGTGGCATCATAACCTACAAATGCTTTCGCCATCTGTCCGTGAACAGAGCAACATTTAGCCTTAGTCAGCAACGCTGCATGTAAAGCTGTGATGTCACTGAATCCCACAACAAACTTAGGGTTCTCTACAAACTTAGAGAAATCAAGACGGTCAACAATACGAGTAAGGCCATATCCACCACGACCGCAGAGAATCACTCGCGTCTGAGGATCATCAAGTGCCGACTGCAAATCCGCAAGTCTTTCCTCATCTGTCGCCGAAAAACGATGATGTTTACCTTTGGCATGCTCCGCGATCTTTACAGAGTAGCCCAACCGACGAATGGCAGCTGCCGCCTGCTCAATCACTTCGCCGTCTATAGCTCCACTTGGAGAAACAATAGTGACCAAATCACCTTGTTGCAGAAAATCTGGAAATATCATTGTTGTTGTGTTTTTCTTCGGAGCAAATGTAATAATAAAAAACTGATTATGTATGCAATAACAGCAGAAATTATTGCTAATATTATCGCTCCTACAAAATAACACTTTCCACTTGCAAGCATCATATCCAATGATATACCGTCCATTGAAACAGTAGGCGAATCGTCGAAAATCATGCATCCACATTGATACGAACCGTATAGAACACCTACTATCATCGGAGGCAAGGATATGTTAGACGTTGCCAAAACCACAAGTCTGTTTAATCCGAAAAACTGTGCTATCGCGATCCCAACCATCATCTGGAATCCCCATATCGGAAGTATTCCGACCATCACACCGACAGCTATCGCAGCCGCCACTTTCTCATTGCTCTCATGCTTGATATCAAAATCCGACGTGAGGAATTTCTTCAGTCGCTGCTTCCACATCAACTTCTGAGTCGTCTCCTGACTGCTATTCTGATCATTTTCCGCATACATATCTAAACAGTTTTTTAGGCCAATAGTAGAACAATGCTCCCGTACATAGTACAGTGTTCATGACAGATATTCTTGAGAAATCAGCGAATGGGCGGAAGTGTGTGACTCGCTCGCCTACAGGTGCATAATAGACTTTGATCGGGGCAGTCTGGACATCCACGTCAGCCCAACATAATCTCACAAGCATCTCCAACTCTGCTTCATAACGGCTCGAGAAAATATGTCTTTTCACAATCTCTTTCAACGGGTAGACGCGGAAGCCACATTGAGTGTCAGGAAGTTCCCTTCCCGTCTCCACCTTAAACCAGAAATTCGAGAACTTGTTTGCGAAGGTATTTTTCGACGGCATATTCTCCTGCGTAGTGATATTTCTCACTCCACACACCAATGTCGGTTTCTCTTCCGACACTTTTGCTATCAAAACAGGAATATCATCAGCGAAGTGTTGTCCATCAGCGTCTAAAGCCACGGCATAATCGTAGCCATCAGCATAAGCTTTTGCAAAACCAGTGGTCAGAGCCTTACCTTTGCCACTATTAACAGACAAAGTGAGGATTTTTATTCCATCTTCCTGACTGCTTAATTCCGACAAAACAGATTTTGTCTCATCATCACTGCCATCATCCACAACATAGACTCTATCAACAAACTGTGTCACAGATTTTGCGACTTCACTGATTGTCTTTGAGTTGTTGTATATTGGGATTACAGCACAATATCGCATAGACTATATATTACTGATATAGAGTGATTTCCAATCCTAATCGAGGATGTGATATGAGGATTGCCTCATCTGAGTAAGAAAATTCAGCTCGTAATGGACCTCCAGACAGACTGACATGATTAAGTCTTCTGGTATCATTGTCGATCACGTAACGGGCCTTACCTGTGGCCGTACGTATCTTGTAGCCAAGCTTTGTTTTTGCCGGCTCTTTGTATTTTTTCGCTTTGAATGTGGAATTTACGTTGCGGGTAAACAACGTAACAAGATCTTTTTTAAGAATATGTTTGATTATAGGGCGGTCGAGCTGCTCCATACACGAATTGACATCAAAACCACGATCTTTGATAGTGAAGTCGAACAGTGTCATTCCCATGAACGCAGTGCATACGACATGAATACTCTCGTTGTCCTCCATCGTCGCCACCATGAAGCCGTTCATACTCAACTCCTTATAAGTCAGTGTCATATTATACATGACACTCTCTCCGCTTTGAGACAAAAGAGGATAAAGGTCATTACGGTTGTATACACCAGATCCTGCTGTCTGCATAGCAGAAAAGTGTTTGTCCGAGCATCCGCTTAGAGAGAGGATGCACGCACAAACACATAAAAAATACTTTTGAACTCTTTTAATCACCGTACTTTACTGTACTTTAAAAACCGAATCATCAATTGCGGTATTACGCTTCATGTTGGTGAATGTAAACTGCATGTAGTCGCTTTCTTTGTTGGCTTTTGGCTTATCCACCATCTTGAAGCTCACGATAGTGTAATCTGCCTTTGTCACTACAACCTCCATATGGTCTGCACGAGAACCTGCCTTTGGAGTAACATACACAAGATACTGAGTATCATTCTCATACAAATCAAGTTTGATGTCCTTAGAATTTGTAGGAAGCTGACCCGACAAACAATCAGACATCATCTTTTTCAAGTTTGCGATAACCGGATTTGCATTCGCATCCATCACTGTTGGACGTCCACCGCTCACAATCTTGATTTTTGAACCATTAACAATAATCTGTGACGGCATAGGCTTCTTGTAATCCAAAGATAGCTTGTCATCTTTCTTGAAACAGAACTCTCCTGACGATACGATATCCTTTGTCATACCAGAAATATGCTTTGTCTGAACGAAATCACTTCTCAATGTTGTCATCGACTTAGCAGTTGAAAGCATATCGTTTCTGAATTTTCCCATAGAAGATGAAGCCTTGAAACCAGCAGGAACCTGTGCAAATACAGAGCCTACAGACATCATCATGGCAATAACGCCAACTGTGATATTTCTAAATAAATTCTTCATGTTTTTCTATTTAATTTAAAATTGCCCTTTCTTTTTATTCTTCAGACGGTCCATCATCTCTTCCAACGGTACAACTCTATATCCGTTGGCGTAGAGCCAGTCTAAAATCGTCTCCAAGGCTTCCGGTGTGTGTGGCATCCTATCATGCAACAGCACCAAAGAACCTGGTTTGATTTTGGAAATCACTCGTCTGCTGACCTCTTCCGCGTTTTTTGCCGATGTATCAAACGGCCTTACATTCCATCCGATGACATCAAAATTGAAACTCTTCAATGCGATAGCCAACATCGGGTTGGTGACTCCCAACGGTGGACGGAAAAAACGTGGCTCATATCCGGCATATTTCTTTATCTCCGCCTGACATCGCTCAATCTCTTCTCTCATCCTCGAGGGCAAAAGTAGGGAAAAATTATCGTTGTGACGAAAAGAATGATTGCCTAATGTGTGGCCAAATGTTATAATTTGTTTAAAAACCTCACAATTTGGCCCAATTTTCTTTCCAATACAGAAAAAAGTTGCCTTGGCATCATACCTTTTCAGAATTTCCAACACTTTTTCAGTAGTGCCCGATTCAGGACCATCATCAAACGTCAAAGATACTACTTTTTCATCACAATTCTTGATTCCACAAAATGTTTTTACATAAATCCCCGATGATATGTCGGCGGCAGACCAAACCAAAAAAGCAAGAAGAAGTAATATAATAATGAATATATACATATATATACCGTTTTCGGTGCAAAATAAAAGCAAAAAGTGAATATCTGCAACCATAAATACAAGAAAATTCACAAATATTCTTTGAAATGTAGTATCTTAAAAATACCTTTGCAAAAATTTTATTATCAGCATTAACCAAAAACACAAAAAAATGAAAAAAATTGTCATTTGTTTGGCATCATTATTTGTCACGACATGCCTTCAAGCCACATCCCTGATCGGAATCAAGGCGGACAAAAGCACAACTGTTTTTGCACTAGACGATGTAATGAGTATCAAAGTATCAGAATCTAATCTGATGACAGTAAACACTTTTAATGGTGAAAAAGTCGGAGATTTCAACGTTGTGAAATTTAACACAAATTCGGCAAAAGTGGAAACTTTGAATTCCAACGACAACAACATTCAAGTTTATCCTAATCCAGTAAAGCACACTCTTTACCTAGTTGGAGCGACAGAATCTACATCTATTTCTATTTTCGATATGAGCGGTAAAGCTGTAATTGTTGGCCAAGGAGAAAGCATCAATGTAGAATCTTTATCAAAGGGAATGTACATTATCTCAGCAGAAGGAAAGAAAGTTAAATTCATAAAAGACTAACAACTAATATATGAAAAAAATATTACTATCGGTTGCCACTTTAGCAACAGCTATGCTTACATTGGCAGAATCAAAAATGTTTGTCGTTCTTAAAGATGGATCAGAAGTAGAGTATTCTGTAAAAGATATTGACAGTCTTAGATTTGAGAAGGTATTGACAGACACAATTATCAACGGTCATCTATTTGTAGATTTAGGTCTTCCTAGCGGCACAAAATGGGCTGCTGAAAATTTAGGAACAGACTCGATAGACACACTAGGACAATATTATGCTTGGGGTGAAATCGCCACAAAAAAATCATTCTATACAGAGTCAGCTCCTTCATATAACAAAAGATTCGCAGATCTTTATGAAGCAGGCATCATAGGAGAAGACTCAGTTTTGACTGCAGGACACGACGCTGCCACTGCAATCTGGGGTGAAGCTTGTAGAATGCCTACAAAAGAGGATTTTCAGGAGCTGCTCGACAACTGTACTTTCAATTTGAATTTAGAGGCGAAAGGCTATGATGTCGTAGGAAAGAATGGAAAGAGCATATTCTTACCTTTTGCTGGAAACATCTGGAAAGATGGTATGTATTTATTTGGAACAGAGGGTCGTATTTGGACTTCGACATTTGACGAAGGAAATTCTACACCTGGAAGTGCATGGATTTTTTCTTACACTGAAAAAGGAGAAATCAAACTTATTTCAGGTCATGAAAGCGGTCGTTCTATAAGACCAGTCACAAAATAATCTGACAATAGTAAATTAAAAAGTGCAAATCATGTTAGATTTGCACTTTTTTTATGATTTTCTCAGTACTACCACACTTATCTCATGTCCATATCTGTGTTCTATAGCGACGTGAGTCTTTCCCTCAAACATGCCGAATTCCAACATTCGCGCTGCAAGAGCCACGCCAAACGCCAGGGCTGTGGCATACTCCCCACACCACCGCTTATAATCTAGTATCTCCACATCTTCCATTGGCATACCCAATTCTTTCAATGCGGACATGACATCAATTCCACATTTTGAAAAGACAATTTC
>CACZOA010000011.1 GCA_902782665.1 uncultured Bacteroidales bacterium
ATAGACCGAATGTGGATGAAAAACTACGTGATGAACTTTGGAAGCGTTATGAGTCGGAAGGGATCAGCAATATGCTTGGTGAGTTGAAGATTCTTGACCCTGAATATTATGAAGAGGTGGATCCTCATAATTATAAGCGTATCATACACGCTCTTGAAATCTGTCTGGAAACAGGAAAACCATATACAGAAATCCGTAAGCAGGAAAAGAAGCAGCGTCCGTTTGACATTGTGAAGATCGGTCTCACCTTGCCTCGTGAAGAGATGTACGACAGAATCAATCGTCGCACTCATGTGATGATTGAAGACGGTGCAGAAGCTGAAGCCCGCAACGTCTACCAATACCGTCATCTTAATAGCCTCAACACTGTAGGTTTCAAGGAGTTGTTCGCTTACATAGGAGGTGAATATTCGTTGGAGAAAGCGATTGAGGAGATTCAGAAAAACACACGTCGATACGCTAAGAAACAGATGACTTGGTGGAAGCGTGACCAGGAAATCAACTGGTTTTCTCCTTTTGAAAAAGATAAAATTTTTGAATTTTTAGGAATATGATAATCGATACCCACTCTCATATTTATATGGATGAAGACTACGCTGACGACAAAGCAGAGGTAGTCGAGCGATTGAAAACAGCTGGTGTTGGCAAGGTGATTTTGCCTAATGTGGATTTGAGCACGATTCCGCAGATGCATGCGTTGGCCGACACTGACACAGATCTGTTCTCGTGTGCGATGGGACTTCACCCTACTGAAGTGAAAGAGGATTGGCAGAATGTGTTGGATGAGATGTTCACTTACCTACCCCAACGCAAATATTGCGCTTTGGGAGAAATAGGCATCGACCTTTATTGGGAAGACGATTTCAGAGATATCCAGATTAAAGCTTTTGAGCAGCAGGTCGACGTTGCGATTCAAAACAATCTGCCTATCATAATCCATCAGCGTAAGGCTCTCGACGAATGTACTGCGTCGCTAAAGAAATTCGACAAATCCAAACTGCATGGCGTATTCCATTGTTTCACAGGCAATATCCATGAAGCGGAACAGATGATGAAGCTTGGTGATTTTGTGTTGGGAATCGGTGGCGTCGTTACATTTAAGAATGCTGGTGTTGCCGCTGCTGTCAAGGATATTCCGTTAGACAGGATCGTGTTGGAGACAGACTCTCCTTATCTTGCCCCAGTGCCTAAACGTGGTCAACGTAATGAGACTGCGTTCATCACATATACCGCTGCAAAAGTGGCGGAAATCAAAGAGATGGATGTCGACGCTGTTGCAGAAGCAACGTCGAAGAATGCAATGGAGATGTTTGGATTATAACATCTCCTATTTTACCATCACCATCTTTCCGTTCACAATATATACTCCCCTGTTCACAGGAACGCAAACTTTCATTCCTGCCTGCATATAGAATTTTTTGACTATGCGTCCGCTGATATCGTAGATGTGGATCCACTCCCCTTTGTCTGTTGATTCAACAGCAATTCCTTCATTGACACTGTAGACTATCAACGATGAATTGTCAGCGTCATAATTTTCTGTCTCCGACAAATCTCCAGCCAGAGCTTTCACTTCCTGACGAGACAGAATCACCCATCTCTGTTTTGACGCAGAGTTTTGGTGGTCGAACACAGAGGCTGTAACACCATTATATGATGAAGTCAAAGAATTTGGTTTGTTTGTTCCATTTTCGAATGTCAGCCAATATGATTTTAGATTGAAGTCGTTTGTGACCACATTCTGTCGAGATCCCAACATCTGGATTCCGAAATTATCATTGCTTGACAACTGTACATTGGATCTGTTGAAAGACAGGTCTTTTTCAGATTCTACGTTTTTAAACTCATAATATTGTGTTGACGGATTGAATTTCACGATCCAAGCATACGAATTATCTTTCAGCACCGTCTTCCAATCATTCTTCGCCAATTGTAAAGCATCCCCATTCGATTTGAGCATCGAATTGACATCATCTGCAGAAAGAATATAGTAGTATTCGTTATCATCCTGAATGAATGTGTAAGCAGGCGACGCGAAGGCTCCCGACACAGGAGGCAGGTTGTCTTCTCCCAACGCTTGTACGATAAGTGCATTCGCATAATATAACATACGTGTGCCGTCATCTTCATGGGCTCCGTTGATACCGTATGGCCAGAAATGGGTCTTATCTCCTTTCAGATGAGCATTGTTGTCATTTTCCAGGAACGCCAAAATCTGGTCAGTTCGTTCGCCAAGCCAGAATCCTGTGCTTGTATTCTCTCTGTAGATGCTGCTGTTGTACCATGTATCAGTTGTTCCCACTCCTACTGCGTGAGCCATCTCGTGTTGAATTGTACCTGTACGCTGATAGCTTGCGTTTGGTCCCACACGCATCCATCCTCCGTAGCTGCAATCAGCGGTCTGGGTGCTTGCTCCATAGTTCACAGTCATGTTTATACCTTTGATGCTTGTCAGGTTGTTCCATATATCCACCGCATCTTTCACAGCTGAATTTATACGTCCGTTTTCCTCTGCTGAGCCACCATTGTTGTAAGTCCATGTGATTTCACCCATTGGCAAAGTGCATATTTTTATTGTCTTTCCATACCCCACCACATCTTGGTTGGTGATCGCATACGGACGGATGTAATAGAATGTTGAAGGAGTCATTCCTTCAATCACATAGATATTTCCATTGTTGCTGAATGATTTTGTAGATCGGTTATCTCTAATTGTTGGGTTGTTTTTCTTTCCCCAACAGAAACCTTTTTCTACAATTCCGTCACCGGAAAAAGAGGCTCTTCCAAATGCCATTGTCGCTCCACGCGCATGACGAGGATCGGTTGTCACAGTCGGAACCGGACCTGATGCATGGCTTGTCTTATAATACAGTATCAACTCCTCCATCTTTGAGATTGTCTCATTGACATCGGCTATAGAATATGAGTCTTCCGCATACACTTTATTCGCCTTTTTCAAAGCCTCCGCAATTTCAGCGTCGTCTTGGGCTGCTGGTTCTGCTTCAGCGATCAAATCAGCAAGTTGAATATATAAGTCGACGGAAGTCTGAGCTGCTTCTGTAGCCTTACGTAGGTTGGAGACTATTGTGGAAAGATTCTGGGCAGACGGTGATGAGATCCATAATTCAGCCTCGTCTGTAGCGCTCTTCAGATTTTTGTAGTGAGTGGCATTCATCCTCATATCCAACAATCCGTATGCGGCATCCACTCGTTTTGACAATTCAGCGGAAAGATATTCTGTCGATTCAGATCCGACAACATAAAGTTTCACATAATCAGACACTACCTTAGCTGAGTTAGCCGAACCGTTTGCCACAGCCTTGAAACCGATCTGTATACGTCCCGTCGTCTCCTTGGAAAGAGAGAAAGAGACCTCATCAATTTTCCATTGGTCAGACGGGAATGAAGACATCGATGATATCTTTGCGTTGCCATTTTCTGGAATCCAGCCGAGCAAACTATAGCCATTATTGGAATTGCTGCCATTAAAATAGGCTGTTTGGAGCTTATAATCTCCTGCTGGCAGAGTCACAGTCTGATAAAATTTCATCTCTTGGTCCCATCCTGTGCTTAACGCAAGACATCCACCTTTTGAATTATCATATCCAGCAGACGGAACTTTTCCATAAGTGTTGAAAGTCTTGGATGTACCGAATTCATAGATTCCACAAACAGTATAATCCACACTGAAATCTTTGTTCCATCCATAAATAGGCAGGATCTCCTGAGCCACATTTCCCTCTTCTGAAATATGGTAATCGAAATGAGACTCATCGTCAAAACCTGCATTTTGCAGATATAAATCGGAAACATCTATGTCTGCCCAAGCGAGCGACGATAATGTAGAAAGAGCTAATATGGAAAGGCAACGTTTTTTCATGGCCATAATGTGTATGTGTTTATGTTTCAAATTTATGTGGCAAATATAAAAATGTTTTGGAAAAATAATGATACTTTTGTTTAAGATTACTAAACACATAGATAAATTTTTATGCTACGATATTTCTTATCAGTGATATTATTGTTTTATACTACCCTATCATTCGCAGATGTGAACATTTACGATTTTTTGGAAGGTGTTTGGTGTACAGGAGAAATTTATTCGAGTACTCTGTATCCTGATGAAGAAAGAGATGAAGACGGAAATGTCATAACAGACGAAGACGGAAATGTTAAATATCATACTGTCGGAGATTACAGAACATATTATCGTTTAGTTAAAGACAGAGAGATTTTGGAATTTGAATATTTGAGATTCGGAAACGATAGTGGAGAACTAGAAGATGATGCGACTCCAGAACACATATACAATTATCAATTTATTGCAATCAATGATAAGAATATAGAATCGTTTTCGAATGAATTTTTGTTAAGCGAAATCGAGGATGAATATTCAAATACTGTGGTCCTATTTAAGAAAAATTATAATAAATACGATAGAGTTTATCGTGACAATTTTATTATTTCTAATGTACTTTATGGAAATGGACATTGGAGCTTATCAAAGGATAATTATAAAGAGGATTTCAAAAAAATTTACCCTTCTGAACTTCCATATTATTTCTGGAAATCACTCTATGAATATTCTATCAAGTCAAGAGAAGACTATTTCGCTACTTTTTTCAACAAAAAGGTTGGTGTATATATAAAAGAAGATACAGTAGAATCTGCAACTTCAGAAGAAGACAAAAAGTCACAAGTCTATTTTGTAGAGATACGTGATGTAAATGAAAACAACACATACTATAATGTTGTGCCTCTTGGCAAAAGTGATATAGGAGACGGTGATGGTTGGATTCCAGCGAGAGATATTGTATTGGTTTCCGATATGATCCTTAATATAAAGCCAACAAATAAGCAGATAGAGAAATGAAACGAATTCTAATCATAATAACATTATTGATTAACAACATTTTTGTTTTTTCTCAACAAATGAGCATATGCGATAGTATGCAAGGTTTGTGGATGATAGAAGACGAGTATAAATTACTGTATGATTCCGCTTCTGCCGCAAATATCAAAAGCAATGTTTATGAGACGTTGGGAGATTACCGAACTTATTACATCTTAGTGAAAGATGATCATATGTTGGTGATGAATTTCTTGAGATTCATACGAAATGCAGAAAAGAAGGAGTTTGATTATCAGCAAGAGAATACAGCATGTTATCAATTTATGTTTGTCAAAGACTCATATCTAAAGGATGATACCATTCCTGGTGATTTTTTGTTTAGAGGTGAAATGGAAGATGTCAATTCTAATGCTATAATGACTTTCCGACAAGATTATAATTTAAAAACTGACAGAATCCGACGAAACAACGTAAATGTCTCATCTATCTCTTGTACAAATGGATATTTGAATTGGTCTCTTCCTGAAGACGGTTGGGCCTACCAAGGAAACTACAAAAATGTCGAATTCGTTGAATTACCAGGCTATTTCCTTAATGAATTATTCAATTATTCCGTCGCGACAAAAAAAGATTATTTTACAAAGTATCTAGGTAAGAAAATTGGTGTGATGTTTGAAAAAAACAGAACAGAATACAAGGATTTTGATATCATTGCCGCTTCTAAATTCAGACATGTTGTTATCACAGAAGAAACTGACTCCACATATCATGTCGCACCTCTTGGCGAAAGTATGATTGAGGAAGGCTGGATAAAGAAAGAAGATGTGAAGTTGTTGAGAGATATCATTTTATATAAAGACGCGACATTGCAACGTCTTGACAAATAATTAGGAACATATAAAGAATGCTTGTGGAGACACTGAATCGCCACGTCTCAATGAATGTAATTACGACAATATTTAACGTGAGTCCGACGAATTTTAATCTTCAAATTCGCAGTAACGAACAATCATAAAAAGAAATGCTTTTTCCACTTTATTACCTCTTTTTCTCATAAAAAGGCGTAGTCTTTCTCCATTAACTTTGTGTCTCTGTGGGTTTATTAAATTTTGTGTGCTCGCCTACGGCTCGCACTAAGGAGGGGGTTAGGGCGTTCCGCCCTTAACAATCCTCATTTTTCTCCTACTATTATTTTCGTCGAATTGACATTATTTATTATTGTACGGTCGAAAATGACTCTAAAATTGTCATTTTGTTGAAAAATTTTGCATAAAAAAAAGCATTTACTTATTTTTGTCGATGGCTAAATTCGTTTGTGCCGTTTTTCTGATTAAATCTAACACATTAACAATCAATTAATCGCACAAGCCTTGTTTGTCCTTTAGAAATAGCTCTAAACATAAATTATACACATGTGAATCATGTGCGAAAAACTTGATACTTAAAAACTAAAACATGAAAAACGTACGATTAATTTTTCTCATGGCATTCGGACTTGTTGTCGGATGTATGGATGCCTGGGGTGAAAAAGCCTCGGCGAAAATTACGGTAGAGACGGCCGAACATACGCAGACGATTGATGTGTATGAATCTGGTAAAATGTATTTTTCAGGTGATTTTTTAGTGTTTGAGACATCTGATAATGCTGAATCAAAACAGAATCCTGTAAAAATTGATCTGAAGGAGATAAAAAAACTTTTATTCTCCCTTGGTGACGAGTCAAAAGTGGAAGATGCTTCGTATGTGTCATCGTTTGATGTCACACCTAATCCTGCAAAGGATTTTATCATTGTCAGTGTCCCTTTTGATGAGGAACGTTCTTATTCCATTTACGACATGAGAGGTAACATTGTAAAGTCTGGAACTGTAAGCAATGGCGAAAAACTGAATGTGGAATCTCTTTCCTCTGGAATGTATTTGATGAATATTGGTAACGTGTATATTAAATTTAACAAGATATGAAAAGATTTTCTATTCTCTTATTTGCGTCCTTTTTGGGCCTTTTGTTGTGGGCAGAAAGATCTATCATTTTTTATTTAGGTAATGAGGTGAAAGAAAGTATCAAGATTTCAGATGTTGATACTGTGCGTTTTAAGGATGGAAAGATCTTGGTTGAAGGAAAAAACAAAAAATCATATGATATTTCCGCTGTCGACAGTGCCACATTCGGCTCTAGTGCTGGAGACACAGTGTTTATCACATACCAAAACAACTCTGTTGTAATTGAGAACCCATACGGTGAAGATGCAATTGAGACGCAGACGAATGATGCTCACGTCTCATTGATTTCTCATGTCGGTAAGAAAGGTGTGGTTTATTATTTGTCAGGCTCATCGTCGGATGGTGTGTTTGAATTAACTCCAGACAAGTCGTATACATTGGTGTTTGACAATCTTTCTCTTTCCGGACAGCAATCCCCTATCGTTCTCAACAAAGCTTTGAATGACGAGTCTTATGCGGCGACTGTTCATTTGATTGGAAAGTCTGAGTTGTCTGATGGCTCAGGAAATAATTTGAAATCAGCCATTTATACAAAATCCAAACTTAAGATTAGTCAGGATAGTTTGGCAAGTGAAGGTGTGTTGACTATAAAAGGAAAGAAACAACATGCCATTAATTCTGCTAAAAGAGTTGAGATCTATAGTGGAAATGTGATTATTGATCAGGCTGAAGGCGACGGAATTAACGCAGATGGTTTGGAATTGTATGGAGGAAAATTGTCTATTAATGATACTAAGGGTGATGCCGTTGATTGCAGTGAGTTGATCTATATCGAGGATGGTGAATTATCATTTAACGTCTCTTCTGATGACAAAAAAGGTTTGAAGTGTGATAGTGTCATAGAGATCAAAGGCGGAAAAATCACTGCGGATGTGACAGGTAAAGGATCCAAGGCTCTAAAAGCAAAGAAGACGGTGCAGATTATTGGTGGAGAATTGTCTGTTTCTCTTGATGCAAAAGAGCCATTTGCCGGCACAGACAATGATTATGGCTACAACGCAGCAGTTGCTTGTGACGGAGATATCGAGATTGGAGGAACTAGCAATCTACAGGTTAAAGGATCCGGCGTCGCTGCCAAAGCTATTAATTCAGACGCGAATGTGACTATCAGCGGTGGAATTTGTACGATCGACCTTACTGGTAGCTATTACGATGAGAAAGTCAACCACGACACTGTTTCTTGTATGGGTATCAAGTGTGATGGCAATGTGACGATTTCTGGAGGAAAGAACACAATAAAGATCGGTTCTGATGCAAAACTTGCGAAGGGAATCAAGGCAGATGGTGATTTGACTATCACAGACGGTGAGTTGACTATTGATGTGAAAGGTGGATATTTCATCACTAAAGATGGTGGCTCTGGCGGACAATCACAAGGCGGACAGTCGCAAGGAGGATGGAATCAGGGTGGCTGGAACCAAGGAGGTTGGAATTGGAACATGGGTGGAAGCACAAAACCTGATTATGAATATGCAACGTCGAAGGCTATCAAGGTGAAAGGCGACGTTACTATTATAGGAGGCGACAACAAACTTTCAGCTTCGTCGGGTAAAGGTCTGATCTGTGACGGAAACATCACATTGGGACGTGAAAACGGAAGTGAAAGTGATTATGTCCTATCTATCAGTGCTGGAACTCGTGATGGTGAGAAATATGTCATTCCGGGAAATACTATTGAGATGGAAAGAACAAAGTACCATGGATATCCTAGAGGAATCAAAGCCGAGAAATCTATTGTGATTAACAGTGGTACAATTGACATCTATGCTTTCGACACTGGTATTTTGGCTCCAGAGGTTAAGATCAATGGTGGAGACATAGAGGTGGATGCACCATACGATCAGGGAGTTTTCGGAAAACAGAAACTTGAAATCTTGGGTGGAGATTTGAGAGTGTTGTCGTCATACGAAGCTTTGTCTGGAGCTATCATCAGATTAGGCGGAGACAGTAAGACGTACGTTATAGCTGACGACGATGCATGGAACGCTACAGATGGCAACGAAAGTTCAAAAAGTGTACATATCTATGTGGAGGGCGGTCTTCACTATGCTCAGTGTATGGGTGACGGATTGGATTCAAACGGAGATATGATCATCTCAGGTGGTATCACAGTTGTGGCGCAGAGCCATTCACTCAACTCTCCATTGGATACTGATACAGGATGGAAACATCAAGGTGGATTTGTATTTGCTGTGGGAGGAAACGGAATGTTCAACGAGTCTATTCCAGTAGAGTCGCAAGGACATATCTACAGCAGTGACATCTCATTGGCTAAGGAACAATATATTTTAGTGGCAAATGATGCCGGACAGGTATTGGCCGCTATTAAGATGCCGTTAGAATCAACCACAAGCAGTAAGAAGAGTGGCGCTGTATGTGCTTACAACTCTGACGTGAAGAATTATAAGTTCTATGTCGGAAATAACTTCAGCGGTCCTATGGAATATTTTGATGGACGTTTCGGTATGTATACACCAGCACAAAACTTCAGCATCAATGGTTTCACAAGCTATCAAGTCAGCACACAGACTGGTAATGGTAGTGCCTTCGGTGGTGGAGGCGGTGGCGGATTCCAGTGGTAAAAAGATTTTGATAAATGAAGGGAAGACGGTTGGTTTTCCCTTCATTTTATTTTTTTCGACGCTACAGCATCTAAACCAGCATCTAAAAAAGACGTGTTTTGATTACAGACGAAAATGAATCATCCTATTATGTGAAACCGCTTGGAAGCAGTGAAGTCAAAGAAGGTTGGGTAAATAAGAATGACTTGAGTTTGTTGAGGATTATGGTAAGAAAGTGATGGCGTCATCTTTGTATGTGGATTCTCATATTCTCAGGTGGAATGCAAAATTTCCGGCGACAACACTTACAACAATCGTATAGAAATTTCTGGGTTGATGGGTTAAAGGTTAGTGATTATAGAATGATAAAAACGCCATTACGGGTTATCCGCAATGGCGTTTTATATTTTCAAACAAGACCAATCTTATTTTGCTGGGAAAATATGATTGATGAAGTTATACATGTGAGGACCTACACTGTCAGGACCATGTCCTGTACCGTTGATCTTATGCCATACGTGATCCACTCCGTTAGTAGTCAGGATGTTGTGGTACGACTCTGGGAAATTGCCGACGGTAGTGTCGTTAGTTCCTCCAGAAATCAACAGGATATAAGGTAATGGTTTGCCATCAGGAATTTTGAAATCAGCTTCGTTTGGAATTGTTCCTGGATGATTCATATATATATCCTGACCAGGAGTGATACCAGGGGCTGGACATGCTCCACCTACGTATCCGAAGATATCAGTGTTTTGTGTACCGATGTACAAAGCCTCACGTCCTCCCATAGAGAAACCAGTGATAGCCATGTTCTCACGTCCTTCTGCCACAGAATAATTTTCTTTCAACCAAGGGATCAAGTCGTTCTTGATATCCTCTTGGAATGCGTCATAAGCTTTTGTCACCTCCAAATTGATACCTGACGGACTATTCATCGTCTTGCTTGTGAACATCTGAGGATAGACCACAATCATTTCCCTGATTTTTCCTTTTCCGAGAGCATCAGCGATTGTCTCGCTCACTGTAAAACCATTTGTCAAGTCATTCTCACTTCCCATGATTCCGTGAAGCACAAACAAAACCGGATACTTCTTGCTTGGATCATAGTTGTCTGGAACTTGTACATTGACGCCCTTCTCTTTGTTGGCAGTAGTTGAAAAATAGGTCTTATGTTCAGTCTTACCATAAGATCCACTTACGCTAGGGGCTCTCTCAACCAAATCATCACGCAATTGTTGCATGGTAACCTTAGGATCCATCTCTTCATTCGGATTCTCATTAGATTGAGGTTTGTTGAAAGTGATGCTGTCAACAGATGCAATTTCATACTCCACAAAACTTCCGTCTTTCTTGCAGACGTAAATCTTTTGGTCTTGCGCGGTCGCAGATGCCATTATAGACATCAAAGCCAAAATTGTAAAAAATCTCTTTTTCATGTTATATTGAGTTAATTAGAGTTTAATCCTTATTCAAATATATTCAATTGTGAATAAAAATGGAAAGAATTGACACGTTTTTTATTAAAAAACTAATTTTGTAGTGTTTGTATAAAGAAGATATCATGAAACATTTTTTATTCATAATAATGCTATTGCTGAACTTCTCTACCTTTTTGCACAAGAGAATAATCATGATTATATGCAGGGAGTGTGGAATGCTGGAGCAAAATGTATAAAAAATCCTCCTATACATTGCGAAACTAAATTTGTTTTGATTCATGAAGATGAAATATTTAGTTTTCATTTTTCAAAAGAATATAACTGGAAATATGTTAAAGGTGGTGCTTGGAAATTATTTGGAGTAAAAGAATACGGTGAAGGTAAAATGTGGGTAGAGAAATATCAGTTTTTGCTGATAAAAGACGAATATCAGAATGGAGAATTCCCTGATAATTTTGTACGTGAAGAGGTTGAGGATGTAAATTCAAATGTTTTGGCTCTATTTCGTCATGATCGTAGTGAGCTTGATTTAAGAGAAGATAGAATCTCAGGTTATAGACCAGTTATATATAATATAAAAAAATGTTCTAATGATTCTATACATTTGGATTGGTATGATAGTTTTCATGGAAACGGTAGACAAATAGATCTAAAGCGATTAGATAATGATTCCCTACCCTCTTATCTATCCGACGGAATATTTAATGATTCTCTCACTTCCAAAAGGGATTATTTCCATGAGTTTTTAGGCAAAACAGTTGGTGTGATAAAGAGAGTGAAGCCGACAAAGATACGACATCTAAAAAAGGACGCATTTGTATTACAGACGAAAATGAATCATCCTATTATGTGAAACCGCTTGGAAAAAGTGAAGTCAAAGAAGGTTGGGTGAATAAGAAAGATGTGAAGTTGTAGAGGGAGATGATAGGAAGATAATAGAGACGGAAAACTTTCCGTCTCTATTACATTTTTATTTCTTCTCTCCAAGCTTTCCGATAGCTTTGAGATATTCCGATTCTGAGATCTTATATTGTGTTTTCGCTTCAATAAGATTACATTCAGCTTGTTGCCATTGGCTTTGAGCATCGAGTAAATCAGTCAAAGTACAATAGTTTCCATCATACTTCTCCCGCATAATACGGAGATTTTCGGTAGCTTGCTCGTAGCCAAGTTGAGCAGTCTCGATCAGACTGTATCCAGACATGACATTCTGTACAGCCTGTCTGGCTTGGATAGTCAGCAGTCTAGTGTTACGCTGTAGATCAAGTTCAGCGTTTTCAACTTCCAATTTTGCTTTTTTTACAGAGTTGCAAGATTTTCCCCAATTCCATATCGGCACACTTAACGACAAAGCTCCATACCAGAATGATTGATCGAAAGATTGCGTGTATGGGATCATCATCCCTTGATATTCGGTCACACCTTCCATCTTCATATTGCCCATGTAATTCCAACCACCAACCAATGCCAAAGTTGGAAGAAGCTCTCCTTTTGCTAATTTCACCTGTTTCTCCCTTGCCTTTATTCCCATTTGCATAAGTTGCACCTCAGGGCAATCATTTACATTGTCGTCCAAAGATCCAGGAGATTCAATATTTATTTCTGTATCAGCAGGCAAAACCTGAGTCTCAAAATCCTCACCTATCACATTGCAAAGCATGAGTCTGCATAATTCAGCACCGTTTTTTGCTTTCTGAAGATTATATTTAATCTCACTCAATTTAGCATTTACACGTAATTGGTCAGCCTTTGTGGCAAGTTCCGCCTCCACACTGTTCGCCACTGATTTGTCAACTCCATCGATATATTCCACATAACTCTCCAACATTTTTATCTTTTGCAAGACAGCGACATATCCCCAGTAAGTCTGATCTGCTTCGAGTAACACCTCTTGCCTACTCTTTCTCTGCTGTTGTTGTGAAATATCCAAGCCGATTTCAGCAAGGTCATTGCCATTTTTCACTCGTCCGCCGGCATATAGTACCTGCTGTAAGGAGAATCCTGCCATCCACATTCCATGCATCAATAGTTTAGTGCCTGACAAATCCAGATCCTTGGTATAGATTGCCGTCGCACTTCCGTCCACCGTCGGCAGATAAGAAGAGAAAGCAATCTTCTTGTCTAATTCAGATTGTTTGACAAGATTATCACTCTTCCTGATATTTTCGTTTGTCGCCAATGCTCTATTCCTGCATTCCTCAAGAGAAAGGAACAAAGTGTCGTTTTGTGCCATAGCTGATTCTACGCATAGACAGCATGAAATGGCGAAATATATTATTTTCTTCATTTTTTTAATTATTTGATAATACAGTTTCTTCCTTCGGACGACGGATTCGATATACTACAGTGTAGAACAAAGGGACAAGAATCAAGGTGACGATAGTGCCGACGAAGAGACCGCCCATAATACAGATGGCCATAGAGTTGTACATCGTATCGGTAAGCAAAGGAGCCATACCAAGAATAGTTGTCAGCGAAGCCATCATCACAGGACGAATACGACTTACTGTCGCGTTTATCACGGCATCGTATGGATGTTGGTTCTCTTTGCGTAGTCGGTTTATCTCATCCACCAACACAATCGCATTTTTCACCATCATACCAATTAATCCGAAAAGTCCGATGATAGCCATGAATGTGAATGGCATACTGAATGTCAACAATAATGGAGATACTCCACAGATGATGAATGGGATACAGGTGATAATCACGAAAATAGATTTCCAGGAGTTGAATAGCAACAATAGTATTCCGAAAATGATGAAGAATGTGATAGGGATAAAGTCAAGCAGGGCTGTGACGGCTTCATCTGAAGTATCCAACTCACCTACCCATGTCAAGGTGTATCCGTCAGGAAGAGGGATCGCCTCTACGTCGGCTTTTATATCATCCATCACTTTAGCGACAGTTGCGTCGTAAATATCTTCGTTAGGATCACATTCAGCTTCAATGGCACGTTGTCCGTTCACTCGGTACACCACGGAGTTGTCCCACTGCATATCGACATTATTTACAACACTGCCAAGAGGTGTTGATCTGACCATTTTTCTCGTCAGTTCCGACTGATTGGTTGCTCCAGTCATCAAACCTGCCACAGCATTCATGTCGAGATGGATGTTCATCATGCTCCAAACAGGGATATTGCTCAGATCCTGAATTTTTGAACCATCAGCTTCACGCATCTGCAATTGCACCACAACTTGCTTGTCTTTATCATTAATGACTCCACATGGCATACCATCTGTAGCGGCAAGCAGCGCATTTCCGACATCTCCTCTCTGGACAGAACTTCGTAATGCGTCTTGCTGTACATAGTCGGCGATGATTGTCTTAGTCATTGGTTTCCAGTTGTTCTGCACAGTGTATGGATCAACATATTTTGATTTACGCATAATATCCTCAGCTTTAGCAGAAAGATCACGCAAAACGGCTGGATCCGGACCTTGGAACATAGCTTCGATCTTATGCGACGTTGCGATTGAGAAATTATACTTACGCAAACGAATATATGCGTCTGGATACATACTTCTTAATTCATCACGCAGGCAAGGAAGTAGTTTTTTCACAGTCTCAAAATCCTTGCAGTCTACAATAAGTTCTCCGTCAGAATCTCCACTCGCTCCCATTGGTCTTACCAGACAATAACGAGCAGGAGCTGTGCCCTGACACGCTTCAACATTTTCAATTTCTGGCTTGTTTTTTAGGTAGTTTGATATTTCCAAAAGATCATGCTTCACACGATCCGGACCCGCTTCTGCAGGAAGTGAGTATTCGATCACAAACTGTTTGTAGTCAAAGTCGGGGAAGAACAGATTTTTCACATTCATCATTCCCCATCCGGAAAAAGCAAGACATACAGCTGCCACTGAAACTGAAACGATCTTATGGTCAACAAGTTTTGTAACCACTTTCTTTAGAACACGATTGATTTTTTTGTTTTCATCGTTGTCCTGTTTCTCTTTTTCTGTAAGTTCTTTAGACAAAAGATATTTTGAGAACACTGGAATCTGCACCAATGCCAATACCCAGGAAACAAGCAGACTGACACAAAGAACAAGGAACATATCACCTGCATATTCGCCAGTCGAACCAGGTGAGAGGTATATACACATGAATGTTGACGCACCGATCACCGTCGCTCCAAGAAGAGGATACATCGTACGGTTTCCAATTTTATAAAGATATTTGCTTTCTGGCAGACCTCTTTTTCTATCTACAAGAATGCCATCTTGAATCACAATCGCATTGTCGACCAGCATACCCATAGCGATGACAAATGTGCCAAGCGAGATTCGATGAAGTGTTGTGCCCATCATAAGCAAGATCGGGAATGACAATGCTATAGTCAAAACCAATCCCATACCGATATTCAAACCTGATTTGAATCCCATGACATACATCAGCACGAAGATGACGATCAACACAGATTCCAATAGATTGACCATAAAACCAGACACTGCTTCATTTACTTTGTCTGGCTGGAAGAACACTTTCTGTGTGTCCATTCCTACAGGGATATTTTCCATCACCTCCTTTAGCTTGTCATCGACAGCCGCACCTACTTTGGGTACATTCGCGTCATTGCTCAAAGAGACACATATAGCCAAAGCCTGTTTGCCATCCGCCCAAAATCCACGTGTCTGCGGCTCCACATAAGAACGTTCTACACGTGCTATATCACCAAGACGAACAATACCACCGCCAACAGTGGAAATCTGAAGATTGCGAATATCGTTTTCATCTTTTATCGCATCATTGACTGAGACCATTAAACGTTGGTCGCCAGTCTCATAATTACCGGCATTGACCACCGCACCCGCACTTTGCAACTGCATCATAATCTGAGTCGGTATGAGTCCGTTTTGTGCTATTTTGTCTGGTTCCATAATGATGTTGATCACTTCGCGTTGTGTGCCTCCGATAGTGATTCGTTTCACGCCTTTTACCTTCAACAGTTCACGACGGATATACTTGGCGTACTTTTCCAACTCGTCATAAGAATATCCCTCTCCGGAAAAGCTATAAAAGATTCCATACACATCCATCATATCATCCAACACGATTGGATCAATACAATCCTGAGGAAGCATGGCTTTATTGTCGTTCACCTTTCTTCGTAAGAGATCGAAATACTGCTCCAAATCGGAATTTTTTGTGGCAAGATCATATTCCACTGTTATTTGTGCCATATTTTGCACACATGTACTCTTTATTCTACGCACTTGGGGCAAAGTCCTGAGTACATCCTCCATTGGTTGTGCCACTTTCAATTCCACTTCGTGTGCTGATGCTCCTTGGCAAGGAATGATGACCATTGCTTGCTTTACCGCCACAGCAGGATCTTCAAGTTTTGGCATCTGGTTGAAAGCAATGATGCCAGCCAAAAGAATACCTACAATGAAACTCCAGAACAATGTCGGGCGTTCCATGAAATATCTAGTAATTCTCATAGTACGTCTCCAATATTAGAATCTGATTTCTCCCCTACTACTCGTACTTTCTCACCGTCTATCAAACGTGATGCTCCTGCTTTGACAATCTGTTCTGAGCCGTTCAATCCTGATTTAATCGCCACACGTCCTTCCGGTTTCATACCATCAAGTTCGATAGCTCTGCGAACGACTGTGCTATCTTCAGGGTTGTATACCATCACAAAATTTTCGCCTGACTCATTAACTACACTTGCCATAGGGACAGTTAGACAATCACAAGATTTTTTATTGTCGAGACTCACCTTCACTTCTACATTTTGTCCACTCACCGTCTTCTTGGTCCTATCCACAATGGCAAGATGCATCTTATACAATTGGCTTGCATCTGCTTTAGGTGTGATGCTGATGATTTGAAGCTTGACTGGTTTCCCTTCAGAGAAACGGCCAGAACAAGTGATTGATTTTATCTTATCTTTCTCCATGTATAGCGACGCGGGAATATTGCATACAACCTCCATCTGTTTTGTATCAAGGATTGTGAAGATTGGTGTTCCTGCATTCACCATCTCAGATGCTTCAAAATTCACACTCTGCACATAACCGTTTGTCGGAGCGTAAAGATTTGTATAAGAAAGCTTGTTCTTATATCCTTGAAGCGCGACGGAAAGTTGAGCCAATCCGCTTGATGCTTTGTCATAGTCATTTCCGGAGATACTGTTACTCTGTTTTAGTTTGGATAGTCGGTCCACCTCTCGTTTAAGTTGATCATATTGAATCTGTGTGGCTTCAAGTTCTAGCTTGACATCTTTATCGTCAAGCATGGCAATTAGTTGTCCTGCCTTTACATAATCCCCCTCTTTAACGGCAATGTGGGAAATTTGGCCAGGCACTTTAAAACCGACGCTGATTTCTCGGGACTCCTCAATAGATCCTGCCATAGTTTTTACTTCTTCTAGTGAACCACACTGTGGCTCTGTAAGGATTACACTGTGGATTGTCTTTTTTTCAGCACCGTCTCTACCACAAGAGACCATAAGGGCAGATACAAAAGCGACACCCAATAATGTTCTAAATTTCATATTGCTTTGATGTTTATTTGTTTTTCATTACAAAACTATAATCAAAAAGTCGCTATATTGTCTTATGAATCTCTACATGAATGTTCTATTTGTAATATGTTTGGTCGATATTGAAATATTGAATATTGATTACGACGAATAGAACATCGTATTTGTCGGAGATTAATTACTTTTGTGACATGAAAACATTCAATACATTAGAAAGGGATCATTATGGTGTGACACTTTATGGAAATAGGGATGTTAATATTTTCTATTCCATAAGGGATTTTAATTTTTCCGAAAACAACTCATTTCTTCTTGATGGCTTCACAATAATATTGATCAGAAGCGGACATGCGACGACAAATATAGGTGGCAAGCAGTATGAACTTAATAAAGGCAGCATCTTTATTTCGTCTCCACTCAATATTGCACAAAATGTGATGTCAAGTGTTGATTTTGATGTCGCAGGGCTATTCATTTCATCTGCTTTTGGAAAAAAACTTGCGATTGAAACCAATGCCGACATTGTTTCGTTCTATATTGATCGTATGTATAGGTTTCAGGCAATCAATGAAACAGATCAAGATTTATTTATCAAATATCTTGAAACTATAGCTCTACTTCTGAAGGATGAAAACAAACCTGATTTTGAGAAGATTCTTTATCCTCTTTTCCAATCATTTTGCCTGTTTATAAATACAATAGCAAAAGAAGAAAATGATTTTGAGGTACAGCAAACAGGAAGCAATTCAGCGGAGATATTGGTGAAACATTTCATCTATATGCTTTCTAATCAACATTCTAAATTTCTTAGTGTGGCAGAATACGCAGACAAACTACATATAACATCCAAATATTTATCTACAATTTGCAGATGTGTTACAAACAAAACTCCAAGTCAAATAATAAATGAGTATATAATAAGAGAAGTCAAAGCCCGACTGACAAATCCCAATCTTTCAATAAAGGAGATTTCCAATATCGTCGGTTTTGCCAACCCTTCCCATTTCGGTGTATTCATAAAAAGAAATACCGGAAAGACAGCACAAGAGTTGAGAGAAGAATTGATATGACGTGATATCGCAAACCCAAAGGCGAAATTTCATCAAAGAATTCTGTGTTTTTTTCTATGTCAGCTTTTATTCGTACAGGGTTAGATTCTGTGTCATCATAAATCAAACGTTGCCTCAAAATTAAAATTCAAACAGGTTATTAATCTGAAAATAAATGTTAAATTTGTATCGGTAAACTAACAAACTCTAATATGAAAAGACACTATTTTATTCTTCTAATTATCGTGGCATTGTCCATGATGCTTGCTTTCTATTTTTTTAATGGAACAAGTTCAGATTCTGCGTCAGAATCATCTTCAGCTACAGTTTATGACTTCACAGTGATTGACAATCAAGGAAAAGAGGTCTCATTATCACGCTACAAAGGCAAAGTGCTTTTGATTGTGAATACTGCTACACGTTGTGGCCACACACCGCAATATGAGGAGTTGCAGCACCTTTATTCCGTCTACAAAGATCAAGGATTTGAGATTTTGGACTTTCCGTGCAATCAATTTGCCGAACAGGCACCAGAGTCGGATGAAGAGATACAAAGTTTCTGTACTCTAAATTATCATACTGAATTTCCTCGATTTCATAAGATCGACGTGAATGGCGAAAATAAAATTCCACTTTATGATTTTCTTGAGCATGCGAATGTGACAGACGATACAGCGGATGTGAGTATCGGTTGGAATTTCACCAAGTTTTTGGTCGGGAAAGACGGAAAGGTTATACGTCGTTTTGAAACAGACCAAAGAAAAGATATGATAGAGCCTGTTATTATTGAGGCGTTACAATAAAAGAAAAAGGAAAAAAGAGGGTGCTTCAAAATTATAAAATAGTGGAGCACCCGCTTTGTTATTAAAACTCTTTATTATTCATAGGAATGATAAATTCCAATTGGTTGCTTTTATGAATTTGAATTCAGCATTTTTCTACGTTCTTCCCTATCCTGCGATTGAACACAAGTCACTCCACGTTTACGCATCTCCTTATTGCCACTTACATGACTGTTAGGAAACTTACCATTTTTAGTAAAGAAGATTTTGACACCAAACAGAAGGATGGCGACACCGAGAAACGCTATTGCAATAAGGATAGTCTTAATCATATTGTATCTATTGAATTGTTTTGCAAAATTAAGAAAATAAGTGTTTGATTGTGCGATTCTACAAAAAGATCTACAACATTTCATTTCTCAATTACCACCTCCTTGAATTTAGAAAATATAGGATGATGTCTGTATGCATAGCCAGTTCCTACAGGAACATATAACACACATTTCGATAAATCACAATCGTCAAATGCATCAGATTTTGTTTCCACTTCTTTGATTTTTTCTAACAATGAATTTCAGTCAGACCACCACAGCCCTCAAAAGGGATAATTTGGAATCGGAATTGAAGTCAGACCGCTACAGCCTTCAAAAGCACGGATTCCAATGCTCGTCACCGAGTCCGGAATCTTAATTGAAGTCAGACTGCTACAACCTTCAAAAGCACAGATTCCAATGCTTATCACCGAGTCCGGAATCACAATTGAAGTCAGACCGCTACAGCCGGAAAATGTACCTGTTCCAATACTCGTCACCGAGTCTGGAATCACAATTGAAGTCAGACCGCTACAGCCGGAAAAAGCCCATTCTCCAATACTCGTCACCGAGTCTGGAATCATAATTGAAGTCAGACCGCTACAACGGGAAAAAGCACCTATACCAATGCTTGTCACCGAATCCGGAATTGAAAAACATCCACATATTCCTTCTGGCACTGAAATTATTTCTGTCTTACTCTTGTTATACAACACTCCACTTTCTGAAGTATAATTAAGATTCTTTTCTGATACATTTATATTAGTTAAACTTGAACAGCCTCTAAAATCCCATTCTCCAATACTCATCACCGAGTTTGGAATCTCAATTGAAGTCAGACCGCTACAGCCCTCAAAAGCATGCCATCCAATGCTCGCCACCGAGTCAGGGATCTCAATTGAAGTCAGACCGCTACAGTTCACAAAAGCATGATCTCCAATGCTCGTCACCGAGTCTGGAATTTCAATTGAAGTCAGGCTGTGACAGTCCTCAAAAGCATGATCTCCAATGCTCGTCACTGAGTCAGGAATTTCAATTGAAGTCAGACAACCACAGCTCTCAAAAGCCCATTCTCCAATGCTCGTCACACCATCACGGATCACATAGTGTGTTTCTGTAGATTTCTCTTTATCAAGTATATCGTATTTATCTTTCATATTAAATCCATTTAATAGTTTTATATTGCAAGATAATAAAACCATTTGCAAATCTTATATAAAAAATTGAAATGTTGTCTATTTCTCCATAATTCTTTGATAAATTATTCTCCATTCTCCCCTAAAATACACCTAATATTGTCGATTTTTCATGGCAGAAATCCATTTTGATATGATATTTATATCATTTTATTAATCAGACAGATAATTTATTTGTGTTACATCAATTGCTTGATATTGTTACATCTGTCATCCATGAAAAAATGTTCATCTACATTGTTTGGTATCGAAATTTCATGTTGTTTTTACTATTGCCATTACTTTTGCAAACAGAACGATTACAAAAACGCATGAATATGGAAAAACGTATATCTTCAACTATTCTTGCTACTTTTATATGTGGCTCGATGTTTGCTGGCACTTTTATCGCTGGCAATGGGGTGTCTCACTCCACTGATGATTTGAGGAAACTTGTTTTCTCTAATGGAAAGGTTGAGACTTATTTTAATGACGGCAGCATGACAACCTACGATTTCTCTTCTCTGCAACGTATCTATTTCACTGATATCGTTGGGAATGATGAGCCTTCTATAGTGGATGATGTCGCCGACGGTTCTCTCCTTCTCTACCCTAACCCGGCTTCGGATTTTATCAATCTAAAAGGGGTGCCAGCAGACGCGAATATCACCGTCTTCAATATAAGCGGCATGGTGATTTCAAATATGCTTGCCGACGGGGATGTTTTGAGCATCGACGTCGCAAACTATAAATCAGGTGTTTATTTTATTAAAATCAACTCTGATGTTGTTAAATTTGTAAAAAAATAAAATCGTATTTCAGGCGTTCTTGTTTTCGCCAGTTAAGCGGATTTCATGCGTCTGCATATAGACGCACATTATAAACTTTGAAAAAATTAAGACTATGAATAATAAATATATCCTTTTCAGTTTGGCTCTTGCCTCTGGATTTTCAGCATCTATGGCAGACAGTTTCAACGTCTTCATGAAGGATGGACGTGTGATTGAGTACACTACCGATATTGTCGACAGTGTGGTTTTTGTGAAGGATGGCGAATCGATCGGTCCTGTCACTCCAAACATTCCGTCGGACACAACGGCTGTGGTTCCTTCTGAATCAACTACCCCTGGTGTTGTTGCAACACAGGGCGACATCAAGGTCCTCACTTCCGGTGGATGGCTTGAGACATGTTTCGCCACATGGTCGGCTTTTTCTGGGGCTTCAAAGTATAAGGTTTCTGTCAAGAAGGCTTCAGAAAATAATTATGTTGATGTAGACGACGCGTTGATCCGCAACTATGGCAGTTTCTTCCGTGCTGACGCCCTTGGTTTGGCGGCTGGAGACTATAATCTAAGTGTAGTTGCTGTGGATGCCAACGGCAAAGAGATCTGTAAGCCATCTGTGTTGAAGATTTCGGTAAAGGCTCACGACCGTTCTGGTTTTGCTTTCTCCAACGGTAATGTGCCCGGTGCTTATAATGCCAATGGTACTTTGAAGAAGGATGCTCTCGTGCTTTATCTGACAGACAATACAAAGGATAAAGTTTCTGCTGAGATTGTCACATCAAGTAATGGCACTAAAACATCAGCTCAGGGAATCCAGAATATACTTACTCTATACAAGAAAGGTTACGACACTCGCCCACTCTGCATCCGTTTGGTGGGAAATGTGAATGATCCTGCTGTCACTGATAAGGGTGATGTGTTGATTGATCTTGGCGGTACAAAACAGACATGTGAAGGTGTGACTGTCGAGGGTGTTGGTGAAGATGCAGTGGCAAACGGTTGGGGTGTGAGAATCAAGAATGCCAAACTTGTGGAGGTCCGAAACATCGGAACAATGAACTGCAACTCCAGTGAGGGTGACAACATCGGTTTGCAACAGTCTTGCGAATATGTGTGGGTTCACAACTGTGATTTCTTCTACGGTGATGCCGGAAGTGATGCGGATCAGGTGAAGGGAGACGGTGCGTTGGACTGCAAGAAGTCGACTTACATAACATTCTCATACAACCATTTCTTCGATAATGGCAAATGTAATCTGCTAGGTTTGAGCGAGGGCTCTACAGAAGGTTTCTACATCACTTACCACCACAACTGGTATGACCATTCAGACAGCCGTCACCCACGTGTACGCTACTATTCAGCCCACGTCTACAACAATTATTATGACGGAAACGCTAAGTATGGCATCGGCTCAACTCTTGGATCGAGCGTCTTCTCTGAAAACAACTATTTCCGCTCTTGTAAATTCCCTATGCTGACATCTATGCAGGGTTCTGACCTTTATGCGGAAAACGATAAGAGCACGACTGACAATGCGACATTCAGCAAAGAGGCTGGTGGCACAATCAAGTCGTATGGCAACAAGTTTGAGGGTAAGGTGACATACGTCTCTTATAACAATACGATATCTGCGTTGAAGGGAGAGAAAGATACTCGTGGCATTAATGGAAAGAGTGATTTCGATTTCTACGAGGCATCATCACGCAATGAGAAAGTGCCTTCATCTGTCACTTCGCTTTCTGGCGGCAACACTTACAACAATTTCGACACTGACTCATCCATCATGTATTCTTACACACCAGATTCGGCTGAACAGGCTGTTGAGAATGTGAAGGCTTTCGCTGGCCGTCAGAACGGTGGCGATTTCAAATGGACATTCACTACCGCTGACGATGAAAGCTATGCTGTGAATGCCTCTTTGAAGAGTGCGTTGACAAACTATAAGACTTCGTTGAAAAGCATACAGGGAGAATAAAACGAGGAGAATGATGGTTTCTAGACGTAAATAGCAAAAACAAACACTAAAATTTTTACACATATGAAATACTTGAAAGAAATTATATTGATTGTATCCTGTCTATTGTGGTCTGGATTTGTGATGGCATCACCGGAGATAAAGGTCAATGGAGAAACTATATCAAAGTCGCCCACACAAATAAAAATCAATGGAGACAATGTGAATGTGACATTCACAGATGGCTCGACATTGTCTTTCGACATGGATGACATCGTTGTGAATCTAAATGCTCCGACAGACATCACGACTTTGCAGAACAATCTGTTTACAATCAACACTGCTGTTGGAGACAATTTGGTTGTTACTGGAGTTAAAGCAGGAAAGATGTTGTCGATATTGTCAGTCACAGGCATTTCCGTCTACTCATGCCATACAGAGTCAAACGAAACAAGAATAGACATTTCTAATCTTGCATCTGGCGTATATTTGCTCAATGTTGATGGAAAAGTTGTAAAATTCATTAAAAAATAAGACGTATGAAAAAGATAATTTCAGTTTTATCAATGTGGGCAATCATGCTCACATCCGTTGACGCGCAGAACAAGGTGAAGGTGTCGATGGACAACGGTGCAGCCGAAATCTATTCATCGTCTTCAGTGGAGTCGATTGATTTCAGCAACGACAATAATTTCAGCATCTCTTTCAATAATGGAGACGAGAAAAGAAACTACAATGGCAATGCCACACAAATCAGTTTCATCAAGCAAGCTTCCATTCAGGAAGGTGGTGTGAAAATCGTTTCAGCCGACGGATGGTTTGAGTCTGGCTTTGTGATTTGGGATCCGTTTGCTGATGCGTCGTCTTATTCCGTCTACTACAAAGAAATGGGTGGAAAATATGCGAAGGTAGATTCTGAACTTATCAGAAAGTCTGGTTCGCAATACAGAGCCGACATTTTGGGTTTGAAAAAGGGAGACTATCAATTTAAGGTCGTTCCTTTGATCGGAGGCAAAGAAGCGGATGAAAAAGCTTCTGAAACTGACCTAGTGGCAGTGGGAGCTTTCGATCGTAGCGGCTATGCTCACTTCAATTATACAGAAGGAATAGGAGCTTATAAAGATGACGGTACTCTTAAGGATGATGCGATTGTTGTCTACGTCACTGATGAGAACAAAGACAATGTGACTATTCCTGGTTACGAGAGTGTTGGAAAAGGAATCGGATGGATTTTGAACAACAACCAGTATTCAAGTTCATCAAGCAACACCTATACAGCTGATGCGTCGAAGAAAGGTATTTTTGCAGTGACAAAGGAGCATCCTGTTGTGATCCGTTTTATTGGAAAAGTGACGAGTCCGGAGGGATTGACTGCCTATAATTCTACAGACAATGGAGGAAGTGTGGGCGATAACGGACATTTGGCTAGAATGAAAAATGCTCAAAACCTGACTCTTGAAGGTGTTGGAGATGATGCTCAAATCTATGGTTGGGGATTCCATTTCATCTGTTCCGACAACAAGTATGGCAAAAGTTTTGAAGCAAGAAACCTGTTGTTTGACGATTATCCAGAAGATGCGATCGGTATGGAGGGTGTGCAGGCTTCATCAAGCGTGACATCTGATTTGAGTGCGTCGGTGGAGAGATGTTGGGTACATCACTGTTCGTTCAAGCAAGGTTATTGCGCTAATCCAGCGGAGAGTGATAAAAAGGAAGGCGACGGATCTTGCGATTTCAAGCGTGGTCAGTATTACACTCTAAGTTACTGCTATTTTGAGTATGGCCATAAAACCAATCTGATTGGTGCAAGCGACGCTTCATTGCAGTTCAACATTACTTTCCACCACAATATCTGGAAGAATTGCGCTTCACGTGTGCCTCTATTGCGTAATTCCAACTTCCACTTTTACAACAATTATGTGTTTGGTGATGTGACTGATCCTGATGCAAGTTTGAGTTATATCGCGTCTTGCCGAGCAAACTCATACCGATTCTCTGAACATAACTATTTCGACGGATGTAAAAACGTATGCGAAACCACATCTGGAGGAGTATCAAAGAGTTATGGAGACATCTATTACGCTTGTTTCGGCACCAACAATGCTGTAATCGCAAAAACAAGAGATGAAGCAGTATCAAACAACTGTCAGTTTCAGGCGAGAAATATAAATTATAGCAAATTTGATACTGATGCCACACTATTTTATTACGATGCTTCAAAGAAACAGACAAAAGCGTACATCACAGATGCTGTGACAGCACGTAAGGAGTGTCTGATGTATTCAGGTGTGATGAAGCAGAAAAAGGTCACAAACACATCTATGAATGTCAATAGTGTGAATGGATCAATTGATATGAGTGGTTGCAAATACGATGTGACGATGGGCACGACAAGCAACGGCATCACATTCACAAACTACAAATCTGGCAAATTCAAAGGTCAGGGCATCACATTCCGCATCGAAAGAAGTTGTAAGGTGACGATCTCCGCTGGTTCAGACTCTTATGGAGGACCATATCTCATGTGTGCTGACGGTACTAAAATTGGGCAGTTGAGTGGAACATCGTCATACAATATCGGTGTTGGCACATACTTTATCGGCTCTGGTTCAAAAGATAAGGAGAGTTCAGTGTCTTCTATCTCTTTCATTTGTATAGATGATTCTGAAGTGTCAAATAAGGTTGATTCCAACAGTGGTGAGACAAATACTGGAGATGACAACAATAACGGAAGCCAGAGTGGAGATGGAAATGGAGACCAAAATGGAGGAAACAGTACCAATCCGAACATAGACCTCACGTCGGACCAGACTTTGACATTCGACAATGGAGCCACAGACAAGAGCGGATTCTTCACAGTGTCTGCCAATCTAAAGAGTGGAATTGCGGCAAAAACATATAACGGAGTGACTTATACGTCTGCAATCAAGATGGAGAGCAGCACTTCTGTGACATTTACAACCGCAGCATCCAAAACACTTTACATAATCACTGACACTGCAAACGGAAGAATCAAAGTTGATGGCAACAGCATTACCGCCGATTCAGACGGAATCGTTTCTGTGAGTTTGGCACCTGGCAACCATTCAATTACCAAGGGTGACTCACTCAATATCTATAGCCTGATTATCAAATAAATGTTTCACTATACTATTTGAATGTAAAAAACGGATAGATGCTATTGTATCTGTCCGTTTTTTTATTTGATCGACCATTGTCATAATGTTATTTTGCTACGATTGACAACTAAAAATCAACTAATTTATTATCTTTGCAATAAGAACTTATTTTAATACGGGGAATCTGATGTTTGTCCCCTCTTTACTAATACAAGGAACTACACAATGACAAAGAGAACAATTTGGCTGGTAATATTGTTGTTTATCACCAATATATGCTCCTTTTCTGCAAACAGATTAGATTGGAGCGAAACAAAATATAAGGACATTGACGAATGGATTAAATTTGGAAAGAAGCATCTCCGTCGCACATACAGAAACGGTGGTGTAGGTCCGTATGCGTTCGATTGTTCTGGTTTCACCATGTATATGTATAAAGAGTTGGGATATGCACTTCCCCACTCGTCGAGCGCTCAGTCTGACCATGGAGAAAAAATCAAAGCGACTCATATAAAGCCTGGTGATTTGGTGTTTTACTCTGGTTCTAAAGGCAGTAAAATAGGTCATGTCGGAATTGTGATTGAGGTGACTGACGAAGATTTCTCGTTTATCCACGCGTCGCTCAAACAGGGAATTTGCATCGACAAATCCACGCATCCCTACTATAAGTCTCGCTACAAGACAGCAAGACGAATCTATGATATGTCTTCTGGTAAGTCAAAGAAAAGAGATGAAGAAGAGACGTTGCCAGAGCCAACTCCTCAGCCACAGGAGGAGGAACTAGAATTGCCAGGTCAGACTACAGATATAGACACTCCGTCAAATGACAAAACCGTCGACAATAACAATTCCGTCGACAGCAATAAACACACTGTACATAAAAAGAAGAAGAAAGAGAGTCGTCGTGAGCGTCGCAAGAGAGAAAAGGCTGAAAAGCAGCGTCTTGAGAAGCAGCGTCTTGAAAAAGAAAAAGCAGATAGAAAAAAGCAGGAGAATGCTCGCAAGAATACTAATCAGAACACTAAAAAAGAGGTGGTGAAAGAGGACAAGAAAGATTCTCTAAAAAAAGAGGAGCAGCCTGTAGTAACAAAGAAGACTCACATCGTGGAGAAAGGAGAGACGATGTACAGAATATCAAAAATGGCAGGTCTGACTGTTGATGAACTAAAAGAGTTGAACGGTTTGACTTCCAACGATTTGAAGATCGGACAAGTGCTGATTATAGAAAAATGACAAAGTTTTTTTGTCCTCAAATTAAAATCTGTATCTTTACGCCGAATCGTCTTCCTAAAAATAATCTAATATGAAAAAACACATTATTACTCTCTTTTTGTCTGCTATGAGTTGCACTTTGTCAGCTCAATCATTGGACAAATATGAGTCTGAATCGGTAAAAAATCAAGTAGTTTCAGAATGGAAGTCTAAGATGTCCAGTTTTTACGATGAGGCATATAAAGAGCATATCATCAGACGAGACGGATTGAGTTTGCCATTAGGATACATCATCAGAGGCAATGAACCGGTTGGAGGACGAAGTCTTTGGATATCCATGCATGGTGGAGGCAACGCTCCCAAAGAGACGAATGACGAGCAATGGATGAATCAGATATATCTATATGAACCACAAGGAATATACGTAGCGCCAAGAGCACCATGGGATGATTGGGACATGTGGTTCAAAGCACCTATCGACTCATTGTTTCAGGATTTGATAACCATGATGATAGTGAAGGAGAATATAAATCCCGACAAAGTATATATTTTAGGTTATTCCGCAGGAGGTGATGGAGTGTGGCGATTAGCGCCACGTCTTGCCGACCATTGGGCAGCGGCTTCCATGATGGCAGGTCATCCTGGAGACGTGGGGCTTCGTAATTTGGTCAATACTCCATTCTCCATTTGGGTCGGAGCTCTCGACTCTGCTTACGACAGAAATAAAGAGGTGAAGAAGAGAGGAGACGAAATGGATTCTTTAAGCACTACTGTTCCAGGAAAGTATATTCACCAGACAAATATCGTCGCAGGAAAAGGACATTGGATGGATCAAGCGGATACTGTAGCTATCAGTTGGATGAATCGCTTTACACGTGATCCGCATCCAAAACAGATAATCTGGACACAAGAGGAATGTCTGCGAAAAGCATTCTACTGGGTATCTCTACCCTCTTCTGTCACTCCTGTTCGTGGCAACACCTTTGAGGCAAATATCGACGGCAATACCATCACAATCAACAAAATGGATTATGATGAAATCACAATCTGGTTGGACGATGATATGTTAGACCTCTCTCAACCTGTCACAATACAATACGACAACAGAACGCTTTTCAAACAGAAAGTGGAAAGAACCAAAGCTAGTATGGAGCAATCTATATACGAAAGAAAAGATCCATCGTTCTGTTTTCCTGCCAATGTGACTGTTTCAAAATATGGGAACGCTTCTGTAAAAGAAGTCGACAATTCTCTATTGTGGAGTGATGACATTCAGCGAATAGAAGTTTATGATTTGCTTGGACGTTCAATCTTCACAACCACACAACGTGATGAATATCTTCAATTTGCCGAAAACTTGAACCAGTTTCATGTCGTAAAGATATACACTAGCACAATCTGTAAGGTGGAAACGAGAAAGTAGAATGTAAAATTCTAAATGCTATATAATTCATTACAATTCGTCTAACTCACGTCAAATTATTTTTATAATTTTGCGACGAAATTGTAACAAATAAAACTGAATATTTCAATCACAATAAAATGGGCAGAGATAGTGCACTATTCAATCGTCAGACCCTACTTTTGGGAGAAGATGTGATGCAATCCATAGAAAGCAAACGTGTTATAATTTTTGGAGTTGGAGGTGTAGGCAGCTGGTGCGCTGAGAGTTTGGTGAGGAGTGGAATACGGCATCTAACCATTGTAGATAGCGACAGAGTCTGTATAACAAATGTCAACAGACAATTGCAAGCCACCACCAAAACGATAGGAATGGTGAAAGTGGACGTGCTTAAGGAACGTCTACTTGAGATCAACCCTCAGGCTAAAATAAATGCAGTCCAGGAGATTTATTCTGCTGAAAACGACCATCTCTTTCATATAGAGGAGTATGATTATATCATAGATGCGATAGATAGTTTGGAGAATAAAGCAAACTTAATTTTGAAAGCGACACAATGTGATGGCAAATTCTTTTCCGCTATGGGTGCCGCGCTAAAAATGGATCCAACTAAAATCCAAGTGTCTGAATTTTGGAAAGTTAATGGATGTCCGTTAGCAAGAGCCATCAGAAAAAAGTTCAGACATATAAACAAATATCCACGAAAGAAATTTCTTTGTGTTTATTCGCCAGAATTGCTCGAGAACAAAGGTAAAGCATCATCATGTGGAACGAGTGCTTGTGTATGTCCCAAAGCAAAAATAGCTGCCGGCAATCCAAATCTGATAAACCATGAATGGTGTTCATCAAAAGCGCAAATAAATGGAACTGTTGCTCACATTACAGCAATTTTTGGTTTCACTATAGCTGGGCTTGTCATACAGGATATCACGGAAAAGAAATAAATATTTTATAATCCTAATTTGATTCATTATATTTAATTATTTGACAGTCTCTTAGCGACAAATTGTCAAACTCGCGTTAAACAGATTTAAAAAATCTTTAGTATATTTCATTTCACATACATAAAATTTTTATATTTGTGATGTTATTGAGAAATTAATGTGAAACTTAGATTGAATGAAGATGAAAAGAATTGCACTTCCTTTTTTAATCAATACTGTTATTGTGGTGAATGGTATTGCAGCTGACTGGAAAACAATCAGCATCGATTCTCATGTCTCTAACGTGCAGCCTATGACAGGACTGGTGTTATGGCCAGATGAAGCAGAGGATCGTTTTAAGACGTATGGCAAAAGTCATGCTTTGGAGTTCTCGTATGTGGCACCATGCAAGGTGGTGAAAGGTTGTGATGACGATGGCACTATACAATATGATTGGAGCTATCTTGATGATCTTCTCGACGAGATCAAAAGCCGTAACCATCAGGCTGTGCTCCGTTTCTTCTACGAATATCCGGGAGAAAAGATGGTCGACAATGAACCCGGCACATCTGCCGTGCCTGCGTATATCAAGGCAAGATCCGACTATCATGATGTAAGCAAGAAGGTGAAAGGAGACGGAATCACTCACTATGCCGATTGGAGCAACAAAGAGTTGAAACGCTTTACAAAACAGTTTTTTACAGATTTCTCAAAGAGATACGAAACAGATCCTCGTATCGCATTTGTAGAGGTTGGTTTTGGACACTGGTCGGAATACCACATTTATGATGAGAATGGTGTGGATATTAAATTCGACGGTAATTTTCCATCGAAAGAATACCAGAAGGAGTTCTTCATGCACATCACAAAAGTGATGGCGAATATCCCTTGGGCTATCAGTATCGACGCTGCTGACGATGACTATACTCCATTTACGAAAGACAAAGATCTTCAGAAGTTGGAGTTCGGATTGTTCGACGACTCATTCATGCATGAGGGGCATGAGAAAAGTTCAGGTGATGGTTATAACGAGTCGTGTTGGAACGCAATGGGCAAAGAGCGTTGGAAAACAGGTGTTTGTGGCGGTGAGATAAGTTATTATGAAGACAGTGATCAGGAAAAATTTACCAATCCGTCAGGTATGTACGGACATACTTGGGAGGAACAGTCGGAAAAGTATCATATCACATTTATGATTGCCAACAACAATCCGTCTGGAAAGAATTCATACAACACGGCCTCACGTTTCAAAGAATGCAGTATGGCCACTGGCTATCATTTCGTGGTTACTGGTTGTCAGAGCGACGGTACGCAGACCAAGATCACTGTGAAGAATACCGGCGTCGCTCCACTCTATCGAGATGCCTATTTTGCAATCGGATCGATTCGTTCGGGCGAAACACTACGTGGTTTGTTGCCAGAAGAGTCGAAAGAGATAATCATTGATGCCGCATTGGAAAGTGACAATAATGGAAAAGCAATCACTAATCCTGTGATTGTCAGCGACTATATCCTTGACACTCAAACTATTGAGTACGACTGCGACATTACAATAACTGATGTGAGTGACATAGTATCGTCAGACACAAACGATGGTCAACGATATAATATCAACGGACAGAATGTTTCGGATGATTATCGTGGATTGGTGATCATCAATGGAGAGAAGAAATTGAATAAATAATTCGTTTATATCCTACACGGCATGGATTCTTTTAATAACAGAATCTTGATCGTGGAAATGGTTTTCAAAACAGGTCATGGTTGGCAAAACGTATATTGTTTTGGCTATCGTGGCCTGTTTTTTTAATTCGTAATGCATAATTCGTAATTTTTTGGGGTGGCTGGACTTTTCGTGGAATTGTTAATTGAAAATTTTTTTCGATAACTTTGTTATCAGTAATTATGACGTTGTTATAGCTGTTGTCCAAAATGAGGATTGTTAAGGGCGGAATGCCCTAACCTTCTTCTCAGTGCGAGCCGTAGGCGAGCACACCGAACTAATATAAAGTTTAATTCGTAATGTTTTGGTGAATGAAATGCAATGTCGTTCAACAAATACGCATCCATCCATTCCGTCATTATGAAAAAATCACTACATTTGCAGTTATATATTCGCAAAATGACAAAAAAATTATTCATATTCCTGACATTCTTATTCTGTATCCTTTCTGATTCATTAGCAGGCTACCGTACAGAGACGTTCAATGACGCTTATAAATCATTGCAAGTGAAAGTGTATGGCATCGATATGAGTGAGCCTACAATCTTTTTGGACTCAGATGACAGGATTGAAATATCATTCGACGAGATGTCTCGCACTCCACGTGACCTTGTTTATATCGTGGAGCATTGCTCTGCACTTTGGGAATCTTCCGAACTTGACAAAATAGACTATCTTGAAGGTTTTGACCAACAAGATGTTACCGACTATGAGTATGCCCGCAATACTACTTTCGACTATACTCACTACTCTCTCCTACTGCCTAACGATGATGTGAAAATGACATTGTCGGGCAACTATGTGGTGAAGATCGCCGACAGAGAAAAACCAGACAGTGTGCTTCTCACCGCTTGTTTCAGTGTAGCAGAGAGACTTGTTGACATTAATGCTGAAGTGAAGTCAAACACTATGTATGGCATCAACACTAAATATCAGCAGGTGAATCTGGAACTTGGATTTGATAAACTTGGGGTCACTCCGAGCGACCGTGAACTTATCGCGATAGTCCGCCAGAATGTACGTTGGGATAACGCCGCTTACCTTAACATTCCTAATTTCACCCGTGCCAACACACTGATTTGGGAAAATGACGAGAAATTGCTGTTTGATGCAGGTAACGAATGGTACAGAATTGATTTTTCCGACAAGATCAACTTCAATGGTGAAATCAGAAGAATCCAGTTCCACCGCCCTTATTATCATGTTGAGGTTTTGCCTGGATTCTACCCTTCCAAACCAGACTATGAATGGTTTGAAGACCAGGACGGACGCTATAGAATACATGGTCAAAATATAACGTCTTACTATGATATCGACTATTCTATTGTTCATTTCGCCTACAAGACGGACTGGGAATGGCCGGACGGATTTGTCTTTGTGGCAGGAGATTTCAATCATGGTTATCTCAACGAGCGTAACCTGATGAAGTGGAACAACGAAAGAAAACAGTATGAGCTCGATATCGTACTAAAGAACGGAGGCTACAATTTCCAGTATGTGTTCCTTCCTAACGGAGAACGCAAAGCAAGCCCCGACCGACTGACTATCAGCCATTGGCAGACAGAGAATGAATATTACATCTACGTCTACTATAAACGACTTGGAGAGAGATATTATAGACTAATCGGATCAAAGAAAATCAAGAACAAATAAGATGGCAACAAAGGTGAATCCAAATGTAGAGAAGATGACATCGTTCATCGTAATGGATGTGTTGGAGCGTGCTAAAGAACTTCAGGAAAAAGGAGTTGACGTGATTCATTTAGAGGTAGGTGAACCAGATTTTGAACCTTCTGACGAGGTTGTTGTGGCAGGAATAAAGGCCTTTGCAGAGGGAGAAACCCACTATACTCACTCTCTTGGTGATATTGAGCTGAGACGTGAGATTGCCAAGTTCTACAAGAGCGAATACGGTGTTTCGGTTGATGAAGACAACATCGTCGTAACATCAGGATCATCCCCTGCTATCCTTATGGCTCTTCAGCTTCTTTGTGAACCGGGCAGCGAGGTGATCATGACCAATCCCGGCTATGCCTGCTACAAAAATTTCACACTGGCTGCCAACGCTGTGCCTGTGCCGATCACTGTGAAAGCTGAAGACGGATTCCAATATCCGATTGAGGCGTTGAAGGCTGCAATCACACCGAAGACTCGTGCCATCTTCGTCAACTCACCGATGAACCCTACCGGCACTCTCGTCTCCAAAGAGACATACGCGGAGATCGCCAAACTTGGTATTCCGATCATTTCCGACGAGATCTACCATGGACTTGTCTACAACGGCACTCCCGTCAGCGTGCTAGAAGTGACAGACAATGCATTTGTGCTTAATGGTTTCTCAAAAAGATATGCGATGACGGGATTGCGTCTCGGCTATATGATCGCTCCTAAACAATATATGAAACATATCCAGACAATGCAGCAAAACCTTGCCATCTGCGCGCCAAGCATGTCGCAGAAAGCAGGAATCGCAGCTTTGAGATATGGAGAGGATGATGTGAAGAAACGACTTGAGATCTACAATGAACGCCGTGTCTACATGATCGACCGTCTGCGTAAGATGGGGTTTGTGATTGAGACAGAGCCACAGGGAGCCTTCTACATCTTCGCCAACGCGAAAAAATTCACCAATGACTGCTACAAATTCGCATTCGATGTGCTTGAGAATGCCCACGTCGGCATCACACCTGGTGTTGATTTCGGAACGAATGGAGAGGGATATGTGAGATTGTCGTATGCAAATTCGCTTGATAATATTAAAGTGGCATTGGACAGAATCGAAAAATACCTGAAGAAATGCTGAATTATAAATGCGAAATGCTAAATGAAGTATCACCGCATCTGGAAGACGCTATTTCAGTAGCTGTAAACACCGAACGCAGTGCTGTTTGCTGATAAGAGGATACGCAGTCCAGGCAGGTTTGATACCTGCCACTACGATAAAAAATCAACCAATTATGGCAAAAGAGTTATTCGATTCACCTAGATACGGCAAGAAAGGATTTATCAGCCAATACGATATTTTTCTATATTTTTGGTTGATAAGTGGTATTACATTCATTTCTATAGGCGCATATATTACAAATAAATTTCATCTTGATGATGCGACATTCTTATATTTTAGCATATTTGGAGTAGTTATTGTTCCTATTGTATTTGCCTTCGGAAAATTCAAATACAGACAATACAAGAAAATACTTGAAGACCAGAAAGATTTGTTCCATTCCAATGGTAAAACACCTTATGTCGCCCCACATGAATTTGGAATGTCCGTGTCGGATACAAACTATTCTCTCTATCTGGATCTCTCATTACGTCTACTTTCCATCATAATGAAAGCGGATAAAGAGGAGAAAGTGCTTGAAATGGATGTTGTAAAGACATTTATTAAAAAGATGAATCCGTCGGATTTCAAAAAGACATTGGTTAAATTCAATGATTATCTGAAAGAAGATTTTGCTGTGGAAGATGTGGCGTTCGCTATGTATTGGTGGTTTGAAATTAAAGATGAATCCCAAAAAGACGATGACAAAAGATATTATACATTAATGCAATTGTTTGAGCTTGCATATTCCGACGGCGATTTCTGCGAAGAAGAGGAATATATGTTGAGATATATTGCATATCACATGCGTCTCACTGAAGCTGAATATGAAAAAACATTAAAAAGATACATATATAAATATCAAAAAAATAATTACGATGAATATTACAACCAGTATATGAAAGCCCGCTATAAAAGGGTTGGCGGATACTGGTATCGCGACAGAAAAGGTCGCAAGCAATGGTATTCATTCAAAGATGATGAGCAGACGGGAGACTATTCATCTTCGTCTGGAAACAACAACACTACTACCCCATCCATTTCAGCTGAACTGCAGAAAGCCTACGCCGTGCTTGGCATTTCCGTCGACGCTACTCCGTCTGAAATCAAAGCATGCAAACGAAACCTTCTCCGTCTAAACCATCCGGATCTGTTTTCTACCAGAGGTCAGGAGGCTGTCTCTGCCGCAACGTTGAAATGCCAGAAAATAAACCAGGCATACGAATTGTTGAAGGCTAATGGAAAATGCTGAAAATAATTCATAATTCGTAATTGTTGAGATAATCCATCCATGGAATTGAACCGTAGGGGCGATTCCTTGTGGTCGCCCATCGTTTGGCAACGAATCCCAACCATGACCGAAATAATTCGTAATGCATAATTAATTGGAAATCAGAATGTATTGAATTCTGATAAATAATTCATATTTTTGTATATGTCATTACGAAAAGAAAATAAAATAGAAATGAAGATAATCGACTTGTTAAAGACAATAATTAATGCTGTTGGAGGGACACCCAAGTCTGAGGAAAAAGAATGTAGAATTCATTTGACCCCAAAAGAAATGTTAGAAAAAATAACAACGTTGTTGTCCGAAGACGATTTCTTCCGAGACTTCAAATTTCGGAAAAGCGATTGTTGTTTTATTTCTAAAAATGGTGGATTCAGAAAGGAAGTACATCTTGATCATTATTGTAAATATGACGAACTTGTATTTTATCCTATTTTTGATGTCAAGTTTGATGTCTTGTTGAATTGGTTTAAGAAATACAATTTCAAAACAATTCAAGACCAAAAGGATAATCATAGTTTTGGATTCTCTAGTTGTATGTTAGGAAAAAAATCAAGCTATTATTATTTTGGTTTGGATGGGAAAGATTTTCAATCGAAATTTGATTCTTTCAAAAAAGAAATAATCGAATGCTCTAATTGGGTGTTTACAAATTATGCGACGTTAGACCTTGCCTATCAACAAAAAATAGTTCCTTTGTTGAATGGGGAAAAGGAAATGCCTGATGGAGGAATTGAGTGGGCCTTTATCGACTTGACATTATGCAGGATTGTGGCACCTCAGAATTATGATGTCCTAAAGAAAATGATTTTGGAAAGGATTGAATTCTTGCATGGTAGAAACGAACCTAATCTTGCCCACTATTACGATAAATTAGATGAAATTATCGCTTACATGGAAAGTTTAAGCGTCGAAGAATTAGAGAATTGCAAATTGTAAATCCTCTTCAGCGTCTGTAAGACGCTATCTCAGTAGCCGTAAACACCGAACAAAGTGGTGTTTGCGAATAAAAGAATACGAAGATGAGCGTTGCGTCTGTAAGACGCTATCTCCATAGCCGTATGTGCCGAACGCAGTGGCACGTGCGGATGAGAGAATGTGCGGAAGAGAGAACAAAGTGGCATGTGAGGGCAAAGCAATATATAAAAACAAATGGATAATGAAAGAAGAAACGATTCTGAAAAACGAGTGGATCAATCATTTTGGATTAACGGCCATATCCACATGGAAGTACTATAAAATCGTAGGATGTTTTCTCATCGGTTTTGAACAGATAAGGACACGTGGAGAACTCCAGCCTCATTTTATGATTTATCCTTTATGGGGAAACGATATAAAAGAATGCCTTAATGGATATTGCCTTTATCATTGCATAGAAGATTCAAAGGGATTTAGTTACCAGATTTCAGTGTCAAAAATGTTGGCACACAAAGACGAAATGTTCCTTAATGCAGAGAAATACATGGGGTTTGATTTGACCAAGGATATCCATAAAAATCAAATTCTCGACATTTTCAACAGATATTCAAAAGAATGGGACTCGAACCCTGTTCGTCAGAAAGCAATTATTGTGCTCAAAATTCATATGGCAGCCTACTTGAACGACAAAAAACTCTTTGACGATACTTTGTCTTCATCTTCTATGAAAACAATGGAAGAATATGCCCGCACGAAACCTCAATGGTTTGAAGAGATGTTCGGTAAATATGAATCTTGGAAAGAGGATCTTATTTCTGTATTTTTAAACAGGCAAACCATTATAGACAAAATCAATGCGAACATCGCCTCTGGGAAAATCAAGCAAAGACTTAATTTATTGTGTGAAGATGTGAATGGAGTTAAATATGAAAAGGGAAAGAATATTGATGGACATCACAAAGAGTCTGTCTCTATGCATCCTGAAATAATGACGGATCATAGAAATATTGAGTTTATGAAGAAAGAAGATTATATTAAAAATCATAGAGGACATGAGTAGAAAGAAATTTAAGATAAGTCATCGAAAACTTTTTAAAGAAATTTGGGATAGAATGATTTGACAAATAAATAAACACAATGGACAAATTCATTTTAATCGTAAGTTTGATTTATGCCATATGGTATTTGGTGGAAGTCATATTGGAATCACAGGGCGTAGGAAGAGTTGAAACCAGAGAATACTGGCAATTTTTCTCTTTGGCATCATTATTTGTCCAAGGCATATACATGTTGATTTTGAGGACCATTTTGATTCATTTGCCAATTTCAGACACACAAAGAAATATAATTTTTACAGTTTTGCTTATTTTGTTTTTGCCTTTCTTGTGGTTTCTCTTGATTATTGCAGCATGGGGTACTTGATTCAGCGTCTGTAAGACGCTATCTCCATAGCCGTATGTGCCGAACGAAGTGGCACGCACGTGCGGATAAGAAAACGAAGTGGTGTTTGCGGATAAACGTGCGGATTGGTGTTTGCGGTTAAAAAAATGTGTGGATATGAGGATATGCAGTGCGAGATGGTCCATGGTTTTGCAATATTTTTCAAAGAAACCTCAATAATTGACAAAAGAATCGTATCTTAGTCAAGATTTAATGTGATTTTGATTGATATCCCGTCGTCTACAGAGAATATATAAAAAAGAAGCTTTACTAATAAATATTACGCTTATGGGAAAATTAACTGAACATTTCGGTGACTTGTCTTTAATAGATATCGTATACGCAGATGACGAAAAAAACTGTGCAGTCTTGGTCCTTGTTGCTGCTGGACATATTGATGGCAGTAAAGAAACTCAAACTGACCTACTTGACAAAATGGAAGGTTATCTCAACCACATTCAATCTGAAGAATTCAAGAAAGATTATCCTCAGGAAAACGTGTATATAGATGTCTGCTTTGATGATATTCCAGATGTTCTTATCACTGATTTATTATTTGAATGTCAAAATTGGGTGAAAGAAAATGGAGCCATATTAAGACTTAAAATTGGTGACGACTATGTGCATTTTACCAATTAACAGGATGTCTTGATAAACCCAAAGATGTTTACTTTATCCGTCAGCAATAACCTAAAAATATGATTATGAGTTTTTTTGATAGCATTATCGACAAAATCAGATCGATTAAAAGTAAATCGAATGACAAGATGTACAAAAGGTACTTCAAGGGAATGTCGTTGAGTATTGATTCCAAATATATTAGAATGAGTACAGAATATGAGCTGTATGATCACGGATGTCTTACTCATACAATGTGTGGAGGTATCCCAGCATTCAGATTGCCAAGAAATTGTAGCAATGAAGATTTTTTGAATAGTTTGAAAATCTGTTATGAAAGCAGCGGTGGCATATCCGAAAAAGAGTATGACGATACTGGAGGTTGGGATGCTGTAAAGAAAGAGCTGAAAATAAGAAGTCTAAAACAATATTATCTGTCTTCTGTCGGATTTTCCTTAAAATGGGAGCAAAAAGAAGACGCGAATGTTCACATAGATGTGTGGATATCTGAAGGTAAAAGCTATCAAACCACATCCGGAGATAGTTTTTATCTGAAATACGATGAAAATTCCATTGATGAATTCGTGGTAAATCTTAGACGGATAATGGAAGAGATGTATGAAAAACATCAAGTGAAATCGAATAGTGAAATTCGCAGAATAGAAAATGAGACATACCAAGCAGAAATTAAAAATGCGTTAAGAGAATTAAAAAAACAATCCAATTCAGCCAAAAAGATTGCTTTGAAAAAATATGGTTGGAATCAAGACGGCAAAGTCGAAAAAATATGGAAAGTAGAAAGCGGATATTATTTTATTTTAGAACATTTGGATATAAGCGTTCCTGCAACTTTGTATGTCAAGCCACTTTATATAGACAATTTATGGAGGAAAATCACAGGAGAGACAGAAGAAACGGAAACTTTAATTGAAGGTGTCAGATTGATGAATTTTCCTCTGTTTAAGGATATAAATGAGCAGAGTCATAATTGCGGGTATAGTTTGGATAAAATAAGACACTATTCAGAAGAGGAGACAAAAAAAGTCTGGGACGACACATTCCAGCAACTTGAAGAGGCAGTGAATCGTTTTCTTCAAGAAAACCCCGACCCCGATTCCTATTTCCCTGGGGAGGACGTTTGTGAGGAAGAGTATACTCTTTTGACTTATTTACACTCCGGAGACAAACAAAAAGTTCTGAAGACGATAGCGAAGTTTAGAGATAAAGACAAAAAAATATATTATCGGAATGAGGATCCCAAAGAAGATGAAAAATCCGACATCCACGTCTACGATGCAATGGCAAGTTGGCGGTTGGATAACTATGATAAAATAGAAGCATGGTGCAAGAAAAATTAGAATTTGCTGCTTGTTTGGGCTCAACAAACGCTTCATGTTCTGTATAATTTTACATCTTCTGCATATTTTTTAATGTTTTTTAAACAGAAAACAGTATTTTTATTAATTTTGGCATTGGAAAGCCACAAACAAATTTGTTTCTAGAAACTTTAACGGAGAAATAATAGGTGAAAAACACATATATTTTTACCACGTTGTTTGTTTTCAATGTCGTTTATGACATGTTTTCCTACATCAACAATGAAGTTGCATTTTTGTGATGCGATTTCATATGTGAAACTAAAAAATCAATTAGAAAAATTTAATTAATTTGAAAATGTCTAAATACGTTTATCTGTTTATAATTTTATTTTTTATAATTAACACTATATTCAATTTATGCATGTCTAAATATATTTATATATTTGTCGCTCTAGTTCTCGTATTTGGTTTTATCATCAATACAGTTCGTCATTGGGGCGATTGGAAAATCGACGACTATAAAAAAAAGCATGGGCTATTAAGTAATGAGATGGAGTTAAAAATAGCCTTAGGTAAGTTTCAATTGTCTAAATATTATGATTCCATCGCTCCTCTGATACGTTGGGGAATTGATGTGAGATTGACAGAGACAGAGGAGAGCCGACTTCTTATAGGATCCTCAAAATTTGGTGGACGTCCAGATCTTCCTTCAGACGTGGAATGGCCGAAGGAAGGCAATGGGACACCTATGGAGTTTGTCGCTCAAATTAACCTTGAGGAGGCACGTCTGGCCGATGTGGAAGAACAGATGCCTGCACATGGAATCGTCTACCTATTCTTCAGTTTTACTTATGCGGTGGAAGATTATAGGGATCCACAATGTTTCAAGGTGATCTACGTAGAAAAGCCCGAAGGATTGTCGCGTAGAGATTTTCCAGAAGACGTGGAGAGAAAACAACCGTCTAAAAAGATTGATTTCATCGAATATCTGAGTCTTCCTACGTTTGACTGGAGTGATTTGAAGAAGATGGGAATGACAGAAGCCGAGCAGGACGCTTATTACGAGTTGTGCGGCACACATTTCCAGATTGTCATGTTGGGTCATATCCTTACTGTTCAGGGACCTATGGAATATGATTGTGAAGACCAACGTCTGCAAAGGAACATGGGAAACCTTTTGCCAGAGAGTTGGGAGGAAAGAAACGCGTTGTTCACTCAATTAGACAGTTGGATTCCATTCTTCTATCTTAATAATGACTGGTTGGATCCTAACGGTGATGGTTCGGATATCGCATTCTATATCCAGAAACAGGATCTGAAAAACGGTGATTTCAATAAAATGTGTCTTGTTATACAAGCAGACTGATTAATTCATAATGCATAATGCGTAATGAGTGACATGAAAGAAGAAATAAAAGATTGGTTTTTGAAATTGAAATATGGAAAAATCAAGACTCCATTTCAACATTATACCGTTTTGCTCGATGTCTATGCAGAAAAAGAGATAACAGACTACAATTCAAATGTTTGTCCGGAAGGTAATGCATGGATGAGTGTGAAAGTGTGGGCGAATGACACGGATGAAGCAGCTGACATAGCTTGTGCTCTTGCTTCAAACCTCGGTTTGGCATTAAATAAAAACAATAGTATCCAAGTATTTTCCACAAAACCAGAAATGCCTCCACAGGAAAAACCTTTTGCCTATGACAGTAAATTCACTCCGTATAAATAAAAAGATGGCCACGGTTGAGATTTTCAACCGTGGCCTATTAATATTGTAAGATCAGATTATTTGAAAAGCTTCTTCAAATCATCCACCTTATCTGTCTTTTCCCATGTGAACAATTCCACAGTACGCTCAAAGACATTGCCATTAGCATCTTTGAATGTCTTGTCAACCTTCACTGGTTTACGGCCTACATGTCCGTAAGCTGCAGTCTCTAAATAGATAGGCTGACGAAGTTTCAACCTCTCCTCTATCGCCTTTGGACGGAAGTCGAATAAACCGCTTTTGCTGATCTTGTCTGCCATCTCGCCGTCTGAAATGCCTGTTGTTGAAGTGCCGTAAGTGTTGATGTATAGATTCATTGGCTCAGCCACACCGATAGCGTATGCCACCTGTACCAAACACTCTTTTGCCAAACCAGCAGCAACAATGTTCTTAGCCAAGTGACGAGCTGCGTATGCTGCTGAACGGTCTACCTTACTTGGATCTTTTCCTGAGAATGCTCCACCACCGTGAGCTCCCTTGCCACCGTATGTGTCAACGATGATCTTACGACCTGTCAAACCAGTGTCTCCGTGAGGTCCACCGATCACAAACTTACCAGTTGGGTTGACAAACAACTTATAGTCGCCAGCCTTTAGAAGCTCAGCGTAAACCTTAGATTGTTTAGCCACACGAGGAAGAAGAATCTTCTCCACGTCTTCCTTGATCTTTGCGACCATCTGCTTATCCGCAGCATCCTGGTTTATACCATTGCCAGCCAACACAAACTCATCATGCTGAGTACTGATAACAATTGCGTCGATACGCTTAGGACGATTATCATCTCCATATTCGATTGTCACCTGACTCTTTGCGTCTGGGCGTAGATACGGCATCAATTTACCCTCTTTTCTGATTGCCGACAACTCACGAAGGATAGCGTGCGACAAATCAAGAGAGATAGGCATATAGTTTTCAGTCTCATCAGTAGCGTAACCGAACATCATACCCTGGTCGCCGGCACCCTGCTCCTCATCCTTTCTGTCCACACCACGGTTGATATCCGGGCTCTGGCCATGGATGGCAGAAAACACACCACATGAATTACCGTCAAACATATATTCACTCTTAGTGTAACCGATCTTGTTGATCACTTCACGAGCAACCTCCTGAAGATTAACGTAAGCACGGCTGTTAACCTCACCTGCAAGCACCACCTGACCGGTAGTGACAAGAGTCTCACATGCTACTTTCGACTCAGGATACTGAGCTAGAAAATTGTCGAGCACTGCGTCTGAAATCTGGTCAGCCACTTTGTCTGGATGACCTTCAGAAACTGATTCTGATGTAAAGAAATATCCCATAATTCTATTATTTTATTCTATTTTTTCTGACGACGGTGAAAATGATAGCCTGAGGCATTTGAAGACGGGTTCATGTTTAAAAACAAAAAACGCAAATACGGATGTATCTGCGATTCATAAAAAACAACTAAAAACATTGAAGAAACTACCGTTTTAGCATTTTTTTATTGTGGTTGCAATCGCACAAATCCGTCCACATTTCATTTTCATTGCAAAATTACTAAAAAATCAGAAACTCCAAAAGAATGGTATTAAAATTATCATCGCCTATTTTGGGTAGATTTTCCCTCATTTCTTCCAATAGTGTATTTATATTCTTTTTTTATACATTTAAGTTTCATTTTGTAGAAAAAATGTAAAAAAGAAAGTGCTATTTTATATTTTTTTTCTAATTTTGCTTTATCTATTGTGAATAGAAAAAACAAAAAACTATACATATTAAATTATGGCTAAAGAAAAAAAATTCATCACTTGTGATGGTAACCAGGCAGCTGCACATATTTCATATATGTTCAGCGAATGTGCTTGTATCTACCCAATCACACCATCGTCTACAATGGCAGAATATGTAGATGAGTGGGCTGCTGCAGGCAGAAAGAACATTTTTGGTGAGACTGTATCGGTTACAGAAATGCAGTCAGAGGCTGGTGCTGCAGGTGCAGTACACGGATCAATCCAGGCAGGTGCGTTGACATCTACTTACACAGCTTCTCAGGGATTGCTTCTTATGATTCCTAACATGTACAAGATTGCTGCAGAGAAGATGCCAGCAGTTTTCCATGTTTCAGCACGTACAATCGCTTCTCACACATTATGTATCTTTGGTGACCACCAGGACGTATACGCTTGTCGTCAGACTGGTTTCGCTATGCTTGCTGAAGGTTCAGTACAGGAAGTGATGGATCTTGCAGGTGTTGCACACCTTTCAACAATCAAGAGCCAGGTTCCATTCCTTAACTTCTTCGATGGATTCCGTACATCACACGAGATCCAGAAGATCGAGATGCTTGAGAACGACGATCTTGCTCCACTAATCGATCAGGAGAAACTTGCTGAGTTCCGTCAGCGTGCTCTTTCACCACTTCACCCAGTAATGCGTGGTATGGCTGAGAACCCTGACACATTCTTTACTCACCGTGAGTCTTGCAACACAATGTACAACAATGTGCCTGCAATCGTAGAGAACTACATGAAGGAGATCTCAAAGATCACTGGCCGTGAGTACAACCTATTTGACTACTACGGAGCAAAGGATGCTGAGTACGTAATCGTTGCTATGGGTTCAGTAACAGAGTGTATCCGTGAGACAATCGACTACCTAACAAAGCAGGGTAAGAAGGTTGGTCTAGTTGCAGTTCACTTGTTCCGTCCATTCTCAACTAAGCATTTGCTTGCTGCAGTTCCTTCAACTTGTAAGGTACTTACAGTTCTTGACAGAACTAAGGAGCCAGGAGCAAACGGAGATCCTCTATATCTTGATGTATGCGAGGCTTACAACGGTGTTAAGAACGCTCCTAAGATTATCGCTGGTCGTTACGGTCTTGGATCAAACGACACTACTCCAGCCCAGATGATCTCAGTATACGAGAACGCTGCAATGAACGAGCCTAAGCACCACTTCACAGTAGGTATCGTTGATGACGTTACATTCACATCACTTCCTAAGAAGGAGGAGATCGCTGTTTCAGGTGAGGGTATGTTCGAGGCTAAGTTCTTCGGTCTTGGTGCCGACGGTACTGTAGGTGCTAACAAGAACTCAATCAAGATCATCGGTGACAACACAAACAAGTATTGCCAGGCTTACTTCTCATACGACTCTAAGAAGTCAGGAGGTTTCACTTGTTCACACCTTCGTTTCGGTGACAACCAGATCCGTTCTACATATTTGGTAACTACTCCTAATTTCGTAGCTTGCCACGTTCAGGCTTACTTGAAGATGTACGATGTGACTCGTGGTCTTCGTAAGAACGGTACATTCCTATTGAACACAATCTGGGATGGTGAGGAGTTGGTTAAGAACCTTCCAAACAATGTAAAGAGATATTTCGCACAGAACAATATCACAGTTTACTACATCAACGCTACTAAGATTGCTCAGGAGATTGGTCTAGGCAACAGAACTAACACAATCCTTCAGTCAGCATTCTTCCGTATCACAGAGGTTATCCCTGTTGATCTTGCAGTAGAGCAGATGAAGAAGTTCATCGTTAAGTCTTACGGTAAGAAGGGTCAGGACGTTGTTGATAAGAACTACGCTGCAGTTGATCGCGGTGGTGAGTACAAGAAGTTGACAGTAGATGCTTCATGGGCAAATCTTGCTGACGACAAGGAGGAGGCACACAACGATCCTAAGTTCATCCACGATGTTGTACGTACAATCAACGCTCAGAACGGTGACCTTCTACCAGTTTCTGCATTCAAGGGTATTGAGTGTGGTGAGTGGCCTGCAGGTACAGCTGCTTACGAGAAGCGTGGAGTATCAACATTCGTTCCAGTTTGGAACGCAGCAGACTGTGTAGAGTGTAACAACTGTGCATATGTATGTCCTCACTCATGTATCCGTCCAATCGTTATGGATGCTAACGAGGTTAAGGGCATCAAGGGTGATGTTCGTGAGATGAAGGCACCAGCTGCTTTGAAGGGTATGAACTTCAGAATCCAGGTAGGTGTTATGGACTGTCTAGGTTGTGGTAACTGTGTAGACGTATGTCTTGGTAACAACGACGAGAAGGGTAAGAATGCTCTTAAGATGGTTCCATTCGATCCAAGTTCAGCTGCTACAGCTACTGAGGCTGCTAACTGGGATTACGCAGTTAAGAACGTTAAGTCAAAGCAGAACCTAGTTGATATCACAGCTAATGTTAAGAACAGCCAGTTGGCTACTCCATTGTTCGAGTTCTCTGGAGCATGTTCAGGTTGTGGTGAGACTCCATACGTTAAGTTGATTTCTCAGTTGTTCGGTGAGCGTGAGATCGTAGCTAACGCAACAGGATGTTCTTCAATCTACTCTGGTTCAATTCCTTCAACTCCATACACAACTAACGAGAAGGGTCACGGTCCAGCTTGGGCTAACTCTTTGTTCGAGGACTTCTGTGAGTTCGGTCTAGGAATGGAGCTTGCAAACGAGAAGATGCGCGCAAGAATTGAGGCTGTAATGAATGACGCTATCGCTTCAGACTGCACACCAGCAGACGCTAAGGAGTTGTTCAAGTCATGGATCGAGAACAAGAACGACGCTGCTAAGTCATCTGAGATCTGCGACAAGTTGTTCCCAATGATCGACGCTAACAAAGATAAGTGCAACCACTGCAAGCAGTTGTCAGAGCTTAAGGGTTACATGATCAAGAGAAGCCAGTGGATCATCGGTGGAGACGGTGCTTCATACGATATCGGTTACGGTGGTCTAGACCATGTTATCGCATCTGGTAAGAATGTAAACATCCTAGTACTTGATACTGAGGTTTACTCTAACACTGGTGGTCAGTCATCTAAGGCTACTCCACTTGGTGCTATCGCTAAGTTCGCTGCATCAGGTAAGAGAGTACGTAAGAAAGACCTTGGTATGATCGCAACTACTTACGGTTATGTTTACGTTGCTCAGATCGCTATGGGAGCTAATCCTGCACAGTGCTTGAAGGCATTGAAGGAGGCAGAGGCATACGACGGTCCATCTTTGGTTATCGCTTACGCACCATGTATCAACCACGGTTTGAAGGCAGGTATGGGTAAGGCACAGGCTGAGGAGAAGAAGGCTGTTGAGTGCGGTTACTGGCACCTATGGAGATTCAACCCAGCTCTTGAGGCAGAGGGTAAGAATCCATTCACTCTTGACTCTAAGGAGCCTGACTACACTAAGTTCCAGGATTTCTTGAAGGGTGAGAACCGTTACGCTTCAGTAATGAAGATGTACCCTTCTGAGGCTCAGGAGTTGTTCAACGCAAGCGAGGAAATGGCTAAGAAGCGTTACCAGAGCTACGTTCGTATGAGCAAAATGGAATATTAATAGATAATCCATTATAACAATGAGAGCGGCATTTTTCAATGCCGCTCTTTTTGTTTATTTAAATATGTATGTCTGTTAGATTTTAATATTCTGTTTCTTAAAATAGATGATTGTCAAGGGACGATGTTTTATGAATTTTGGGCCTGCCCCATTCTACCGTGCGAATTTTAAGCGAGCACTTAATAAAAATTGATCCGCTCACCCTACGGGTTCGCGGAGAAAGAGAAGGTAAGGGCGTTCCGCCCTTTGGAATCCTCTATATATGAAAGACCGTCTATTATATTTGACTCAATTAAAGTATTCTTAAATCAATGGGGATAATTTTGGGATATGTCTGCCATATATTTGAGATTGGCAAAAATGGTTACCCCTACCCAAAATATTTTTTTAATACTGCCAAGGAAATCAAATCCTCTCGTTTTTTATCCATGAATTGAGCAACATATTCATGCGCGTGCTCAATAATTGCCTTTGCTTCTTCAGGATGGTCGTGATAATATCGCACACGTTCCTCAACATCGGAGAAATCAGATGCCACCTCCACATAATGGTAATTAGGAATCAATGTTCCCTCCATAAACCATGTCTCACAAGTGGGACGAGGCATCACTGCCAAAGAATTGGATGACATCACCCATTTAAGATTGCTGGCGACGTCGTTTCCCTCAATAGCCATTATGAACTGATAATCAAGGTGCTCCTCGATAGTCATCTTGCCTGTCCTCCACTCTATTGGCGAATCGGTCTTGCGTCCCACGTCTCCTACATCAAAGAGAGGATTGCCATAAAACTTCGTCATGAAATCCTTTCTTGACTGTTTTCCTGCAATTTTTCCACGAAAAATCACTTTGAATTCTTTTTCTTCGAATTGTTTGCTATCATTCACAAAAATGAAATGACGAACCTTGTCGAGTTTTAATACAATTGAATTGCGATTATCATCACATAATGGACGACTCTTCACAACAGACGGGATTTCTGGCACATACGTTACATCGCCAGGCTCAAATCCCCATCTTTTATCTCCGGGAAAAAAGCGTGTAAACTCGTATGTATCATGCATATACACATTCCCACCCCACACTTTTTTCCACGATTCACTTAATCGTTCCGCAGATTCTGGCAAAACAACCGGAGAGTCAATTTGACAATAATAATCCACACGCTTCATAATATAGTCACGATCTTTTCGTGATTCAATTTGAGCAAGTAGATGTGGCAAACGATTTCGACAAAAACAACGAGGCATCAACAGCCTCATATAACAACGCAGATAGTAGGCGAATTTCATATTCTTCCCACTATTCAAAGTATAATATATCTTTCTTAACATCCGATTGTCTGTATTAGTCAACACTATGCCATACAGATAATTGCACAGCGTGGCAAAATTAACAATATTTTATTTGTTTTGTTGTAGACTAATTGATAATTTTGCAAATGAATGGAATTTCAAAATAGTTTTGAAATTTTAGTCCAGAATTTTATAAAACAACAAAATATAAAGAACAATGACTATCAAAGCATTAAACGGAGGTAAGCTCCTATGCCTTATGGCAACAGTAGCAGGTGTTATGACACTTGGATCTTGTAACAAAGACGATGACGAACCAGAACCAGAACCTGCACCAGTGGTTCCTGTAGACCCAACACCAAAGAAGGTTGTCTACCCAGACCAGTTCTCTTTCAGACTTAACAATTCAACACCAGACTCACTTAACTCAGGAGACACAATCAAGGCAAACACATTGCTTGCTGATGGTGTTAACTCAGATAGCGTTAGCGTAGACGTGGTTCTTCGCAACAAGACAATGGTAGATCCTGCATCTGTAACATTCACAGTTTCTAACTCAATCCTAGGAAAGGTTAACGTTTCAGGTAACGCTTCTATCACAGACTCTATCTACAGCATCACATTCCCTGCTATTGAGGGTTCTTACGCTTTGTCTATCAACGGTAAGGCAAGAAACTTTACTGTTGCTGGTACAGGAAAAGCAATTACTGCTAGTTCAAGAAACTTCTCTAACAGCTATGTTGTTGTATTTACATCAGACAATGCTAAAGCTGGTGAATTTACATTTACTCCATATTCAGAAACAGAGGATGGTTCTGTATATGCTAAACTATCTGGAAATGGTAAGTTTGTTGCATTAACAGAAGATGATTACAACGGTTATCTATCTGGAAATAAAGGTCTTTTGGAAGTGGCATTGAAAGATGTTGCTGATGAGGATTGGAAGTCAAGCATTAATAATGCAAATTATTTTGCTTATCAGTCAGGAGATAAGATCTTTTTAGGAAAGGTTTCTAATTTCGTAGGAGCATCTCTTCGTGAAGCATCTTCAATGACAGTTTCATTGACATTCTAATGATAATGTAGTTTCAAACGAGACTACAGCATCATCAATTCATAAGCCCGGCATTTATATGTCGGGCTTTTTTTAGATATAATATTCTAATTTGTTGACTTCCACTCCTCAAAATAAGAATCGTAATCAAACGCTGCTAAAATTATGCGTGTGACGGCTACATTATCTTCCATATTACATTCGTAAGTGACTGAGGAATGTGCACCTACACAGCCAGTAGATATTTATAATATTCCATAAGTATTATGTTTTGTTTGTCAGAAAAATATCATGTTGAGAATGAATTTATTTTAAAACCGCACGGACAGGTAATCCTTCTGTGCGATTGACATTGTAGAAAGTCCCGTGCTTTGTTTTAAGAAATTCCAAATAGTGAGCGGATATATTGGACTCTTCATTTAACGAAGAAGACCAATAGAGTCCACCGAACGCATCTCTCCAATGTTCCGAACCCTTACGAGAGCCCGCAGCTGGAAGAAAAATAGAATTTCCATTCTTGCCTGTGAATTTTGCTCCGAACACTCCGTTTTGTTCTGTCAAACTGCGGTCACAGTATCTCCAAAGTTCAGATAGTTCTTCAAATGTAGGCATGCGCCATTCAGATCCCCAATTGACGGTGGCAGCGTCATCCTCTGGAAGAAGAGTGGAAAGACTGTCAACTATTCCGTCGTCTTCATTTATACAATATTTTCTACAGAAATACATATCCCACCCCAATTGATCTGACTTTTCTGTTTCTAACACTACTTGATTTTTTTTATTAAACGTAATGTATTTATATGTGGTTTCGTCGTATACATCCTTAGTCTTTGTCTCACCCCAAGCGAAATAGGCTCCATATTCTTCAGGTTTTGTTGCTCCGACGTTGCACGTCGCCCACTTTGTACCGCTTGGAAGACCAAGGTCGACATATTCATGTCCACCTGCAATATTTTTGCCTTTGGTCTTCAATTTATTCTGTGCGGAACATCCAACTCCGCAGACCATTAGCAACATTATTATCTGAAGTATAAACTTCTTCATATTGTATATGATTTTTTAATTATCAATTTCCAAAATATTGTATAAGCCATCCCAAATTGAACAGAAATGAATGTTCTTTGATTTTGGTTCCTTTATAATTTCCAATACTGGTTAAATCGTGATTAAAACCAGTTCCAAAATAAATTCCATTACTGAACATTATCTTAAATTGGTAAGTGCCACCAAAAATAAATGGCTTATAATCAAACGGAATGGATTTTCTTCCGGGATTAAATGTAAAATCTGGAGCAAATGAAATGTATCCCACGTGTCCCTTCCCCTCGTCGTACGCAATCTTACCAAATATAGGAAGAGGAATAGCAATTGTTGGATTTATGGAAATATGGTTGGATTTAAACTTTGTCTCTTTGCCATAAATATCATAGAATGTATTATTTCCTTGTGAGAAAACAATATTCAACTCAAATGGATCACTTTTTGCGCCACAGGAAATTCTAACACCAGGATTAGATTCAATCGAACAACAATCTTCTTTAAGCTTATTGATGAATGACTTATTATAATGGTCTATGTGCACTCCACCATCCACAGATATTCCAGCCTTAGGTGGATAATAGCCTCCTGCAAACACAGATGATCCACAAAGAAGCAAGGATATTGTGATTCCTATTCTCACAAGTTTGGCCAACTTCATAATTTCTAAATTTATGATTTCTGATATTCTCTACAAATATAATTTTAATAAACGACTGTTGCCAATAATCAAGAGGAAATGAAAAACTCGGTAGATAAATTTGATTTGGTTTAAGTGTCAATAATAAAAAAAGAGACGCGATTCCCCGCGTCTCTTTACATCAATATTTCACATCAGGATTTATTTCACAATCAAATCACTTGAATCTTTTTTAGATTTCATATTCTTCAAGAAGACCATAACTGTCATGATTGTCACTACAGCTCCTGCTGTATATGAGATCGTTTTGTCGAGATGCAAACACTCAGGAGCGATAAAGATGTATGTAGAGCAAACCATTGTCATGAAGATTGCTGGCACAAATGTCACCCACCAATAGTTTCCTCTTTTTCTCAAGTAGACGGTGATCGCCCACAATGTGAATACCGACAATGCCTGATTACACCATGCGAAATATCTCCAGATCAGATTGAATCCCTCTTTGTCGCTGACACTGTAGATCAACACAATCAAAGTGACTGCAAAGATAGGCAAACTGATTGCCAATCTGCTTTTGATTGTTTTCTGCTCTTTATTCAAGAAATCAGCAACGATCAGACGTGCACTTCTCAATGCTGTATCTCCACTAGTGATCGGTGCAAAAACGACTCCTAAAAGTGCCAATACACTACCTACTTGACCCAACCAATTCGTTGTGATATTATCCACAATCAGTGCGGCATTGTTTTCTTCCATACCATGCTCGTTGAAGAAATAGTTGGCAGCGGCAGCCCAAATAAGAGCAACAATACCCTCTGTGATCATAGCACCGTAGAAGATCGGTCTACCATGTTTCTCATTTGTCATACAACGTGCCATAAGCGGACTCTGTGTGGCATGGAATCCACTGATAGCTCCACATGCGATGCTCACAAACATCATTGGGAACAAAGGCATCGCATCCTCTCCTGCAGGATGTGTGTTCTCCAAACCATCCCAAATCTCTGGTAGTGCAGGATTTGTCTTGACCAACATAACCAACACTCCTACAGCCATAAAAATCAATGCGATAGCAAATAGTGGATAAACCTTTCCAATAACTTTGTCTATTGGCAACAATGTAGCCAAGATATAATAGATGAAAATGACTCCGAACCATATAGTTGGATCAAGAGATGTCAGTTTTCCTAAAATAGCCGATGGACCACTTACAAACACAGCTCCAACAAGAATCATCAAGATCACAGTGAAGACACGCATTATCTTTTTTGCGTTCATTCCAAGATGACGGCCGATAATGTCGGGCAAACTCTCTCCGCCCTCTCTCAAACTCATCATTCCTGCAAGATAATCGTGTACGGCTCCAGCGAAAATACAACCGAACACAATCCACAAGTAAGATGCGGCACCAAACTTAGCACCCATAATGGCACCAAAAATTGGTCCGAGACCTGCGATGTTCAAAAACTGAATCATGAAGATTCGCCATGTTGGCAATGGCATGAAATCAACTCCATCCTGCTTCTCAATAGCTGGAGTAACTCTCTTAGGATCTGGGCCAAAGACGTTCTCAACAAACTTTCCGTAAAAGAAATAGCCCAAAATAAGTGCGACAAACGCAACGTAAAAAGAACTCATCTTTTTCTAAAATAAAAAACTTGGGTGGACTCACGTCCACCCATATTGATTAATTGTTAAATATAATCTTCTCCAAAAGCTTCTTTTGTTTCACTTACATAATCGCGGATATGCTGTTCTTCCGACTTTCTGCAAATAAGCAGAACATTATCGTCGTCTACAACAATCATATCATCCAAACCTTCCACGATCGCGATCTTGTTTTCAGCTAGGCTGATCACATTTCCTTTTGAATTATGATATTTCACCCTACCCTTCAATGTGGCGTTCTGATTCACATCTTTTGCGTCAGACAAATCGTAAAGACTGCCCCATGTGCCAAGGTCTGACCATCCGAAATCAGCCGCTATCACATTCACATTCTGTGCTTTCTCCATGATCGCATAGTCGATCGAAAGATTCTTGCTTGTCTGATAAATCGAATCGATATATTCCTGCTCTTTTGGTGTGTTGTAATAGCTGCTGCCAGCCTTAAACTTGTTCCAAATTTCTGGTTCATGCTGCTCGAACGCATTCGAAATAGCCTTCACATTCCACAAGAACATACCTGAATTCCACAAAAACTCGTCGCTTTCAAAGAATATCTTTGCCAACTCCAGATTTGGTTTCTCTGTGAATGTCTTCACTTTGAAGATAGAATCTGTGGATGATCCGTTCTCGATCTGAATATATCCGTATCCTGTCTCTGGACGGGATGGCTTGATACCAAGTGTCATCAACACCTCATTATTGGCAGTGAAATTCAAACCTTTCTCAATTGTGTTTAGAAATTCCTGCTCTTTCAAAACCAAATGGTCCGACGGTGCGATCACAACGTTTGCATTTGGATTAAACGACGCTATCTTGTTCATTGCGTATGCAATACAAGGTGCTGTGTTGCGACGTGCTGGCTCCAAAAGCAACTGACGTTCTGTCAACATTGGCAACTGCTCAAGAATCAAATCTTTATATTGTACGTTAGACGCAATAAAGATATTCTCAGTAGGTATGATCTTTGCAAAACGATCAAATGTCTGCTGCAAAAGAGTTCGGCCAGTGCCAAAGAAATCTAAAAACTGTTTTGGTCTGTTCGAACGTGAGCATGGCCAAAAACGTGTGCCTGCTCCACCAGCCATAATAACTAAAAATCTGTTCTTATCCATTTTTAATTAGTCTCTGCTTCGTCCTAAAATTTTCAAGATATAAAGGAATAGGTTGATGAAGTCCAAGTATAGCTCCAAAGCGCCATACACTACCCATCTCTGCTGATCTTCCTCTGCCAAATAGTGGAAACCTCCATTCTTCAATTTCTGTGTGTCATACGCAGTCAAAACTACGAATACACCTACCATAGCATAGTTGATTATCCAATCTAAAGTAGAACTAGCCATGAACATATTCACAATTGTAGCGATGATTCCTCCAATCAAAATGAAGAATGCTATTCTTCCGATAGTAGAAAGATCTTTCTTAATCTTGTATCCAATGAATGAACATGCTCCGAATGTACCTGCGGTTATGAAGAATGCAGTCTCAATCAATCCCAATTCATAAACTAGGAATATCGCAGACAATGTCAAACCGTTCACAATCGAATATATGACAAACAAGATATTCAATGTCTTAGCCTCAAACTTTTGAATTCCTGCACTGATTGCGATGACAAGACCAAGTTCAACCAATGCCCAAATCCAGAATGAACCAAGGAAAATGTTGCGCAATGTCTCTGAATGTGCCACTACCCAAGCAGAAGCTCCAGTCAAAAGCAATGCATAACACATCATCTTATAAACCGATGTCATATATTTTGATAGAGCTACCTTCTCATGATCAACATACTGTCCTTCAGAAGTAGAGCTATTGATCCTCTCTTCTTTTGAATAATTTTCTAGTTCTCCCATATCCTTTTTGTTATTTAGTTACGCAAGTTTTATTTTTCTGCAAAAATAATCAAAAAACGCTTTCTTTGAAAATGTGAATTTGATTTTTAGAAATTTTTAAGAAAACCCATATCCGATAGTCAATTTGCAGATGTTTTTGTTTTGATTATTCGTTTGTATTAAGCTGATACTCGTTTGTACCGTGCAATTTTACATTGAATGTCATGATCTCACCCTGTCTGTCGACGGTGACTTTCACCTCATCGCCTGGGCTGAATCGCGTCAATCTGTCTTGGATCTCAGCCACTGATTTCACTTTAGCGTTGTCGACGGCAATGATGACATCTCCGTTCTGCATTCCAGCATCTTTTGCTCCTCCATTTTGTCCGACTTCCACAACAAAGACTCCATCCAGACGGTTGACATAGTTGGCTTTAGCAAACTCGTTTGAGATGTCTGTTATCACAATTCCAAGCAACGCTCTCTGTACAGATCCAAACTGTTTCAAGTCTGACACAATCTTTGTCATTATCGACACCGGAATCGCAAACGCATATCCTGCGAATGAGCCTGTCTGTGAGGCAATGGCGGAATTTATACCGACCAATTCTCCATTCAAGTTCACAAGCGCTCCTCCACTGTTTCCTGGATTCACTGCGGCATCTGTCTGAATGAATGATTCTATCTTCATGTCTCCAGACAAAATATTGATATTACGTCCTTTGGCACTCACAATTCCAGCAGTCACTGTTGATGTGAGGTTAAACGGATTACCCACCGCCAACACCCACTCTCCTACTTTCAGATTGTCGGAATTGCCAATTTCAATTGGAGAAAGATCCTCTGCTTCTATTTTAAGCAAGGCCAAATCTGTTGATGGATCCAAACCTATGATTTGTGCTTCAAACTCTCGTTTATCATTAAGAGTGACAGTCACACGGTCGGCTCCCTGCACTACGTGGTTGTTCGTCACTATGTAGCCGAGATTGTCAAGTATCACTCCCGAACCAGAGCCAACCGGTCTTGGATTTGTGTTTTGTGGCTGGCGACGTGGCTGTCCGAAGAATGAACCGAACAAATCCTCCAGAGTCACGACATTGGACTGTCTGCCTTTGGAATATGTGATGATATGGACAACTGAATTAAGCGATTTCTCTGCAGCGACAGTGAAATCAACTCCCGTCGAGACATATTTTGCTGAAGAACTTGAAGAATTAACCGCAGTAGACTCTCTCAACAAAGCATTTGTATCGTTATCGGAAGAAAGCTTTGTATGCTCCTTGCATGACAGAAGCAATGATGAAAAAATGGCAATCGAACATGCCGTCAAAACACTCCTTTTCATACCCTTCAATTTTTTTATTACCTTTCTACAAAAATAACGAAATTAAAGCTTTTTTATTGTGTGAAAAGATGAATTTTCTCCAAACTCGTACAAATAGACATCACAATCAAACTAAATGTTAAATAACTATTTACTTTAGTTATCAAATAGAGAATTGTTAATGGTCCGTTTTATTAATTTGAACCTATCCGCCCTCTTCAGTCCAAAGAAAAATAAGATACTATGATCTATATAACAACTTGTTTGTTCGTTTTCCGAGCATCACCAAACATGTATGCTGTTTTCTGTTTAAACCAATAATTTGAGAATGAAAAACATGTGTACAGTACATCTGTATTACGCAATCACAATTCTTCTCACAAAATCACTCTTTTTGAAAGACGGGATTGTTCCAATCACAAATTTATCCGCCTGCATATCGCATACATAATAGATATTGTCGTTGTACGAGAAGACATCATTACGTATCGCTCCACACAAATCTGGACAAACATTCTCTTTTTCTGCCACTTCCAACGCCACTCGTCCGTCTCGCGACTGAAGTATATTGACTTTGTAATCCATTGTTGCATAAATTGTTGCAGCAAGCATCGCACGATCCATGGCTGTCGCTTTTTTGCTGTATAGTATCTCTTCCGCAGAACGGAGTCTGCCAGATGTCAAACTGTTCTCCACTCTTTCAAATGACTCTCTGTCTTGAACAAAATCCAGTATCATCTGCATCCTCTGCACACTCGACAATCCTCGTCCGAGAGTTATATCGTCCACAAACCAACAGATCTTTTTTATATGCAATGAATCTTTCTCTTCCTCGACGAAATATTTTGCCACATCAGCAGGATCCCCGTCGGAATTCAACAGTTCTGAATTATCATAACCAGCTGTCAATCTCAACATCTTCTCTTTGTCAAACTTCAGGCGGAGCACGCATTTGTTGTTTGCATTCAACCCTGAAATTGTCCAATCATAACTGTTGATCGCAAACAGATTGGTATTCGGATTCGGCTCGTCAGCACCGTCGTCTACTCTATTATCATCAATCTCATTCTGCTTTAGCATCGGAATCAATGGATCGTCTACTTTCCACAAATTATAATTGTATCTGCCATAAGTCTGAACGGTCAGCAAAATGCTAAAGAACTCCAGATATTTGTAGTAAATTATAGAAAGAAAGATGCCTACTATCGAAATCACTTCAAAAATTCTTTGGGAAGTTCTCATTCCTGTGCATCTGTTGAGCAAACGTAGAAATTGTGTGAATTTTGTATTTTTATATGTCGACTCAACATGTATTTCATACAAAATCCACCACATTAATGAGAAAACAAGTGGACTAACGACCATAATAAATGGGAAAAGTAAATCCTGATATGGGAAAATCAACACAACAGGAATATAGATGGCTGTAAAGAGCAACAATGCAAGATATACAGTCTCTTTCTTTTGTGGTTTTTTATGAGTAGCGTGCGAGCCATCTGCCACTGTTTTGTCAAGACGCTTATGTATATCGTCCTGAATAGCAAGGTATCCACACATCAGTTTACGCATCGGCAGAATCTGGTCAACTTCTTTTTTTAGCCTTCCAAACTCTCTGATTTTATAGAATTTTCTATCAGTCTTAATTTCAGACGCGTCTTCCGAGTCTTCGCCATCACTTTTTATTAGAGCTTCCTTCTTTACCTGTTTCTCTATAACAGCTTTATAATCATGTCTGGAAAAGAATGCCAAGAACCAATTCTTTATCTCCTCAAACGATAGTTTGCCAGCACTCTCATCAACACTTTTCAATCCTACCTGACATCCTTTAAACACCTCGTCGTCTGCCACCCACGATTCTATTGGTTCAAAGTCTACAATCACATCATCCTCAAACTCTTTTCTGATGTGTATTTCGGCCTTATTATTTTTGATATAAATATGGCCAATCGGATTCACTGTTTCAGGGAAGAACGAATCATAAATGGCATAGCAATCCTTCTCGCACTGTATTCGACACTTGTCGACCTGAGTTCGAGGCCAAAATTTATACCATATAAAGCAGCCCAACGCATATAGTAGCGTCGGGATCAGGATTCCACCCAATATCATCAATATTAGATCACTCATGCCTTGTATTCATAATTAATTCCTCCAAGTGCATCCCATGGAGTAAACTCTTCCTCTGTTGAATCTTCTATATATTGGCTAAAAATTTCATCTCTATAAGATGACGGTGCTTCTTGAATCAGATCATCTTCCTCCTCATAATTACATTTCAATCTCCAATCTATCTGATCCTCAATCTTTTGCCATGTAACAACAAACAGATATGGATCTGTATTATGCTGTTTGCAAACTAATGGATCAAGCTCATATCTGCGTGCTTCATCCATTTCAAACAATTCATGTCTGGCTTTTGCTGCAAATTCTTTATCTGCGGCACGAAGCAACATTGGCTCCTCGTCATTCGTAGTGATGAACATGCCATTGATTTCGGCCATTTTGTAAAGCGGACGGAATGTGATGCAGTCGCCATAATCACGATGGAAATCAGCGAAGTCTTTTGGTACATTCGGCAGATTATCCGTGAAGCATTTCTCTATGCGACGGTGCAACATCTCGTAATCATCTGTCGCTTTTTCTGCTTCATAATCAGCGTCTTCCTTGCCAAACAAACGGTTTCCTGGAAGTGTCACAATCTCTGATATGAACTTGTCAGCAAACAATTTCTGCAGCATATCCTTGTAATCCTCTTTCGTAAGTTCTGATAGTTTACGCGTCTTACGATTCAGATAAAGCATCGGTTCAAGCAATTCTGGATTTTTTACCAATGTCTCACCTTCAAACTTTGCCTGGGTGAGATGTTGGTTGAACATTGTCTCCTTTACATCAACTGTCCACCAATCTGGTTTTTCCATTGACAATTCACGTTTCGCCTTATCAATAAGCTTCATGACATGTCGTTTCTGCTGAGAACAGAAATCGTAAAGATCATTGTAAAGATAATCAACCTGGTCCTCATAGTCCTGACGCATATTCCTATTTACCTCAAGCAATGTGTTCGCAAGCAACATCATCTTTAATTTTTTGATATACTTACAGTTACGAACATATTTACCTATAGAGTAAAACCAAGGCGTCACAGCACCATAGATCATATAAAAAATATTAATCGCATCATATTCTACATATTTTCGATATTCCGGAAGATAATCTTTAATGAACTGAATAAGCAGTATGATAGTTATCACTACCGTTATACTTGTCATTAGTGTGCGCGTGAGCAATCCAAGCAATGGTGGCTCAGAATCAATCACTGCACTTATTTCCTTCACTATATCTGTATTTCTCTGTTCTGAAGATCTACCCTCGTCATATTTAAAATCCAGATAAAAATCCTGGATGAACTTTGGACATTTGACAATATCTTCCTTATCCTCTTTTGCTCGCTCCTTATACTTGCAGATCTCTTCCTGAATAGCGTCATAATACGCAAGTGTCTGAGGCAGAGTGACATCCGGATTGTATGAACTTCCAATAAAATATGAGGCAGACTCACGGATTGTGCTTGCGGCACGCTCATAGATTGCTTCACGATTCTTCACCATCGTGTCGACGGATTTGTATCTCAACGAATACGAAATCTGCTGATGTCGTTTCACCAGTGTCGACGGAAGATGTTTCAGATATGTCTGGAAATAGTCACGAAGCAGATTGTATCTGTAGAAATCATAGATCGGATGTGGATCAGGATTCTCATAAAGTTTGTTGAAGACGTCGCACAAATCGCAACCTGACTTTAGTTTTCCACTCACTTTCGCAACATTACGCGCTATCTCATCATCTTCTGCTATGTCATTATTAATGAAATCATAATCGAGATCTTTGTCACGCAACATCGCTTTCAATAAATTGCGTCGGATTTCCCAAGCATACATATTATGTTGGGCATTGCCATCATAGAAGACAGATGCCGCGCCAAGTGAATAGTAGCCATTCTGTGTGGCGAGATCGTTGCCAAACACTGTGGCATCATTATCTCCACAGAAGTATACCGACAACATATATTGGAACAACAAATCTGTCAACTCATTGGTTTGCAATTGACAATAGAATCTGTTCGCAACGTACTGATTCTCCTGATACAACACAACTCTGGCAAACTTTTTCTTTGCCATCATAACATTGAGCTGTTCAAGAAACTTCACACATCTGCGTTTGTGCTGCAAGTCGTGAGATTGGTTGATTGACTCCTTCACACACAACATTCCCGTCTGCTCTAATCCACGATTTAGATGAGTGGAGAGAATGTCTCCGAATTTTTCATCCAGAATTGTCGGCAACAGATGGAAAATCTGCTGTGTCAGTTTTTCTTCCGCATTACCGAGAATACAGACCTGAAGATTGATGAACGGAAATCCCTTTTCTAGGAAATAGTTCACCATACGCTGCCCTTCCCTTACCGTATAATCAATTGTCGCATCAAAGGAATCTTTGTCTTCTATTCCTCCGACGCATCGACGATTGGCAAGGTTGGTCACACGCCAACAGTGACGCTGCTCGCGAGAAAGTTTGCGGAGATTTTCCGCCAACCTCTTGCGAACATCTATATCCTCATTAAGATTTATTACCCAAACAGGTGTCATCAGTCTTTACAAGTGAAATCCTCGAATGTCTTGAATTTGTCGTTAAGCACACGCAACATCTCTTTCAATGTCTCCATTTCCTGGAAACTTTGTGCAGCTCGTGCATCTCTATATTTGGCATCAAGAAGTGTCTCAACTTTCTGTTTCGCCTGATTGAAGCCTTGAACCAATATATTGTTATCCAATGCATTGACTGCCTGCATATAACGTTCAATGAAGTTGTCGTAGTGGTCGCTCAAATAACGTTTTCCAAACTCATTGCTCAACTCTGTATAGAAGAGATTGCAGTAGCATGGAGTGTATTTACGTCCCTTCTCAGCAATGTTGATCTGGATCTTCTTGTCTCCTTGGATTTCAAGCGACAGGTCTGTAGCCCAAACTACCGAATTGCTTTTCACCTCGAATGGAGTCTGTCCATAAACACCCTCCAAATATGATTTGTCTGGAATCACTATGAATTTCTTCATTGTAGACTCGTCATAATTACCAAGAATCATCAATTTAAGCATTGCGATAGTCGCGTTTGACGCGCCAATTGGCAACAGACTCTTGATTTCATCCACGTCTCCACCTGTTCTTGCAAATGCCTGATGGAAATGGTAGTACTCTTTCTTATCACATTTATCGTATTCCGACTTGATATTATGGTAAGTGCGGTAGTACTCGAAATTCATTCCTGTTTTGGCAGTTATGATGTAGAACAACTCAGAGTTGCTATGGCCAATAAACTTCTGTGAGCTTGACTCCTGGAAATTAAACACCTTCTTTGCATTGTCTCTGTTGTCTGCCACACAGAAATCTCTCTGCTCAAGCACACCGTCCATCTGGCCGATATTGTAAGAGAAGAACAATGTTGGAGAAAGTCGTTTAGTCACCTCATCAAGCTGATCTGTAGTAAGTTCATTGATCAAATCAGGCAATTTCTTGTCGTACCATCCATTCACAGCTGAATTTCTGCGGCACATCAATCCAAATGCCTTGTATGCGAAGTTCATAATATCGTCGATAGTCTTCTCCGCGCTACGTTCTGTGTTGATAAAGAACTTAGATTTTAGAGTTGCCTCTCCATTCTCATCCAAAGACTCCACAATATAATTAGCGCTCTTCAAATCAGCCTCGATCTGGTTCTTCATTGTATGGAAGAAATCTGTCAAAGCCTCTGTTGTAGGCACACGTACATTGCCAGAAACAGCCTCTTTGTCTGGAGTAATCAATTTCTCATAATACTCAGCAAACAAGTTGTCTCTCTTCCAACCGTCGCCATTAGCGAACTCGCATATATTAGGCAAGTAGACGGAAGTGATATCCTCTTTCTTTGATCTGAACGTCTCCGCAAGATTCTTGAAGCTCTGTTTTGGTCCTTTCTCGCTCAACAATGCGGTTTTTGCAGCCTCCGACAATGCTCTCAAATGACGTGCCACGACATCCAAGAAGCCATTTTCACCATAGCAGAACGACTTTATAAGTTCAAATATCTTGTTTTCAATCAGAATCTCACGTTTAAGTTCCAAGCCTCTCTTGTAGACGCTGTAAACATTGGCGATATCATCAGCATTATTGTTGATATGAACCATCTCAAGGAACGTTCTCTCCTCAGCCTTCTCTCTTGCTGAATCAAGATCACTCTTCTCTTTGCTGCTTGAAGATTTCTCATATTTAGTGTTCTGACGGTTCAATTCGCTCTTTGTCTGCAAATGCGACGCGAAATCAGCGATGATTGAGTCTTGAATCATATCTTTGTCCTTGTCGTAGTGGTTGAACAAAGATGTGCACTCTTCATCCAGTCTCTCTACAGCAGCGATAGTGTTCTGAAGACCGATAGCTGTAACCATTTCCTCAACACACGACCAAATCTTTTGTTCAAGTGCCTCTTGAGTGGATTTCTGCAATGCGTCATTATCCTGGTCGTCAATCACATCAGCAAGACTCTGCGTCGTCTTCTTGACCGCTGAATTCATCTTGCCGGCATCAAACTTGTCAACTCGTTTATCGCCCTCGATTACTCCGGCACGAGATTCGGAGAAATTAGTCTTGATTGCCTGAGTCATCTGACTGCGGATTTCGCTGAAATAGTTGTTATCTCCGTCAGGATTAAGCACATATGCATTGATAGTGTCTTTGATAAGATCCTCGACAACCTTATTCAAATCTACTTTATTCGCCTTGTCGTTGACCGACTTTCCCAGGATACAATGTTCAAGCAAATCAGCCTGAATACGGCATTTCATATAGTCGTCAAAATCAGCACTTGGCTTCTTCAACGCTACATATCCCATCGGAAGTAAGAAATTCTTCTCTGTGCCAGGAGCCACTTCTCCATCACGGGTGTTATCCATGAACGACTCGAAACCTCTTGCTCCAGGACCATCGTGAAGATAACAAAGAAGTTCAGCTGTATTTGAATACATACTGTCAAGATTACCGAGATTGTTTCCAGCTTCTGTCTGGAAATCAACTGGAATCAACGCTTCAAATGGTCTGTATGGTAGCGATGTATTGATACGTGAATAACGGTCGTTCAGAGCCAGACGGTGGAACAATGTGGCTGTCTCCGGTTTCTTTGACCATGCCATCTCAGCCTCCAACTCAGACATCACAGCAAAAGCATTGCGTGGATACTTCTCGTTGCGTCCATTGTGGTCGATATACCACTGTGGCATATACATTGTAAGGATAACCTTTGGATCGGCCTCGTCGATAGTCGCCTTGTGCATCATGTTCACAAAATACAACACATCATTGATGATACCTGAACCAGTACCGCCCAAACTTGAACAAACGACCCAGTAGCATACTGTGTTGTTGTCGGCAGCGTTATCCTCTATCTTATTCAAATCCTGGATATTCTTCACCAGTTTCTCACAGAACTGATCGGCAAGACGGGCGAACGCGGTACGTGATTTCAAACGGAATGCTCCAGCACCGAATTTTAAGGCACGATTATCCATGTGCATAGCCACTTCGTCATCACAAGCTTCAATTATTCGCTTGTTGATTTGAATCTCTTGAGCCGCTTTCGCTTTCTGATATATGACGTATGGATTTTGTGTTCCAAGGTTTATAAGCTCGTTCGTGGAAAGCATTTTCACACGTCCGTTCTCATATTTGGTACGGTATTTCTCATTAAGGTTGTCAATGTCTCCGGCGTCAGTGTCAATGAACATGAAACGGTAGTTGTCATTCATCACGTCAACCTTGCTACGGTTGCCACTGACATTCTGAAGGCTTTCATACACCTTCATCTTGATAAGAGCCACAGTCTTCGATCCTGCGCCTCCACAGCCGATAAAAATATGTTTTCTTGCCATATATTATGTGTATTTTTTTCTATTTTAAATCAATTTAGCATTTAGAATTCAACATTTCTAATTTTATCACACGTTTCCATCAATATCAAGATTGATGTCTTTGCCTCCACGTGGATCTCTGATCTGCAATGGTATCGTAGTGGAATATTTTATAGTGGATGAACCGCCTGACGTGTAATCATCACCTCCATTCAGACTATATTCCTGTGAATTGGTGACAGTCACCTCATATTTTGGCTCGACACTCCAATGCAGAATCGGAATGAACAGTTTTGAAATATATTTTTTCTGTTTGAAGACGACATTGCACTCTGCCTTTTCGACGTCAATTGTAAGATTGCTCACATGTCCGTTGATCTCTTCTGTACAGATTTTTTTCGTTCCTTGAGTAAGCGTGTATTCGCCACGAAGTTTATATTTATCACTACAATTACGCTTTATGCAGAGGATCACACTCAATATGTAGATAATAATAAGTATCCACATGATGCAGTACCATTTGAATGCCATCGGATGACAGAATACATTTTCCTGTGGCAACTCGATGCTTGCCTCAATGGTTTGGTTATCCTTACCCATCAGTTTGATCAACTCCGCCTCATACGGCACTTTGAAAGAGATGTGTGCCTTCAACCTACCATTAGGCTTCTCAAAATGCGGATTAAAAAAAGCTTCGTCATCACCTCTGATCTGAGCTATATTCACGAATGACTCTTCACTTCCGTCGCTACTCATCAAATGAGGCAATTTCAATTCTGGATGATCTTCACACTCATCTTCATCAGCCATCACAAGATGCATTCTGCGGTCGGTGATGGAAAGAGAGTCGAGTGTAATCGCATCAAACACATCGTTTGAAACCCACGACATAGTCATCGACATGTGTCCGTCAATATCCACGTCGACGGAATTGATTGTGGCTCCAGCCTCCTGAGTCATTTTACCAATCAAAAACTGTTTGAATTTCTCAAGAGCGATATCATTCTTCATCTGGTCAAACCAACTCTGCAAAGCCTGTTCGTTTGATACAGGGATTGTCTGAGGCTTAAACATTGAGAATGCGTTCATTATATCATCAGTACTCGTCTCTCCACTACCCATCTTAGGCAATTCCAAAGCAACAAGTTTGATATTCTTTCCAGCCAACTCCTTCTCTATTCTCGAACGGTAATCGTCAAGATGAAGTTTTTTTGAATGTCCAGCGACGGGATCATTAAGGAAATCAGTGATAAGGAACACAAACTTAAGGTTATTTCTGCCTGTGCGTGTCAAATCCTTTTCCAGATATTCAAGCATATTAAGTAAATCCGTATAGGCTGTAAATTTCTTTCGTTCTTCCGCCGACGCTGGTTTATCATACACACGGTCGGCATAATTGACAAGACTCTGTCTCATTGCTGAGTTTACGATACCGAAACCGTTTGGCTCATTCTTTGCCTCACCTCCAAACTTGATGACAGATACATAATCACCGTCTTGAACAGAACGGAAAAAACTTTTCAAAGCAGGAACAACTATTTTCTCATATTTATTCATGGTTCCAGACACATCAATAGCGAAGACGTAATCTGCGTGTTCATTTTTAAGTTCTTCGCCGAATTTTTTCATAAGTTCAGGAAAATCATTTGCCAACGCATCGAAAGCACGGTTGTCTTGTGCATAAGACGTTGCAAATCCAAGCATCATCAACAAAAAAGAGATGTATATCTTAATCAATTTCATATAAACTTTGGTCTAAATCTAAAATCCTTTTTGTAATCATCTGTCTATTACAAAACAGAGCATAATACTCTATAAAAATACTATAAAATAAAATACACCTCACACTGTAAATTATATTTTTTTACACAATTAACTATTTTTAATTTTTACAGATGTTGTGTGGCAGAAAAAAAAGAACAAGAATGGTATATCGGCATCATATCATGTAGTTACATTAATGTTTTTCCAAACACTACTCTATGCATGTATGTTTGGTTTATACAAACTGATTTTGATTACATATCCAAAGGGAATGGCTTCAAATGACAAAAAATGAGATGATGACGAGCAAAATAAGTGTTAACCTTAAATAGTTTTATAATCGTTATGTAAACGCTTAAATATGCAGTGGAATCGGGCGATAAATGACGTCCTTTTCCACCTGTACTTTCTACCGTAACCAACCGGCGTGCATTTAAGAAAATACGACTGAACTATTATAAGATTGTCTGCACAATCATATATCAAACATCAACAGGCACATTATTCATAATTAATCGCATCCAGTTTTTTACTTAAATATCCACAACAATATACTCTTATTGCTGGAAGCTTTGATCTTCTTATCAAGATAAATCATCATATCATCGCATATTACCGGACATCCCAAACTGGCGGTGGTTGGATTATCACAGTAAGCATATTCGTAGGAATGAAGCACAATGTATCGCTTGTATGCATTGCTGTTTGTACTTTCCAATCCATGCATTTTATAATGGTAATGCACTCCGAATTTGCTATACGAACGTATTCCTAGTCTGTATTTTCCTTCCGACGAGCATCCACTTCCTTCTACATTGCTGAACACAACATTGTCGGCATCACTTCCACCACCTACTCCATGGCTTACCAATGCTGTCTCTATTATCTTTCCGTTCTTCAGATCATAGATGAACATTCTTTTGGTAAACAGATTATAAGAAAAATCAATCAAGATACACCAATCCTGGTTCATGCCTTTTTGAGCCACAAACTTTTTCGCTTCTGCTGCTTTTTTATGGATCTTCGAAAGATCCGTCACCTCTGTGATTTCCACTCCTAAAGATGACAAACAAAAGCTGAATAAAAACAAAATAATACCTAATATTCTTTTCATATCACATACTTTAATATTGATGGACTCACGTCTCCCTTCCTCCATTTGCTAATCTTATTGTCCTTTTTTCCTTTATTCCGAACCTGTTTGTATATCTTTTTTCTTCTCTTCATCTGCCAATCTGAAATAGATTGGCAAAGAAAACTTACTACGAATAGGATCTCCCTTTCTCATTGCAGGCTGCCATTTCGGCATCATACTCACAACACGGACAGCCTCTTCATCCAAAACTGGATATACACTTCGTGCGACTTCAACATCTGTGATAGAGCCGTCTTTTTCAACTGTAAATCTAACAATAACTCTACCTTGAATACTTGAGTCTTGTGCGGCTTTAGGATAAACCAAATTAGATTTTAGAAAATCAAGTAAAGCTCTATCTCCGCCTGGAAATTCTGCTCGATGTTCACCAACAATCATACCCATAATCATATCATCATCGTCGTCATCATCTGATTCTGATTTTGAACCCATTTCTTTTTTACTAGATGTAGAATCTACGTCACATCTGACCAACCCAAGTGTTGTAACAAGACTATCAGATTGATAATTTGGTTCGGGATAAGGAATATTGAGGAACATAATAGTAACATGAAATTTTGAACGGACCTGTCTGCCATTACTCATTGCAGGAGTCCACTTCTCCATCTTCTGTACTACACGAATAGCTTCTTTATCAAAATCTGGATGTACAGGGTCTTTTACTCTCACATTTGAAATTGATCCATCTTCATCCACATTAAAAATCACAACGACAGGAATCTCGTTAGGAGTCTCTGGATTTAGCTTCGTAATTGGATGGTTTAGATTGTTTATCAAAAAATCTACAATGTCATAAGGACATTCAGCATGCACTATCTCATCAAACAGATCTTCTCCCTCAGCATAAACCGTATCTTCGACTGGAACAAAAGGTTTTTCTGGAAGATTTTCCACCTCTATTCTACGACGATCAACAATTTCTCCTTCCATTTCATCTCCTACTTCCAATTTAGGATTATAACTATCTGTAGTGCTTATCGAATTGCACGCAGCCATCGTCATCATCGTCGCCAAACCAACAATCTTCACCGCTTTGCCTGCCATCTTGCGTATATTCAGCTGATTCTCAATATATCGCATCTCCGACTCACACGCAGGACACGTGCCCATACAGTCGCCTTTGTGTGTACAAACCACTGGTTCGTATGGAATTTCATTTGCATCCGCTATCTGTTTGCGGATGGACTTTAATGTCTCACATGTCTTTTTTCCTTTGTACATAAGCTATCTATAATTAGGTTTGATCCTACAAAAATAAAAGATTACTGGTTTAACCGAAAATCTATAGGTAAAATAATAGAAGAATTAATCCTATGTTCTGCTTGCTTTCCAGGGGCCCAACATGGCATTCTTTTAATGACACGCACTGCCTCCTTATCCAAAAGCGGATGTACTGATTTTATGACTTCGATATGGTTTATCATACCATCTTTTTCGACTACAAATCGCACGAAAACCTTGCCACTGATACCTTCTTCCTGTGCTGCCATAGGATAAACTATATTCTTTTTAAGAAATTCCATCATGGCTTTCTGCCCACCAGGGAATTCAGCTTTAACCTCATTGGGATAAAAGATAGGATCTTCATCAATATCACCTTCTATTCCTTCACCAAAAGTATCAATTTCAAAGAGTCCTGTCACATCTGTAATTATTGGACATTTTGAAGGCTTTTTGGTATTTGATTTTTCTTCAGTTAATGCCAGTGTGTTAAGAGACAATGTAATCATGGAACGAGCTTCTCCACCATTGTAAGTGGCAGGTTTCCACTTTGGCATCATCTTGATGACTCGAATCACCTCCTTATCAAACGCAGGATTTACAGATTTCCTGATTTTAACATTAGATGTGGAACCGTCTCTTGCGATAAAAAATTCAACAACGGTCAAATCTAAACCATTGTCTTTCTTTGTCGTATCTAAATTGTATAAATTTGTTTCAAAATATTCCATCATAGCGTCTATACCTCCCGGATATTCGGCATAGGTTTCATCATCATATAGATCTTCGCCCTCCGAATAGACTATCTGCTCTATAGGACTAAAGGGCATAGGTGGCTCTGGGTATGGACACTGATTATCATAAGGAACAATAGTATCTCCCGATAAATAATCTGTTTCATTCTCTACCCTACTTGTAGAATTGCACGCAGCCATCGTCATCACCGTTGCCAAACCAACAATCTTCACCGCTTTACCTGCCATTTTGCGTATATTCAGCTGATTCTCAATATATCGCATCTCCGACTCACACGCAGGACATGTGCCCATACAATCGCCTTTATGTGTACACACTCTTGGTTCGTATGGAATATCATTGGCATCCGCTATCTGTTTGCGGATGGATTTTAATGTCTCACACGTCTTTTTTCCTTTGTACATTTTTTTACTGGTTTACGTGAATACATTCGGTTAAATCTTCCTTTTACAATAATAATATCACCCATTAAAGATTCTTCGTCATCTAATAAAGTCACATTCAATACATTTGACGTTTTATTAGTGGCTTTTATACTTTTATTCATATATCCAATGGAAGAAAACTCAAGAACTGCATGCTCTGGCACCTCTATTTCGTAGTAACCGTCCATATCTGTGTTCGTACCAATTGCAGTTCCTTCAATCACTACATTGACGAATGGCAGAGGTGTATTCTTCTCATCTTTGACAACACCTTTTATCGTAATATATTTAGAAGAATCATTTTCTAAGATTGATTTATTAGACGCCACTGATTCTTCCTGCTTAAAATCATTAGAAATCTCAGTTTCATTGCTAGCCGCGACACTTGAAGCCATCGTCATCACCGTTGTCAAGCCCACAATCTTCACAGCTTTGCCAGCCATCTTGCGTATATTCAGTTGATTCTCAATATAACGCATCTCCGACTCGCACGCAGGACATGTACCCATACAATCGCCTTTATGTGTACACACTCTTGGCTCGTATGGAATTTCATTTGCATCCGCAATCTGTTTACGGATGGATTTTAATGTCTCACATGTCTTTTTTCCTTTGTACATATTAATTTATTTTTCAGATAAATCAAATAAAATGGGTAATCTGAACCTAGACCTATAAGGTCTGCCATCATTATTCAGAGCTGGCTTAAATTTATTCATCTTTTGAATAATAAAGATTGCCTCTTCATCAAATATAGGATCTATACCCTGTACGACTTCTATGTATGATATAGAGCCATCTCTTTCCACAATAAATTCAACAACTACTGTCCCATGTTTACCTGTAATATGTTCTTTTTCAGTACAAACTAAATCAGATGCCAGTCTGTCTATCTTTATCTCCTTGCCGGCCAGCTTACGTATATTCAGTTGATTTTCAATATAACGCATCTCCGACTCGCACGCAGGACATGTGCCCATACAGTCGCCTTGATGTTTGCATACTATTGGTTCGTACGGGATATCATTTACATCTGCAATTCTTTTACGAATAGACTTTAATGTTTCACATTTTATTTTTCCCTTGTACATTAAATCTTTGTATTAAGGTTAGTTTATACAAAAATAGGAGAAATGATGAATTTAGAAAAATCACATAAACAGTTTTCATTAAGCATTTGCCTATAGCTCATTTATATTTTGAACAAGATAGGCAAATATAATCTGCTTCTGACAATTTTTCCCTTATTCGTCGCAGGAATCCACTTTGGCATCTTGTTCACAACATTGATAGCCGCTTCATCCAATGAGCGATGAACACTTCGAACGATATCAACATTGGTAATAGAGCCGTCTTTCTCAACAACAAAGCCTACAATCACTCGTCCCTGAACACCCCCATCGCTAGGATAAACTAAATTATTCTTAATAAATGTCATAAGCGAGTCTTTCCCTTGAGGATATTGAGCTTTTTGATCTACTATTGAAAAAATCGCCGTATCTTCTCGTGCTTCATCTATTGCATCCCAGGAATCCATTTCCTCTTTAGACGGGTGATACCCAGGACATACAACAAATGGTGCTGGCGGCGTAGGCGGTGGTGTATCTATAGGTTCACTTGCTGCTTCAAATGAAGAATCTGCGGATTCTGGGATCAATTCCACTGTGTCGACGGGAATGTTTTCAGCAGATGGTTGTGGCTGAGGATGTTGAACATCATTGCACGATGCCAATGTCATCACCGTCGCCAGCCCAACAATCTTCACAGCTTTGCCAGCCATTTTACGTATGTTCAGCTGATCTTCTATATAACGCATCTCCGACTCACATGTAGGGCATGTGCCAAGACAATCTTCCTCAAGTGCACATTTAATAGGAGCATATGGGATGTCGTTGGCATCAGCGATCTGTTTGCGGATGGATTTTAATGTATCACATATTGGTTTTCCATGGTTCATAAGATTCTTTTATTTCGTATTGATTATCAACTATTTTTCTATATCACTCATCTAACTTGAAAAGGACAGGCAATTTAAAGTTTGACCTGACAGCTGTATTCCTAATTGTTCCAGGCTTCCATTTCGGCATCTTTTTAACGACTCGAAAGGCCTCTTCTCTTAATAATTTATCATCACAAGATGAATGTATATTTGACAAAGATCCGTCCTTTTCTACAACAAACTCCACAATGACACTATAATACTTGCCTGTATCCAAAGGCATGTCATCAGCATAGATAGTATTACAACGTCTTTCCTTCAAATCACTGCAAACCCAAAATCTACCAATATCATCAAAATCAAACTGATTATCATATAAATAATAAGAGTCCAGCTCTTCTAAATCAGATTTTGAGTAGACTAAATTTTCTTTTAAGAAATCAAACAAGGCCTTTTTTCCACCTGGAAATTCCGCCTGCTTCTCTACTCTTACAAAACTTAAATCTCGATCGTCTGGAATATTGATATTGCAATGATCAAACGTTTTTCGAGGGACAAAAAATCCTAATGATTCATACCTGAAAAATATTGGCACATGGAACTTTGAACGTACAGGTTTGCCATTACACATTGCAGGTTTCCACTTCTCCATTCCCTTCACCACACGAACAGCTTCTTCGTCTAAACATGGATATAGAGGTTTTTTAACCGCAACATTTGAAATTGATCCATCTTTCTCAACAATAAAAGAAATCGTGGCCGTACCTTCAATTCCTTCAACCATTGCGGCTTCTTTATAATGTACATTAAATATAAAATAAAATGCAAGACTATCTGGAGCTACAGCATGTTCCAATGTATCAAAAAGAACACTGTAATCAGCACATATTTCATCCTCTATAGGAATAAACGGAGTTTCTCCTTCTCTGTCTCCGATATAGTCATAAACTAATTCTTTTTGATTTAATTCATCAGGAAGTATTGAAACACTATCTGTAATATTACACGCAGACATAGACATCGCCGTCGCCAAACCAACAATCTTTACTGCCTTGCCAGCCATTTTACGTATGTTCAGCTGATCCTCAATATAACGCATCTCCGACTCGCACGCAGGACATGTACCCATACAGTCGCCTTGGTGCGTACAAACCACTGGTTCGTATGGAATTTCATTAGCGTCTGCTATCCGCTTACGAATTGCTTTTAATGTCTCGCATTTATGTTTTCCTTGGTACATAGGCAAATTTTATTATGTTCGACGGAATGTCTTGCCATCAAATTAATATTGCAAAAATAGGATTATTGATGAATTATGAAAACTTTTAACTGACTATATAGCAAAACAAATATAGATAGATTGACATATAAAACAGAAGATTTAAATTTTTACTGCTCGTTCTTGCGAACTCGCAGAAGAGATCGGAGTTAGGGCGTTCCGCCCTTAACAATCCTTATTCGACCAATACAAATGCATTAATTTACTAAACAAAAAAGGAGACGCTACATAGCAACGTCTCCAATTCTTATCTCTTAACTCTTAATTTTTAATTAAGAATTATTGCTGTGTCTCTTTCAAAATCACATCGTGTGCACCACCCTCGATGATAGATGTAGATGATACAAGTGTAATCTTGGCATTCTTCTGTAGTTCAGGGATTGTGATTGCTCCACATGAACACATTGTTGCGATTATCTTACCTAGAGTGACACGCAAATTGTCTTTCATCTTACCTGCGTATGGAACGTAGCTGTCAACACCTTCCTCAAACTTAAGTGCTGCGGCTCCTCCCATATCGTAACGCTGCCAGTTCTTTGCTCTGTTTGAACCTTCACCCCAATACTCCTTAACAATACGGTTTCCGATTGTAAGTTTCTTTGTTGGAGACTCGTCGAAACGTGCGAAATAACGACCCATCATCAAGAAGTCAGCACCCATTGCAAGAGCTAGAACCATGTGATAGTCATGAACTAATCCACCGTCTGAACAAACAGGAACGTAAATACCTGTCTCCTTGAAATATTCGTCACGAGCACGGCAAACATCAATAAGAGCTGTAGCCTGACCACGACCGATACCCTTCTGCTCACGTGTGATACAGATTGAACCGCCACCGATACCAACTTTGATAAAGTCTGCACCTGCTTCAACCAAATATCTGAAACCTTCTGCGTCTACTACGTTTCCAGCTCCAACTTTAACTGAATCACCGTACTGAGAACGGATCCATGCGATAGTGTCTTTCTGCCACTCAGAGAAACCATCAGATGAGTCGATACATAGAACATCTGCTCCAGCCTCTACCAATGCAGGGACTCTCTCTTTGTAGTCACGTGAGTTGATACCAGCACCGACAAGAAGTTTCTTGTCGCCATCCGACAACTCATTTGGATTCTCACGATGTGAATCGTAATCCTTTCTGAACACGAAATACATCAACTTCTGGTTGTCGTCGATGATTGGCAATGTATTCAATTTCTGCTCCCAGATGATCTTGTTAGCCTCAGAAAGAGTCATTCCATACTTTCCTACTACCAACTTCTCAAATGGAGTCATATAATTCTTCACTGGATTTGAAAGGTCCTCCTTGTCAGCACGGTAATCACGGCTTGTAAGGATACCAAGCAACTGTCCGTTTGGAGTTCCGTCGCTAGTCACACCGATTGTTGAGTGACCAGTTGTCTCAATCAACGCCAAAGCATCAGCAAGTGTGCTGTCTGGCTTAAGGTTAGAATCAGAAACTACAAAACCAGCCTTGAAATTCTTTACCTTTCTTACCATATCAGCCTGCGACGCGATTGGCTGTGAACCAAATATAAACGATAGTCCACCATTGTGTGCCAACTCAATTGCCAATCCTGAATCTGAAACAGCCTGCATGATTGCCGACACGAAAGGAATGTTAAGTGTGATCTTAGATGTCTCTCCCTTCTTGAATTTTACTAATGGTGTCTTCAAAGACACATTTGTAGGCAGACACTCTTTTGTTGTAAGTCCCGGTATCAAAAGGTACTCACCGAATGTTCTGCTGACTTCATTTACAAATATTGCCATCGTTATATAGTTTTATCTTATTTTCTAAATATTTCGGCAAAGGTAATGCTTTTTAACAACTTTTAAGCATTTCCAGCCGTTAATTGCTGTAAAAATGTGCCACTGGCATCATAAATTTCAATACCAAAGCCAAATTATGTGTGCTGGTTCTCTGGAAAAGCTCCATCTTTCCACATTCATACAAATCATGGGTACCGTAATTCCAACGTATCTCCAACATCGGATGTGCCTTTTCCAAATGCAAATCAAAACCTATAGCGGCACATAGAGAAAGATCATATTTGCTTGTTTCAATATCCGGGTTGACGCGAGGGTCTCTCAACGTCAGTGTCTGCTTCTGTAGCTCTGACACCACTGTCTTATCTTTCTCTTTTATCAGGAAGCTGACTTGTGGCCCGAAATTGACGTAGGCTCTTGCTTTTCTGCCAAAATATATATGTGCAAGCAATGGAATATCGATATAGGTCAACTCTCTGTCCAAATCAACACCATTGAAATCCACATTGTCTGAACCGACCAATCTTTCTGTCTGACCATTTCTCGCTCTGAATTTCTCACACCAACCTTTCTGCGTAAGATTGCACTCCAAGAACACACCGAAATGATTCTGAGCGATATAAAGAGCATTCACACCGGCTGTCATACCTCGCTGATTTAGAAGCGATTGGTCGCCGATCATACTGGTATATGAAGTATTGTTGTGCAAGAATCTCACCTGTGACATATTGACACCGCCAGAGACTCCGACCGCAACCTCCTGCTCGAAATTGCGTCTTTCCTGAGCCTGCGATGAGAACAAACACGTCGCAGCAAGCAATGATGAAACTATGATTTTGGCTACTCTCATATTTATTTAGCAAACATTTTGCAGCCGTTAGTCTCGCTGTTCTCTATGATGAAATGACGTGAATTGATAAATCCTCCCGTCTCTCCTACTCTATTGAATTTGAAATCAGATTGCAATGTAGACGGTGCGATCTTATCCAACGCCCACTCGAAATCGTGTCCATACTTCTGCATCGACTCGCAGAAATACATCATCATGTCATATCCAAGGATAGCATACATAGGATGCGAATTAGTTGGCTCCGCATTATAATATGCACGGTATTTTCTCAAGAATTTGATTGTCTCCTCGCTCTTGAAATCGATAAAGAACGGAGATGTGAAATAAGTGTCGTAATGGAACAACTCCTTGCTGATACTGTTGTAGTTCTGCCATTCATTGAATCCGAACACCGCAATTTCTGTGTCTTTAGCCTTCAACATGTTGATGATAGGAAGAATCTGGTTCAATGCGACCTGGTTGGTTGTCACTGGGAAAATCAAATTCTTTTTCTTTTTATCCACCGTCTTCTTCAACTCTGTATAATTAGAGAAAACGACATCTTTGTTCTTGACTCCCATCGCATCAAGAGTGAACTTCAAAGTGTCAGCCCAAACCGCCTTATCATTATACTTAGGATCAGAGAACGATACAATTACTATATTGTAGTCCTTGAAATTCTGAGCTATCTGCAAAGCGACGTCGGCTGCGCTTTCATTCTGAGGTGCGTTTATCTGGAACACACTTGCATTACTCTTCACCTCATCTGATTTGGAAGTGAACGGAATGACAAGCTTCACATTGTTTGCCAACGCGAAATCAGCCATAGTCTTGATCTGCGACTGATAAGCAGGACCGATGATGAAGTCCATATTCTTCAACTCGTTATACGAGACAAGAGTCTGAGCCTCCGCATCTGTCTTACCAGAATCGTAAACACGAAGATTGATGTTCAAACCAGTCTTACGCAATGTGTCGGCTGCAAGAAGCATACCATTGTAGAATTCGATAAACTTTTCAGTATTTGCATCTATCTTGCTGGTTTCTGTTACCTTGGCAAAATTCCATGGCAATGCAAGTGCACATTCAATCGATGTTTTAGGCTCGGAATTGAAAACCTTCTCAAGCGAAGTGCTGATAGAATCGGCTGTGTTTATCTCAGCAATTTCTGTAGAATTCAAAGGTATTCTCAATATTTTGCCTGCCATCAAACCGTTAGCGACATCAGGATTAGCCTTGATCAAATCCTCCTGAGTGATCTGATATTGTTTGCAGATTCCAAAAATTGTCTCTTCCTGCTTTACAATATGAATCTTATGCGACGGTGCATGGTTCTGCTCAGGTTCAACAAACGAGTTGCTTTGGAATACAGGTGGAACGATAAGCATCTTGCCCTCCTGAAGTTCTTTGTCGATTCCTGGATTTCTTGAAATCAACGCATCCTGGCTGACACCATATTGTTTTGAAATGCTATATACTGTCTCTCCTTTCTTTACAATATGAGTCTTCAACTCACTTTTCTTAGTAGTATTGTCTACTGGAGCAGTTGTATTAGCGTATGTAGGCGGAATAATAAGGATCTGACCGATTTTCACACCCTCTTTAGCATCCGGATTAAGCTTAACGATCTCATCCGCAGACACATTATGTTGTTTGCTTATACTATAAAGTGTCTCTCCCTTCTTCACCTCATGAGCAGCGAAATTAGGACGTTTTGTCTCAGTATTAGCTGTCGATGGAGCAGGAGTAGTAGATGGTGCTGTCGACGGTGTTTTTTCCACTGGTTTAGTCACAACAGGAGCAGGAGTATTCTTAACTGGTTCGGAAGCCTCCTTTTCTGCCTTGTTACGACGGGCCACAAGTTCCTTCTTCTGTGGAATACGAATGCTTGTACCTTCAATCAAACCACGAGTCTTCAATGAAGGGTTTGCCTCATAAAGATCATCGTAAGTCAGACCGTATTTCTGCTTAAGCGAAAACAAAGTCTCACTTTTCTGCACCTTATGCATCACACCCTGAGTATTCTTCTTTGGAATAAGCAAATGCTCGCCCTCCTTCAGACCATTCTTAGTCTGAGGGTTCGCCTCCTGTATCTCTGCCTGAGTGACACCGAACTTCTTGGAAATCGAATAGAAACCTTCGCTCTTTGCCACCGAATATTCATAGTAAGGTTTGCCTCCAACAATTTTGGTAGGATATTCCCCAGCCAACATCATAGAGACAGACAATGATGCAAGTATGCTCGCAAAAATTCTTCCAGTCATATAAATAGCAGTTTATATTTTCGCAAAATTAGCAAAAATATATAGATAATCTGCATTTTTTTCGCAAAAATCAGTTTCGACATAAGTTAAAGCAAATATCTCAAATCATAAAAAGACACTTAATTCGTTAAGGACAAACAAAATCACTTTTTTTTATTATTTTTGCATAACATTTGAATATCAAAATAAAGCAATGAAAAGTAATTCATCAAAGCATTACACAATATTCACTCCGTTTAAAACTATGTGTTTTATCCCAGACCACTATTCTGTTGTTCTGGATAATGCAGAGGATTTAGCTGAACAAGGTAACAATATAGATCTCGTCTACTGTGATGGGAAAGCAATAAAAAACTGTATCTACAATTGCTATGGCGACAAGAAAGTCTGCAAGGCATGTGTTAGTTACCAGCACTATTTTCACAGACATATCACACACAAAGACGAAATCAAACCAATACCAATATCTCAATTTTTAAAACCAGACATGGTTGATTTTGAGCAGTTTGCGAAAGGTCTTAAATACGAATCTGTAGAGGATATCAAGGAGATAACACACAAAGGAGCACATATCGGTCTTGCTGCGGTTTCTTCATATCTTACATTAAGCAGAAACCTTTATCCACTTATTGATGATGAGTTCAGAGAATTCATGAACAGATACCTTTTCATGAGTGCAAGGACAACTGATTTGGTGGATGAAGCTATCAACCAACTGCATCCAGATTCTGTATCATGCTTTAACGGCAGATTGATTTGTAATCGTCCGATTGTTGATTTGTGTATCAACAAAGGTATGCCATTCCAAACATACGAAGTTGGCTACAACGAAGAAAATAGAATCAACAAAAAGATTTTCAACAATAACCTTCCTCACGACCCAGACGTCAACACCTTAATGATTAATGAATTATGGGAATCTGAAGGAAAAAGTAAGGAAGAACGAATCGCTACAGCCAAACGATTCTTCGATAAAAGAAGAAATGCTATTGTCAGCGGAGATAAGGTGGCATACACTAAGAATCAGAGCATAGGTCTGCTTCCTGATGATTGGGATAAATCAAAAATAAACATCTCTATTTTCAATAGTTCAGAAGATGAATTCGCCTCTTTGGGAGAGAAATTTGCAAGACTATCTCTTTTCCCAAACCAACTGACTGGTATCAAATATATATTTGAGAAATTCAAGGATAATGAAGATATTCATTTTTATCTAAGAATTCATCCTAATTTGACCAACGTGAAATACAAATATCACAAGTGTCTATACGAATTAAACCAGTATAAGAATGTGACTATCATCCCTGCAAGTTCAAAGATTAGCACATACACTCTGATCGACAACTCAGATAAAATCATTGTGTTTGGATCATCAGTTGGATTTGAAGCAGCCTACGCTAACAAGCCGGTTATCTTATTGGGATGTACTATGTATCGTGATTTAGGCATCTGTCATGTGGCTCATACGACTGATGAGTTAGACAAATATATTTTGGATAAGGATTTGAAGCCATTGGATAACACTGGTGCATTGAAATATGCCTACTTCCTCGTCAATTCAGAGTTTCCTCTTCCAAAGTATTTCGCTGACCATAAAAAATCAACTAAAAAGATTTTTGGTAAAAAGTTCATACTTACGAGAAGCGTCATATCAAACTCACCATTGTCTCCTTACATAAGTTATTGCTACCAAATTATTGGCAAATATCTATGGTCTAAATCAAAATGTGAATATCCGACCAAGGAGGCAGAATAAAGTTAGACAACAAACAAATAATATGGGGAATATCAAGAATTTGATACTCCCCTATTTATTTTCAATTTATAATGACAAAAGCAATTATCGTCTCTCAATCTCCTCAAAAGTCTGTGCAACGAGATACAAATGAGAAGGATTCTTCATAGAAAGCTCAATTGCTTTGTTAACCGCCATTTCTGCCTTATTATAAAGGGCGACGGAATTATCCTCACGAACGTAATAATCCCATGCCGAATCACCACTACCCATAACTGGTTTATTTGTTATGATCTGGAAACCTTCTTTCTGACAATAGAATGGAGAGTGTCCATCGTTGAAATTGTCGTTGAAGAAGATAATCTTACCGTCGCGAACAACACAATATCTCTTCAAAACAGACAACACATACGCATCTTTGAATGATGAATTAGGGTCTACCCTATCATACTCATCGTATGAACAAAGATATGAGAACGACTGAGACGCAAAGAAATAATTTTTATCTGACATCTCAAAAAGATCAATCTTCGACGATGGGTAATTATAATATGTAAGTCCGGCGAAATTTGTTTTTGAATCAGATGAAGCCATCTCACTTGTGACTCTGCTTGTGAAACGAGAAGAATTGTCTTTTTTCATCACCACATCAGTGTTGTTCTCATTCACATCTCTATTTTGATTTTGAGTCTTTCCTGTAGTGTTTTTGATAAGCTCATTGATCAAATTGTTGAATGCACCGATACTTGAATCAGCCAAATCCTTGAATGACATCAAATTGCCGACATTCGACAAAATCTTGTTCAACAACTCAGGATTCTTGCTATCCAAATCCTCAAACAACTTTCTGTTGTTTGCATGTAGTTCTTCATTATTCATAGCCTCAGATTTTAATTTGTAGTTTGTTATACAATGTAAATATACAATTAAATTGAATCCGTCATATACGTCATTACGATTTTAACCTTTATTTAAGATTTCGTATACTTATTTAACAAAATGAAAATCTGAATAAATTCTTAAACAGTTTCTTATATTTTATGCTTTTTTTGCCAGTACACACATCCCAATATAATGAGCACAGTGAAAATCAATGCACCTATCAATACGGATAGCGGGATCTCTCTATTCAATATGACAACTTTTGGAGTAGCTTCTTCCTGCTCTAAAACAGAAACAGTGTCTGAAATTCCATCTTCATCTATTTCTTCACTGAAATAAGAATAAGACATAAGTGTTCCTGTATAGAAACTATTCTTTGACCTATTCATAAGTTCGATTATATTCTGAAATATAGGGAATTTACTCTCTTTGTCTTGTCTTAACATATCTCCCATATCTGAAGGAATTGGTAAAAACCATAATTCAGTGATCTTAGTTGTATCTTGGTTTTTATTTCCCATAAAACAATCTTCTATAGTCAAACGATATCTTCCAGCTGGAAAATAATTTATCCCTACAACACTGTTTATACGATGCCAATTATACAACAATGGGAAACGTCGCATATCATATTTGGACAAATTATAAGAAATTGTATCAGATTCAGTCTCAAATCGATTAAGTTTGATTTTCTTAATCCAATTGCAATTGTATATAGATGTATCAGTAGAGAAATCAGTCTTTTTTTCATCATATGTCATAAATCGTCCATCTATTGATTCGAAAACTCTATCTGATTCATTAAGAATTTTTTTGAACTCATTAAGATCATTTTGTGTGTCAAAGTTACCATTTGTGCCATTACAAATGAATGGTCCTATTGCATCTTGAGATAACGTAAAATCTAATTTTGCATTTTTCCAATCCACAATAGAACAAGAAGTAAATTGACTCTTGTCCATGGCTGCATTGGCATTAATCCACAATGATGAGCGAACATCCTTCAATGGTATTGATTTTAATTCATCATACTTTGGTTCAGGGAAATATTCATGGTCATACGAGGAAGTATAGTTCTGAAAGAACTTAAAATAATCCCCCTCGACTGGTTTATAATTATTTTTATAATATATGCCACAGTGTTCCAACTCGTTACAACACAAGTAATCAAAACTGCTATTTAAATAATTCTTGGATACGCTTTTCATATCACAATTAAGGGTCGCCACCATAAATGATTGAATATTACCCTTCCACGTGCCACCAGTAGATATATCATAAGTGTAACCATATTCACCATTGTAATTCTGTTTCATCGACTCAACTCTATATTTTACGACCACTTTGGAATAAGCATTTGGCAAAAACTTTAGTTGATGATGAAAATGAAATTGCATTTTTATCTCTTTTGAAGAGACGGAGCTCTCGATTCCTACATTTTGAATATCAACAAATTGTCCATTCTGTTCTATCTCGCATTCAGGAATATATGAGTTTTCACTAAAACTAGTAGACATGGAGTTTTCCAATTCTAAAGAATCTATATATCCGACATAGTTTTTCCAACTCATCACACGCAACTCTTTATCATGTTGTTGGATCAACTCCTTTATCCTATCATTTATAGCAATAGAACCATCCAGACCAACAACTTCTTTTGGATCAATTGTATCTTTAGTTCCCAACAACATCCTTAAAACACGGAATGAGTAACATCTCCATAATTCATACTCATTTTCCTTGACATTTTCTATAGTATAAGGAAGCACAACATCAATCGGGAATGCACAGTCTACAGTCACCGTGTCATCTGTAGTGTTTTTGAAGACAAAAATAGCAGTAATGCTGTCCATAGAGCAAACCATCAACTCTTTCTCCAATGCAATTTTGTCGTTTGGCTCTTTCACATAGATATTGCCGTATGTCCAATCCTCTACATTAGTTGTACCTCCGTCGTCTGCCATAAGAGAAAAAATGGCAGATAGCTGTATGAATAGAAAGAAAAGTATTCGTTTCATAGTATAGTCCTGATTTTAGGATGCAAAGATAATCGTATTTAGGCATCATCTATTTTATTAGATATTAAAAAATCATAAAAAAAGCCTACAGTAGTGAACTTGTCTTTACGACAACCCCAATACTGTAGGCTAATATTTAAGTTTGACCGTTTTCACGGTCTCAAATCATCAACTTACGCTTTTACGACCTTGACATTTACCTTGTAATCATCAAAGTCAAGTTCAGTTGCACCGCTGATTGAATCAACAAGTTTAACCTCGTTTGCCAATACCTGTGAAGCGATATACTGTGCGAAGTGCTCAACAGCAGCGTTGATCTCTGCCTTCTTCTCAATCTCAACAAGAATCTTGTCTGTGATCTCGAATCCTGAAGACTTACGGATGTTCTGGATTCTGTTGACAAACTCACGTGCTATACCCTCTTCCTTCAACTCATCTGTAATTGTCACGTCTAGAGCAATTGTGATCTGACCATTGTTGGCAACCAACCATCCTGGAATATCCTCTGAAAGAATCTCCACGTCGCCCTTCTCCACAACTACAGACGCACCTGCGACATCAAGTGTATACTGTCCGTTCTTCTCCAACTCAGCGATCTGCTCCTGAGAGAACTCTGTAAGCATCTGAGCCACAGTCTTCATGTTCTTGCCACACTTAGGTCCAAGTTTCTTGAAGTCTGGCTTGATTCTCTTGACAAGGATTCCAGAAGCATCTGTAACGAAGTTGATTGCCTTAACGTTAACCTCGTTCATAATCAAATCCTTGACTGCCTCGATATTCTCCTGCTCATTATCAGAAAGAATAGGCACCATGATCTGAGTAAGTGGCTGACGAACCTTGATGTTTTCCTTCTTACGAAGAGCAAGTGTCATTGAAGAGATATCCTGAGCAAGCTGCATTCTCTCCTCAAGAGTCTTGTTGATCAACTTTTCGTCTGCAACTGGGAATTTAGCCAAATGAACACTCTCACTCTTATCCTTACCTGTTGCAGCGTTAAGATCAAGGAATACTCTGTCTGCATAGAATGGCGAGATAGGAGCCATAAGTCGTGACACTGTCTCAAGACATGTGTAAAGTGTCTGGTATGCAGAAAGTTTATCCTTTGTCATCTCACCACCCCAGAATCTCTTGCGGCAAAGACGAACATACCAGTTAGACAAGTTATCGCAAACGAATGTAGAGATTGCACGACCTGCCTTAGTTGGCTCGTAGTCGGAATATGCAGCGTCTACATCCTTTACCAATGTGTTCAAAAGTGAAATGATCCAACGGTCGATCTCCTGACGCTCGTTCATTGGAACCTCTGCCTGAGAGTAGTCGAATCCGTCTACGTTCGCATATAGAGCGAAGAATGAATATGTGTTGTAAAGTGTGCCGAAGAACTTTCTTCTGACCTCATCAACACCCTCTTCGTCGAATCTTAGGTTATCCCAAGGCGACGCGTTAGTGATCATATACCAACGTAGTGGATCGGAACCATATTTTTCGATAGCGCCGAATGGGTCAACTGCATTGCCCAAACGCTTACTCATCTTGTTTCCGTTTTTGTCAAGCACAAGTCCATTAGAGATAACAGCCTTAAATGCGACGCTGTCCTTCACCATTGTTGAGATTGCGTGAAGAGTGAAGAACCATCCACGTGTCTGGTCAACACCCTCTGCGATGAAGTTAGCTGGGTAGAACTCACCGTTGTCTACAACATCCTTATTCTCAAATGGATAGTGCATCTGTGCGAATGGCATGGCACCTGAATCAAACCATACGTCGATCAAGTCAGTCTCTCTCTTCATCGGTTTGCCACTGTCGCTGACAAGAATAATATTGTCAACGTATGGACGGTGAAGATCGATATTCTTAGGATCGTAATTCTCCTTTGAATAATCTCCAACCTTGAAGTTAGGCCATGGATTAGACTTCATGAATCCTGCTTTGACAGACTTGTCAATCTCAGCCATCAACTCCTCTAGTGAACCGATACATTTCTCTTCTGCACCGTCTTCTGTTCTCCAAATAGGAAGCGGAGTTCCCCAATATCTTGAACGAGATAGATTCCAGTCGTTCAAATTCTCAAGCCACTTTCCAAAACGTCCAGTACCTGTTGATTCTGGCTTCCAAAGGATTGTCTTGTTAAGCTCGATCATTCTCTCTCTTGCTGCAGTCGACTTGATGAACCAGCTGTCAAGTGGATAGTAAAGCACTGGCTTGTCTGTTCTCCAGCAGTGAGGATAGTTGTGGACATGTTTCTCTATCTTGAACGCTTTGTTTGTAGCCTTCATAAGCATACAGATAGCGACGTCGAGAGTCTCATCCTTATCTGTCAAGTTCTTGTCGTATGCGTTCTTCACGAAACGACCCTCGAACTGCTTGTATTCATCAACATTGATATGAGTCTTCACATATTCGTCATCAAGATCTGATAGAAGGTAGAATTTACCAGTCAAATCCACTGATGGACGAAGATTGCCGTTTTTGTCGAGCAACTGAAGTGGTGGAATACCTGCAGCCTTGGCAACCTTGGCGTCGTCAGCACCAAATGTAGGCGCGATATGTACGATACCAGTACCGTCTTCTGTAGTGACATAATCACCAGGGATTACACGGAATGCCTGATCAGCATTCTCTGGAGTGATCCAAGGAAGAAGCTGCTCATATTTCATACCCACAAGGTCAGTACCCTTATATTCAGCAACGACCTTGAAAGGAACAAGTTTGTCTCCAGCCTTATAATCCTCAAATGCTATCTCTGCAGCCTTTGGATTGAAATGAGCGTTAAGCAATGCCTTCGCAC
>CACZOA010000012.1 GCA_902782665.1 uncultured Bacteroidales bacterium
CAAAACGACAAATACACTAATAAAAATACAGTGCAATAGTATATATGCAATACTATCGGCTCCAAATATAGAATTTCTTTCTTTTTACATAAACCTGCTCCAAAACACATGTTTAGGCTTATCATTGAAAAGTGAGCCACAACATTCTAATCTCGAAACTGAGACAGCAAATCATTTTTTTAATCAATTTGTAGCACAACTTGATTTTATATTTGCATAATACATAGAGAAATAAGCAACTTTTAGCAAAAAAAAAGCAGAAAACACTTGCTGTGTGATAAATAGTTTATACTTTTGCACTCGGGAAAGCGCTACACAACCAGCTCCCTTCGAATCCCCCAGGGTTTGAACGCAGCAAGGGTAAGTCGGTCGTAGCGGTGTGATGTAGAAGGTTTTCCCACTTGCCTCTTTAGCTCAGTTGGCCAGAGCACGTGATTTGTAATCTCGGGGTCGTTGGTTCGAATCCGACAAGAGGCTCAAAAAGATTGTAAGCGATCTATACATATTTATAAGGCTTGTTTGAAAAAGCTTGTCCTTACGCCTCTTTAGCTCAGTTGGCCAGAGCACGTGATTTGTAATCTCGGGGTCGTTGGTTCGAATCCGACAAGAGGCTCGAAAGATTGTAACACAATCTATACATATTTAATAAGGCTTGTTGTAAAGCTTGTCCTTATGCCTCTTTAGCTCAGTTGGCCAGAGCACGTGATTTGTAATCTCGGGGTCGTTGGTTCGAATCCGACAAGAGGCTCGAAAAAGTCAGTTTTCACTGACTTTTTTCATTTTTAAACCTTAGCTTATAAAAATCCAATATTATTGCGTGAAATTGAAAAGTTGCATTTCACTTTGTCGTTTGGAAGAGCGTTTGTCATCCTCCTTCTTTTGTTTTTCCAATTTCATCTTACAACGTGAGACCTCTCTTTTTAAATCTGCGATGTATTTCAAATAAACATTTATCTCTTTCTGGTAAAAATCATCTACAGCTTTTACACTGTTCATATTATTCTCACATTCAACAATCTGATTCTCTACGTTTTGTATTGCAGTCTTCGCCTTAGAATCGTTACCCCATCGTCCACTTCCTGAATCGATTTGATTTATGACATTATTCAATTCCACACGAATGTTTGAGAATCGGATATTGGTAATATACATAGCAAAACAAGCAAGATCAGAAGCGATATCCGCATTTGGCGTTCCATTTCGAATTCCTCTCCTAAACGAGGATTCCGCTTTATGCAGAGTATCCATCTTAATATAAGTTTCAAATGTATCCCTCCAATTGAAATATGGAGATTCCTTCTCGGCGACGGAGTTGTCAATCTCCGTCTGGTGGTATTTTAACGGATGTTCACTGAACTGCCACAATGGATCTACCGGAATATGGTGGATCTTATCTGGAGAAACCATAAAATAATCCATGTTCAACTTCTTGAAATATTCCCCTGTTTCTTCATTCACACTGCCACTTGCCCACGTCGGATCAAATAAATATGGTTCATTATCTATCACAGACGCACACCACGCATGCGCTCCGCCTCTGCTGGAAGAACCTGTCACAACAAACATATCAACTCCCATTTCTCTCGCTATGACAGCGAAAAGAAGAGCAAAATCTTCGCACACACCTTTCCTCTTAATCAGAGTCTCCAGAGACGTTGCTTTTTGGTGAGCACCACTCTTTAATGCCTTGTTTGACTGACTGGTTATTTGTTTATACTTTTCCATATCATATACCATATTCTCAGACATCCACTGTTGTATAATCAACAGTTTTTCTCTGGTTGAGCCACCATTTGCTTTCGCATATTCAGCCATTCCCTCTATCGAAGTAGTATAAGATTGAGGGATGTCATTTGCCATCATATTTATAAATATGAGATGGATAAGAAATGTTATCAAAAAAGCTTTCAAACGTCTCATGGCAGTAAGTTTTTTTGTTGATAATAATTACAAACATACATATTTACACCTATTTGCAGACAAAAAGAACAGAGATTCACACAAAAAAGTGACTTTTTTAACATTTTCAGCCAATTCTGATTGACTTTTCAACAATCCACATGTTTTTAGTTTTTTTAACAATTATACGGTTTGCTTTTTACTATAATTAACTATTTTTGCAAAGTGATAATTGATTATGAACACACGGAAAAACCTCGTTTTGTACGGTATGCGAAATAATCAAAAAGGAAAAGGATTGAAAAAAGACTATTTTTATGAAGAAACTTTTTGTATCGGCTTTGACCATACTTAATATTTTGTTTGCTTCTGCACAAGAGGAAAAGATGGATATCTCGTTTACGCCTGTCGACAATAATACAGAGACATCTACCAAAGCAGAAAGCGAACCAGTTGAGTCACAAGTTGTTGCTCCGGAAGAACCCAAATCTTACGAAAGTAAACCTGCCACACAACCAGCAATTCAACAGGCTTCTGCCAAACCTGCAGTTCAACAGACACAAGCGCAGTCTGTAAAACCGTCGACAGAATCTAAATCAGATGACTATGACTCTGATTTCTTCGCATCTAACAATGAAGCCGCTTCATCAGATGGTGAAATCAAAAACGTCTTGGGACTCCGCTTTGGAGCCTGCACATCCAAAGCGACATCATACGGTGTATCTTCCGCGCACATGTACGGATTCACTTGCGGAGTCGTTGATCAAATCTGGTTTGGAGAGAAAGCAGTGTTTTCTGAAATTGGACTGTTTTGCAATGAAAAAGGTTATAGACTAAAAAACTTCGAACCAAGTCAGAGCAAGCTATGCTATTTGGAAATTCCAGCATTGATGTGCTACAGACAAGGACGAGAATCTCTAAACGTGACATATAAAGCCGGTGGATATATAGCATGTGCGGTACATGCCAAACTAAAAACAAAGGTCTCTGATTCTCCTGCTGCAAATGACCTATTCAAATCGGAACATGAATTTGACCTTTTAAAAGAAGGTGCAGTCGGACGTTTTGATGCGGGTGTGAAATTCGGAGTGGACTTCGTAGTAAGAAAAGTCCAAATCGGATTCACATACGACTTGGGACTTTATAAGATTGACAAGAAGGATATCATCTATGGAGATGACAGCATCGAACTTGGATATAAACAATTAAAGAACAGAAGTTTTCAGATTTTAGCTGGATTCAACTTTAAATAGGATTTGATTATGAGACTAAATAAAATAGCAAAGATTCTCCCTTTCGTATTGGGATTATCCATTTTCGCTGGATGCGAAGAAAGAGACGACATCTCAGACAGAAACAGATTATACAGACTCGAGGATAGATTTACAGAACTTGAAGAATTGTGCAACACTATCAACAAGAATTCTGAAAACATCAAGAAACTGCTTCAGGAACAAGCCAAGAAAGTCAACATCTCCAATGTATATAAAATGCAAGACGGATATGTAATATCATTCACAGATGGCGAGTTTGTTGAGTTGCATCATGGAAAAGACGGTAAAGATGGAAAAGACGGAGTTTTGACTGACACTACCGGCACACCCTTTATCCCTATAATCGGTGTGAAGATTGCGGAAGATAGTTTGCACTATTGGACTCTTAATGGAGAATGGCTTCTCGACGAAAACGGACAAATGGTTTTGGCGGAAGGTAGAAAAGGAGACAAAGGTGATCAAGGAGAACAGGGTCAACAAGGAGAAGGCGGTGGCGTCATTCCTTTGATGAAGATAGAAAACGGTTACTGGATGGTATCTTACGACCAAGGTAAAACATGGGAGATTATCGGCCAGGCGACAGGTAAAGACGGTAAGGATGGTAAAGATGGTATATGTCCACAGCTAAAAATAGAAAACGGAGTCTGGTACATCAGTTACGACAATGGCGTAACTTGGGAAGCTATTGGTTCTGCCGTCGGACAGGATGGAAAAACACCGTCATTGAAAATCGAAGATGGCAAACTGATGATTTCTTGGGATCAGGGAGTAACTTGGGAAATGGTTGAAGGTGGCGATGTATTCGGAGAACTCTCAAAACCTGGCACTGGAGTCGCAGAAGGACATAAGTGGGTCAACCTAGGTCTACCAAGCGGCAACATGTGGGCTTCTTGCAACGTCGGAGCAAACAGTCCTTCTGAATGGGGTAAATATTATGCTTGGGGTGACACAATCACCAAGTCTGAATACTCATCTACAAACTGTGAGACATTCGGTAAAACTGTAGATCAGCTTGCTATGCAAGGCTATACCAACAGAGGAGGCGTTCTAAATCCAACATACGATGTGGCTCAACACTGCTGGGGTGGCTACTGGAAGATGCCTACTAGAGAAGACTTCCAAGAGTTGGTCAACGAGTGTACTTGGACATGGACTACTTTAGGCAATGTTGAAGGATACGAGATCAAGAGCAAACAAGAAGGAAACACTAACTCGATATTCTTACCTGCCGCAGGTAGCAAAGACCAATATGATATCAGAAACCAAGGTACAACTGGTTGGTATTGGGCAAGCAACGCATTCAGTTCTAACGACTACTTAAGCTGGAACCTGACATTCAACAAAGATGAAGGCATCCAAGCAACACCGTTGAGCCGACGAAGCGGATTTACAATTCGTCCAATCTACGTAGAACCATAAGACAACCTAATATTTGATAAAAAGAGGTGCTGAAAAAATTCAGTGCCTCTTTTTTATTTCTATACTCCGTAACACATTACTGATTTAATCATACCTTTGCAAAAATCTTCACATCATGGCAGCATTCACAAAACAAAAGATAAAAAAACTGATAATAGCGGACAACGATTCCAAACATATCCACCAAGAATATCTTGACTCTGCATTAGGGCTTTCCCGCGAATCCAAACGTCTATCCGACAATGATGACAGACGCGAAAAAATAATAGAAAAATTAAGAGAAAACGGATTTGAGGAAATAAGCGGTGAGGTACTCGAAAAATATATGAAACTGTATTCGAGCGTTTATTATATGAGTGAAGGACTGGTGATGAGCAAAGAAGGACACACTCTTTGGGCAAATGTTCAAAAAACTCAAAGATGGAATGAACCCATAATCAAACTTTTCGACATCGACAGATACGACGACTTCTCTCTATATGCAGATTCCGCAGAGCAAGCCATCGATGCTGTCAACAATTTCGAAAATGTTGAGGAAGAGTGGAACAACAAGTGGAGCATTGAAGAAGCCAAAATACGCAAGTCGATGGAAATCAACCAGAATACTCTCGATATGGTGCTTCAAGGAATCGTCAAAAAACATAAGTGGGAATATGCCATTGAAAAAGATGATGATGGCAGATCGACGTTGCTCATCCGACTCTCTGGCCGCCGTCAGATTACGATGAAATTCAAAAAGGATGTCAGCACAGAAGTGATCACAAAAGTTGCGGATGTCATATCCCAACTTGTAAACATCATCAAAAGCAACGACGACATCGATATCACTGTTCGTGGCATCAGTATCTATACCAAGTGGCAGAAGCCAGAATGACAAAAAGACACAAAAGTTTTGATTATACATAAAAAAAGTTTACTTTTGCAAAAATTTTTAAGCAATTTTGCATAAATATACAGGATATGTCATACAAAATCATGTCGGCTGAAGAAGCAGCATCTCTCTTCTTCAATGGAGCAAACGTAGGATTCAGTGGTTTTACTGCGGCTGGTACACCAAAGATTGTACCATCAGCAATCGCTGCTATGGCAGAAAAACTTCACAACGAGGGTAAAGAATTCAAAATCAACGTATTCACTGGTGCATCATCAGGAGATATGTTAGACGGTGCATTGGTAAGAGCAAACGCAATCAATTTCCGTGCGCCATACCAGAGCAGCAAAGACTTGCGTAATGGTATCAACTCTGGAGCTGTGAAGTATAACGATATGCATTTGTCTCACCTTTCACAGGAACTAAGATACGGTTTTTATGGCAAATTGGATTTTGCTGTTGTTGAGGCTGCAGACGTCACTCCAGACGGAGAGATCCTTCCTACAGCAGGTGTAGGTCTTGCTCCAACTGCATGTATGTTGGCAGATAAGATCATCATCGAGCTTAACAGCACTCAGCCTAAGGAACTTTACGGAATGCACGATATATTCATTCCTGCAAATCCACCTTACAGAAAAGAACTTCCTATCTACAAAGTGTCTGACCGTGCAGGTGAGAAGACAATCAAAGTAGATCCTAAGAAAATCGTTGCGATCGTTGAGTCGAACGAATTCACTAACGTCGCTAAATTTACTGAAGTAGACGCGACAACAGCTAAGATCGGCCAGAACGTTGCTAACTTCTTGGCTAACGAGTTGAAGCGCGGCACAGTGCCACCTGAGTTCTTGCCTATCCAGAGTGGTGTTGGTAACGTGGCTAACGCAGTGCTATACTCTCTTGGCGACAATAAGGATGTGCCTACATTCACTATGTATACAGAGGTTATCCAGGATGCAGTGATCGACTTGATGGAGAAAGGCAGAATCTCATTCGCATCAGGATGCTCTCTTACAACAAGTACAGATGTGACTAAAGATATCTATTCTAACCTTAAGTTCTTCGGCGACAAGGTGCTTCTTCGCCCTATCGAGATCTCTAACAATCCTGAGATCATCCGCCGTTTAGGTTTGATCACAATCAACACTGCTCTTGAGGCTGACATCTTCGGTAATGTAAACTCTACTCACGTGCTTGGAACAAAGATGATGAACGGTATCGGAGGTAGTGGCGACTTCACAAGAAACGCATACATCTCTATCTTCACATGTCCATCAATCCAGAAAGGCGGACTTATCTCGCCAATCGTTCCTATGGTCAGCCACTGCGACCACAGCGAACACTCAGTTAAGATTCTTATCACTGAGCAGGGTATCGCTGACCTTCGTGGTCTTGATCCACTTGGACGCGCTAAGACAATCATTGAGAACTGTGTTCACCCAGACTATAAGCAGCTAATGTGGGATTACTTGAAGCTTGGAGGAGCAACTCACACTCCTCACTCTTTGAAGAACGCATTCGCATTCCACACTGCATTCGCAGAAAAGGGTGATATGAGACTTACTCAATACATCTAATATTGAATAAAAAGGTCGGAGATCATATCTCCGACCTTTTTTGTTTCACTCACATCTTCCACACTTTAGAGTCTTCAGATTTTAGATATATGCGACTAATAGAGAGGTAAAATCAGTATTGTTGAAGACGAAATTAACCAAACTATAACGACTAACCACCTATTTTAATTTGAATTCTGCAATGATAAAAATTATGAGAAAACTTTTGTCTATTATAATGTCATTTGTTGTCTGTGCTACAAACGCTGCGAATTATCTTACATTTACCGCCGAAGAAGAGAACTCAAGCTTCAATATAAATGTCAGCGGAGATGATCCAGACGTTCAATATTCTTTGGATGAAGGCATAACATGGACTCCCCTAAAATCCTTCATAAGAGTCAAATTAGAGAACAAGGGAGACAAAGCATTACTAAAAGGAGACAACCCGAGTGGATTCAGCACAAGCAATAAACACCACACATATTTCGAAATTGAAGGTTCTATTGCAGCTAGCGGAAGCGTAATGAGTCTTATTGATGGAAATGGAGAGAGCGATAAGATTACAGGCGACTATTGCTTTTTCAATTTGTTTTACAATTGTACAGGACTAACACATGCTCCTAAACTTCCTGCCACACAATTAACAAACAGCTGTTATTACGGCATGTTTAAAGATTGTTCAAATCTAACAGAGGCTCCTGAACTTCCTGCCACACAGCTAACAAGCAGCTGTTATTACGGCATGTTTAAGAATTGCACAAGGTTGGAACAAGCACCCAAACTTCCTGCCACTAACTTGGCTAACAGATGCTATACCGAGATGTTTATGAATTGTACAAGCATCACGCAGGCTCCTAAACTTCCAGCGACACAACTGTCTGACTTTTGTTACTCAGACATGTTTAATTCATGTAAAAACTTGACTAATGCTCCTGAGCTTAAATCAACAGAGTTGGCAAACGGTTGCTATAACAACATGTTTAAAAACTGTTCAAGTCTAACAGAAACGCCTGAGCTTCCTGCCACTAAAATGTCGCAATATTGTTATAGTGGTATGTTTGAAGGGTGTACCTTACTGACAAAGACACCAAAACTTCCAGCTATGCAGTTGGACTCTTGTTGCTATCTAAGTATGTTTTCGGATTGCACAAACATTACACAAGCACCTGAATTACCAGCCACAAAATTGGCAAGTTTTTGCTATAGTCTTATGTTCAACAATTGTGTCAATCTGACTAAGACACCCGACCTCAAGACAACTGAACTGGCACGTGATTGCTATGCCTCAATGTTCAGCGGGTGTGTCAGTTTATCTGAAGTGACATCACTCCCAGCCACAAAGCTACAAAAACGATGCTATAATAGTATGTTTTATGGGTGTGTCAATTTAACAAATGCTCCTGAACTTCCTGCCACCACAATGGAAGAATCTTGTTATGAGTCAATGTTCAGCGGCTGTACAGGATTGACGAAAGCACCAAATCTTCCTGCTACCAAAATAGCAAGACGTTGCTATTTTAGTATGTTTTCTGATTGTTCTGCTTTAAGTCAAATTCAAGATACACTTCCAGCTAGAACTCTAGCAGAAGACTGTTATGAGAATATGTTTGAAAATTGCACAAGCTTGATTAAGGCTCCAATACTTCCTGCTATGGAACTAACAAAAAAATGCTACGCAAACATGTATCGAGGATGTACAAATCTTTCTGAAATAACAGTAAATTTCTCAACATGGGAATATTCAAATTCTCCGACATACGCAACTTTCTATTGGGTTGAAAATGTTGCACCAACAGGAACTTTTATCTGTCCGGTCCAGTTGATCGAGTATTATGACGATAATAGAATTCCTCAAGGATGGGAAGTAAAGCATCAAAATGTTGGAGTTGATCAGTATTTAAGTGAAAAGGATTGGTCAATCAGTATCACAGATCTTACCATCTATATTTCTGGTGCAAGATCCAAAATCAAAATTTTTGATGTCACAGGCCGTCTCATTACCTGTAGGGAAGGCGGAGATGAAGTGCAGATCAGCTTACCAGAAAAGGGAGTTTATATAGTCAACGTAGGGACAAAAAGCAAAAAAATAGATTTGTAGATTCTATGTTGACAATAAAAAAGGCAGCTTAAAAGCTGCCTTTTTTTCATATTGAATTATCACTTTCCGATAATCAAAAATTCGGTGCGACGGTTCAAAGCTCTACCCTCGTCTGTTTTATTGTCGGCGATCGGTTGTTCCGCACCATAACCCTTATATTCCAGACGTGAGGCATTGATACCCTTCTTCACAAGATAATCGTAGGCTGTCTTCGCACGTGTATCCGACAGTTTCTTATTGTATTCCGCATTACCCTTGCTATCAGTGTGACCGCACAGACGAATCTTTACTGTAGGGTTGGTCTTCAAGAATTGGATAAGATTGTCCAACTCATTATAAGAGGCAGTCTTTAATGTTGACTTGTCAAAATCATAGAAGATGTTCTTCAAAGTGATCTTTTTGCCCACCTCAATTTTCTCAAGTGCCATGCCCTTCTTGTCATCCAGTTTGACTGCCTTATCATTGTCGAAATGCTCACTGATAAGCATATATCCACGTTTGTTGACATTCAATCCCGTCTCCTCACCTTCTGGCACACAAGTGACGAACTCTCCCGTCGACTTATCAGAGACAGAGGTGAAGACCTTTTCATTTGTCTTTGTACTATAGACATTGATCTTTGTCTGGATCGGTTTTCCCGTCGCCTCATCAACAATCTTGCCTCGGCTGTATTTCATCTTCTTCATCGGCTTCAACGGGTTCTTTGTCATGTCTATCTCATACACTTCCCTGCCCTTGCCGTTTTTCTCCTGTCCGTCAGACGAATAGAAAGCCTTGTCGCCGTTGGCATTCACCACAAAACCGATTTCATCTCTACATGTGTTGAGAGGATAACCCATATTCTTCGGCTGACTCCATTTGCCATTCTCATCTTTATATGAAACAAAGATATCCATCTTTCCCAATCCCTTATGTCCTTTTGAAGAGAAGAACAACGTGTGGTTGTCGGCATGGATGAACGGCGATTGCTCATCATCAGCGGTATTTATCGGAGTTCCCATATTCACTGGTTCAGAAAACTCCAACATTCCGTCATCCTTGATTTTCACCTTACATTTCCATATATCCGACTTACCCACTCCACCTGGACGTGTGCTGGCAAAATACAGTTCATCACCTGTCGGACTCAAACTTGGATATGTCTCCCAATGTTTAGAGTTGAGTGGAGCTCCTGGGTTGATGGCCTTCGACCAACCGTCGCCTTCTCGAATAGAATAATAGATATCACAACCACCCATACCCTGCTGGCGATCACATGCGATAAAGAAAAGATAACGTCCATCCAATGAGAAACATTGAGCTCCTTCATTACCGATTGAATTAAGAGACTGACCAGCATTCTGAATCTTTCCCCAACTGCCATTCTGCTTCTTTGAAATGAAAATATCCTCATGCACTCCCTTTCCCACCGTCGACTGACCTTCAAGTTTACCTATATTCACCGTAGTTGAGAAAAGATTCTCGTCGGCAGTGATAGAAGGCCAATAGTCATCATACTGAGTATTGATGTTAGGACCCATGTTTTTAGCCTGGAAAGGGATAGGTGAAGACGCAAGTTCTATTCCATCCTTACACTGAGAAATCGCCTTCTGCGCCATCTTATAATATGTCATCTCCTTCTGAGGGATCAATTCATACGTCGCGATCGCCTTCTCATAATTACATGTATTGTGGTAAGCTTTTGCCAGACGCATCACAGAATTGTAGTAGCGAGGAAGTTTTGGCTTCGCCACCCCTTCCAGAGTCTGTAGCATCTTAGCCTCATTGTTCATGTAGCCATAAAGTTCAGCCAAAGTCCACGCAGCGTCGACAAATTCCTTGTTTGATCTCACCAACGCCTGTAATTTCGGCAAAGCCTCGGTATATTTGCCGTCGCCCATAAGAAGCACTGCCGTCTCATATTCCTTTATCTCCTTTTTACTCGCATAGGTAGTCTGTGCCGACACAAAGGAAACCGACACAAGCAACACACATATTACATATAATATCCTTTTCATAAAAATCAAATTAAAAAGCAGACGCAAATGAATCCGTCCACACAACGACATCCGATAATGTCCACATCACTTATTCGTCTCCGTCTTGTTGACGTCTGAAGAAGTTTTTTTCTTTTTCAACAAACCGAGTTTCTTTTTTCTTTCCCACTCAGCCTTTTTCTTCTCATATGCGTCAAAACGACTTTCCAAATATCCGTCTGCCATATATAAAACATCTATTAACATCACAAAAGTACGAAAAATAAAGAGATATGAAAAATAAAAAAAACTTAACCAACATTTAAGAACTGTTTAATTCTCAATTTTCACATGTGGATTTTAAGGTTGAGTATGTAAACAAACAGCAAATCCTTGTAAAGTCATTGACTTTCCACACTGACAGATATCGAGCTGAATGATAATGTGGAACATAGCACTACCAAAGTTGACGAAAAATCATTACCTTTGCAGCCTAAAACAAAAAAGAATATGGAGAATACAAGATTAAATAGAATTGAGAGACTACTACAGAAAGAGTTGGGCGACATGTTCATCCATGTCTCTTCAACATTCAAAGGGACAATCCTTTCTGTATCAGAGGTGAGAATATCGCCAGATTTGAGTGTTGCGAAAGCCTACATCAGCGTCTTCCCACAGTCGCAGAGCGAATATGTGATAGAGACCTTGAAAAACAGCAGCCGCAGCATCCGTTATGAACTAGGAAAGAGAATCAAAAATCAGGTACGTGTGATTCCAGAGTTGATTTTCAAGCTTGACGAGACTCTTGACAAACTTGAGACTATCGACCGTCTGCTTGCTATCGACAGAGATGCAGTGAACGCGGCAGAGGAAAACGATTCTGAACCAGAAAAAGATTAAACACAATGCGTTTCGAGCTACGAGTCGCCTTACGCTATCTCTTCTCAAAGAAGAAGCAGAATGCCATCAACATTGTCTCTGGCGTATGCGCCACAGGCATCTGTGTGGCATCGTTGGCACTCGTATGTATTCTGAGCGTCTACAATGGATTCCAAAGTGTGGTTGGCGATTTATATTCGTCGTTCGACCCTGATTTGAGAATCCTGCCCAAGGATGGCAAAACATACCCCGACACTCTGCCTCAAATAGCGGAAATAAGAAAAATAAAAGGCATCCAGACACAAGCTCCTGTCTTATCCGACGGTGCGGTGCTAATGAATGGTGAGAAACAGACGTCTGCCACACTGTGCGGTGTGGATGACAACTACTACAGGATAATCAAAAAAGATATCGTCTACGCAGGTGAATTCAACATCGGCAAAGATGAAGTGCCGTATATGGTGCTGGGCGTGGCACTCGCCGCGCAACTGAATGCCAGCATCCACTTCGTTCAACCAGTAACACTCTATGCACCCATCCATGATGCCAAACTAAGCATCTCCAATCCCGAAGGAGCTTTCAACCAGATGCAAATATTCGTGAGCGGACTTTATTCCGTCAACCAACAGGAAACCGACTCCAAATTCGCATTCGTTCCCATCAACGTGGCCAGAGAGATGTATGGATACGGACCGCACGAAATCTCACATATAGATATCAAAACAGAAGAAGGAGCAGACATATCATCTATCCAGAAACAGATTGAAAAGATATTGTCTGACGTAGACGGATATACATTTGAAGTGCTCGACAAAGAGACTCTGCACGCCGATTTCTACAGAATGCTACAGGTTGAAAAATGGGTGACATTCCTTATATTGTTCTTCGTTCTGATGATTGCCATAGTCAATATCATCGGATCTCTTTCCATGCTCATCATCGAGAAAAAGAATGATATACAAACGCTTAAACATCTTGGTGCGACAGACAGTACAATCCGCAGAATCTTCCTGCTTGAAGGTTGGATGGTGACCGCCATCGGTTGTATCGCAGGAGTTGTGCTTGGTCTGCTACTATGCGGACTGCAAAGTTGGTTTGGAATCATAAGACTGAGTGAAGGTTCCGACTTCGTAATTGAATACTACCCCGTCGCCGTACAATTCTGGGACATCGTGATCATAATCATCTCCGTTCTTTCCATCGGATTGATCACAGCATGGTTTCCAACGAAATATGCGGAATAATATACAATTAGAAATGTAAAATGCTAAATGCTAATTTGTTTGGCATCTCCCATTTCGTATTTCATAAAATTTTGTTAATTCGCAGGCTCAAAATTGCTTTTGATCAAAAAGCAAAGACATTTTTACTCAAAAAATACTATATTTGCAAAATAGAGAAGCCATTAGTGTAAGCAATATTATGACAAAGAGAATCTTACATATATTGTCTATTTTGAGTGTCTTTTTCTGTTCTGTCTGCAATGCGTCAGAGATAAAGAATGAAGAAGGCACAGTATTCCGTGCCATTGTGGAAAACGGAGACACAATCCTTGTGGCTGGTCTTCCTAACCTATATGTTTTTCCTCCTCTGAAATTCAAAAACGAAAAACAGGAAAAATTCTACTGGCGTACAGTACGCGACGTGAAAAGAACACTTCCTTGGGCAAAACTTATCGGATCCATGTTACGTGACCTTCACGCACAAATGGAAGGGATGAGCGACAAAGAGAAGAAAGCGTTCATGAAACAAAAAGAAGACGAGATATACAAGCAATATGAGCCGATGCTCAAAAAACTGACTCTACGTCAAGGAAAAATGCTCATCACTCTTGTCGACAGAGAGTGTGACATGACAGGATATGAAATCGTCAAGGAACTTCGTGGAGGATTCCGCGCGTTCTTTTGGCAAGGATTCGCAAAAATCCTCGGAGCCGACCTGAAAACAGGATTTGACGAGACGAAAGAGGAAAACCAGATTGTCAACCGCATAATCCTACTTGTGGAGAGCGGACAGCTATAATCAGCCAAGCACTTGCATCGGCACTACAAAGAACTATACAATGGCAGAAGAATTAGATTTTTCAAAACAACCAGTTGCAGACAAGTCAGTGACCTATGACGAGAACAACATCCGTCATCTTGAGGACATAGAGCACATCCGTCTTAGATATGGTATGTATATCGGACGCGCAGGCGACGGTTCTCATTCCGACGATGGTATCTATATCCTGATCAAAGAGGCTATAGACAACTCTATCGACGAATACCGTATGGGAGAAGGTAAGCAGATCGAAGTGACTATGGCTGATGGAAAAGTCCGTATCCGCGATAACGGTCGTGGTATTCCATTGGGAACAAACAAGACTGGAGACGATGTGATGATGATGGCTGTGTCAAAACTGAACTCTGGTGGTAAATATGATTCAAAAGCCTTCAAAAAATCTGTCGGACTTAACGGTGTCGGTTTGAAAGCCGTGAATGCCCTATCTTGGAAGTTTGCTGTCGGTGCATACCGTGACGGCAAATGCCGACGCATGGAGTTCAAACAAGGCAAACTGGTCTCGGATACAGGAATAGTCGACAACACTGAAAATGAACCACGTGGCACATTCGTTGAATTTGAGCCAGACAACACCATTTTCGAAAACTACTCTTTCCGCAAAGACTTCATCGAGGAACAGCTTCAGAACTACGCATATCTGAACACTGGACTGACAATCCTATACAACGGCAAGAAAGTGTCGTCGAAGAATGGTCTGCAGGATCTTCTTAACGACAGAATGACATCTGACGCTCTCTACCCTATCATCCATTTCAAGGATGACGAACTGGAGATCGCACTTACTCATGCCGACCAGAACAACGAAGAATACTACTCTTTTGTCAACGGACAGAACACGTCTCTTGGCGGTCCTCACCAGACAGCTTTCCGTGAGGCAATAGGAAAGACAATCAAAGAGTTTTTCAATAAGAACCTTGACCTTGCGGACGTCCGCAACGGTATTGTGGGTGCTATCGCGATCAACGTCGAGGAACCGATGTTTGAAAGCCAGACTAAGAACAAACTAAGTTCGAAAGAGATGTCGCCTGGAGAGGACGGAATCTCTATCAACAAATATGTCAACGACTTTGTGGCTGACAAACTCGACAAATTTCTCCATATCCATGCTGATGTGGCAGAAAAGATGTTGGAGAAGATCAAGGAATCTGAAAAAGAACGTAAAGCCTTGGCTGGAGTGTCGAAAGCAGCAAAGGAGCGTACAAAGAAGATCAACCTTCACAACAAGAAGCTTCGTGATTGCAGTATTCACTTCAACGACAACAAAGCTCCTAAAGGAGACATCGACACTCGTGATATAACAAGCATTTTCATCACCGAGGGAGATTCCGCATCAGGAAGTATCACTAAGATACGTGATGTGAACACACAGGCTGTATTCAGCCTTAGAGGTAAGCCAAAGAACCTTTACGGAAAGTCGAAGAAAATGGTTTACGAGAACGAAGAGATGACTCTTCTTCAAGCTGCCCTCAATATCGAGGATGGTCTGGAAGGACTACGCTACAACAGAGTCATTATCGCTACCGATGCCGATGTCGACGGAATGCACATCCGTCTACTTCTTCTGACCTTCTTCCTTCAGTTCTTCCCAGACCTGGTGAAGAAAGGCCACGTCTATATTCTTCAGACTCCACTTTTCCGTGTACGCGACAAGCAACGCACTTTCTATTGCTACGACGAAGTGGAGAGAGAAAACGCAATCAAGGCTATTGGCAAAAACGCTGAGATCACACGATTCAAGGGTCTGGGTGAGATTTCCCCAGAAGAGTTCCGTGATGTGATCGGCAAAAACATCCGTCTCGACCAAGTGCAGCTAAGAAAAGAGGATGCCGTAGCTGAAATCCTAAGTTTCTATATGGGTGTCAACACTCTCGAACGTCAGGAACTTATCATTGAGAACCTACAGGTAGAGGAAGATGCCGTTGAAGATTAAACAAAATGAAAAAAATCGCTTTCATAATAAATCCCAAAAGTGGAACCAAAAGCAAGGAATCCCTTCCTGAGCTTATTGAGAAGACGTTGGACAAAGAGAAATTCGAGTCCAAAATCGTCTACACTCAATATGCAGGACACGGTAAAGAGCTTGCCCAGCAACTATCCGCTGAGGGATACGACATCGTAGTGGCTTGTGGAGGAGACGGTACTGTGAACGAAATCGCGTCGGCGATAGTCCACACCAACACCGCTCTGGCTATCATCCCACTTGGTTCCGGCAACGGTCTTGGACGACACCTTGGCTACTCAATGAGTCCATCCAGAGCTCTACAACAAATAAACGAGGCAAGTGAGGAGCATATCGACTATGCTAAAGCCAACGACAGATGTTTCTTCTGTACTTGCGGCACTGGATTCGACGCTCACGTGAGCCACTCATTCAGCAACCAGAAAACCAGAGGATTGATGACCTACATCAAGACTATGTGCAGGGAATACTGGAACTACAAGCCATACAACTACGTCATCAAAGCAAACAGTATGGCCGTGCTGCAGAAGGCATTCCTCATCACAATCGCCAACGCCGCGCAGTGGGGCAACAACGCTTATATCGCGCCAGAGGCCAATATAGCAGATGGAAAACTAAACGTCTGCATCCTCAAGCCGTTCACGATGTTCGCCATTCCTGCGATTATCGCACAGCTGATGACAAAAACACTTCTCAAATCAAGATACTTCACATTCGTAGAGGCAACTGATATCACTCTGTGCAGAGAAGAGAGCGGAGAATTCCACATCGATGGAGAACCAGTATTGGAAGAGAAAGATATTCACATACGCATCATCCACCACGGTTTGAAAGTGATGATGCCAAAGCAAGACAACAAGTTCTTTCTTAACAAAGTGATTGACAATTTATGATAAGCAAAGTCAAGAAAATCGAATATAGCGAGGTCGCATACGATGAACTGCCAGACAACGTCAAGCAGTTGATCAACAAAGCAAAAGATGCGACAAAAACGTCTTACGCCCCATACTCCAAATTTCATGTAGGAGCAGCATTGGAGACCGATGGCAACCATACCGTCTGCGGATCCAACCAGGAAAACGTAGCATATCCAAGCGGATTATGCGCCGAACGTACAGCAGTGTTTGCATGTGGAGCCCAGTATCCAAAAGAAGCTGTCGTTGCGTTGGCTATCGCGGCTGAGACAGAAGGCAAATTTTTAGCCCAGCCAATTGTGCCATGCGCAGCCTGTCTGCAAGTGTTGTTGGAGACAGAAAGAAGAGGTGGGAAAGCAATCGATTTTTATCTCTACGGGACAGATGTGATTTACCATATAAAAGGAGTTGGCTCGTTCCTTCCTTTCTCATTTGATATGTAAGGAGCAACCACAGAAATTGAATGTCATGAGTGAAAACAAGATAGAAATATCAGCAGCAGAAATCGAGGCAATGCAGCAAGCCATGCTCAACTCAAAAGAGGAGATTGTCATCGAAGAGGGACGTATGACGCTGCGTACAGAAGGTTTGGTGAAAAAGTATGGTGAACGTACCGTCGCCAACAATGTGTCAATCAACGTGAAGCAAGGAGAGATTGTAGGTTTGCTCGGTCCTAACGGAGCAGGAAAAACCACAACATTCTATATGACTACAGGTCTTATCGTGCCAAACGCAGGACGCATCTTCCTCGACAACGAAGAGATCACCAAAGATCCCGTCTACAGAAGAGCTCAAAAGGGAGTGGGATACCTACCTCAGGAGGCATCTGTATTCAGAAAGATGAGCGTGGAGGACAATATCAAAGCCGTTCTTGAAATGACAAATTTCTCCAAAGAGTATCAGAAAGAGAAGTTGGAGAGCCTCATCGACGAGTTCAACCTCAACCACGTCCGCCACAACCTTGGTGACCGTCTTTCCGGAGGAGAGCGCCGTAGAACAGAGATCGCGCGATGCCTGGCAATCGAGCCTAAATTCATCATGCTCGACGAACCGTTTGCCGGAGTCGACCCTATCGCTGTAGCCGACATCCAGAATATCGTGTGGAAGCTGAAAGACAAGAACATCGGAATCCTTATCACAGACCATAACGTGGATGAGACATTGCAGATCACAGACCGTGCTTATCTGCTTTTCGAAGGCAAGATCCTATTCAAGGGAACACCTGAGGAGCTTGCGGCAAACGCCATCGTTAAGGAGAAATATTTGGGTAGAGACTTTGAGTTGAAACGCAGAAAAAGAGAAGAGTAATGAACGAGAACTACGACAAAGAAGATATTAAAGCCGCAATAGACACACTACGTAACGGCGGAATTATTGTCTACCCTACAGACACCATCTGGGGTATTGGTTGCGACGCAAGAAATGAAGCAGCGGTGAAGAAGGTGTTTGAGATCAAACGTAGAGCCGACTCCAAGTCGATGATTTTGCTTGTCGACGCACCTGGACGCATTCCTCTATACACCGACGCCATGCCAGATATCGCATGGGATATGATAGAGTGTTCAGACACCCCTACTACCATCATCTATTCCAAAGCCAAAGGTCTAGCGCCAAATGTGATTGCGGAAGACGGAAGTGTCGGAATCCGTGTGACAACAGAGAAGTTCAGCCACGCGTTATGTGAAAGATTCGGTTTCCCGATCGTTTCCACATCAGCAAACATCTCCGGTGAACCATCAGCCAAATTTTTCGCAGAAATCAGCGAAGAGATATTGAACGCCGCTGATTATGTTGTAAAGTTCAGACGCGACGATAAAACGCCATCATCACCGTCGAAGATAATCAAAATCGAAGAAAACGGAGTTTTCAAAATATTACGATAATCATCGTAGGGGCAGGTTTCAAACCTGCCCTTTGTTGTTTATACATCCGATAAATACAAAAAAATAGGGGCAGGTCTGAGACCTGCCCCTACGTAACATAACATTATGATTTTGCCTTACAATATTCAATGAATTCTTCAAGGTTAGAAAACCTCCGTTCCGAAAGGAATATTGAATCTTTTTCCGTATAGATACCGTAATTGCTCAATCTGGCATTCTTATTGTCTGGCATATAACGGGTGATCTCACTATACTTAAACACCTTACCTTTCAACAGCCCAGGAATACCGAATTTCCACTCCACAATCGCATCTTCCGTCGCCTCATATATCGGCA
>CACZOA010000013.1 GCA_902782665.1 uncultured Bacteroidales bacterium
AAGTAGTAGGCTCACCTGTGTATGGATTGAAACTCTGTACTGCCACATACTCAATCTTAGGACCGACACAAAGAGCTGTGTTGGAAGAAAGAGTCCAAGGAGTAGTTGTCCAAGCCAAAAAGTATGGAGTACCATGCTGAGTCATCTCAGGCTTAGGATCAACCATCTTAAACTGAGCGACCACTGTTGTATCCTTAACGTCGCGATAACAGCCAGGCTGATTCAACTCGTGTGAAGAAAGACCTGTACCTGCTGCAGGCGAGTATGGCTGGATTGTGTAACCTTTGTAAAGATATCCCTTCTTGTAAAGGTCTTTCAAAAGATACCAAAGAGTCTCGATATACTTGTTGTCGTATGTGATGTATGGGTTTTCAAGATCCACCCAATAACCCATCTTATGAGTAAGGTCTGTCCACTCCTTTGTGAACTTCATCACATTTGTACGGCAAGCGTTGTTGTAATCGTCTACTGAGATCTTCTTGCCAATATCCTCCTTTGTGATTCCAAGTTCCTTCTCTACACCAAGCTCCACAGGAAGTCCGTGAGTATCCCATCCAGCCTTACGCTTAACATGGAATCCCTTCATTGTCTTGTATCTGCAGAAAATATCCTTGATTGAACGAGCCATTACGTGGTGAATACCTGGCATACCGTTTGCTGAAGGCGGACCTTCAAAAAACACGAAAGTTGGATTGCCCTCTCTCTCAGAGATACTCTTATGGAAAAGGTCTTTAGCATCCCAATCCTTTAGCACCTCTTTGTTTACATCTGAGAGGTTAAAATTCGAATACTCAGTAAATTTCTTACCCATTATTTATAATGTTTTCTTATTTTCATGAAAATTTGCCCACTACTCGATATAATGAGCGACACAAAATTACAAAAAAAATGTATTGTAGAGCATTAAAGTTCGCTAAAAAGTAAATAAAGTCGTATCTTCGCAGTATATAAAGTCCAAAATAAGACTCATAATTGTAGAGCATTGATTTTTGAGGATTGTTAAGGGCGGAACGCCCTAACCCCTTCCCCTACGCGAGCCCGTAGGGCGAGCGATAAAAAAAGAAGGAGGGTTAGGCAACATTATTAATTGCCATAATAGTTCAATAAAATGAGAATAGACATTCTTTCATGCGTGCCCGAACTACTCGAGAGTCCGTTGCAGCATTCAATTATAAAAAGAGCAAGAGAAAAGGGATTGGTGGATATCCAAATCCACAATATCCGTGACTATACGCTCAACAAGCATCTGAAGGTCGACGACGAGGCATACGGATACTCTGCTGGTATGGTGATGCAGATCGAGCCAATCGACAGACTTATCACACATCTTAAGGAGCAGAGAGAATATGACGAGGTGATATACACCAGTCCCGACGGTGAGACGTTCAACCAGAAGATTGCCAATGAGTTGTCGCTCTACAACAACATCATAATCCTTTGTGGACACTACAAAGGCATCGACCACCGTATACGCGAGCATCTTATCACTCGAGAAATATCTATCGGTGATTTTGTATTGACGGGAGGTGAACTGGCATCTCTTGTCATGACTGACGCTGTTGTACGTCTGTTGCCAGGTGCGATGAGTGATCTGGAAAGTGCGTTGACCGATTGTTTCCAAGACGATCTTTTGGCTCCTCCCGTCTACACTCGTCCAGCTGAATACAAAGGTTGGAAAGTGCCTGATGTTTTGTTGTCCGGCAATGAGAAAATGATCCGTGAGTGGGAGTACGAGCAAAGTCTGGAAAGGACAAAGAGACTGCGCCCAGATCTACTAGGAGAATAAAATTTTGTAAAGACGGAATTTATCCGTCTTTACAAACATCTTTTTTTCATATCCTATTATGTCTACCAATAAAACTACCGTCAAAAAGTGGATAAAAATAATAGCGATTATATCCACATTCTGTCTATTCACAATCTGTATATTTATTATCATTGGTATAATAGGAATTTTTGTATATGCAGTGATGGAGCGTTAATGTTCGATGTTGATTTGTAGTCGAAGGAAAATCCTACTACAGACAAATCATAAATGAAGATAATTGGCAAAATCAAATATCTAAATTCTTATTATGTATGTCAACCAATAAAACTACTATCAAAAAGTGGATAAAGAGAATAGCGATTGTATTTGCAATCTGCCTATTTATTTTCATATTTATTTTCATTTGTATAACAGGGCTTATTATACATGCGTTAGACGAAGGATGTAGTCAGATACCTGAAAAACCTGCAAACATACCTCAATCTGCTGTTTGGACGGGAGAGTGTGAGACAGGACATTGGGTAAATCTTGCTGAAATCCATGATGGTAAATATCATTTTATGCTTTATGATGTCTCGAATGGAGCGTTAATGTTAGATGCTGACTTCGTTTTCGAGGGAAAATCCAACTGCATTATAAATGAAGACAATTGGCAAAATCAAATAGTTAGTTTTAAAGTAGATGCTGATTGGATAAATATAAAAGGAGGAGGAAAATTTGAAATTGTATTACCTGCATACGGAGGAGAATACTGGGATAAAGACAAGGGAGCCTTCATTTGGGATAACGACGAGATTGAATAACACGAAGGCACGGACGTAAATGTGAAAACATTATCTCCTGACAATATCAAGACAAGACGTTAATCATTAAAATTAACTATCATGAGCAATGGAACAAGACTTGAGCAAAATATTAATGAGTCAAACCGACATCACGGTGGAGACCTTTATCAAAAGCCAACCAAAAGAGAAATGGCAGATCTTGACAGAGGCGACATTAGAGTGTTTGAAAAAGGGGTTCACGATCAACCGTATGGAGGTCCAGAGGATGTCCAGACTACTCTTGAGCAAACCAGAGCGGAGCAGGTAGAGACAAAAAGATTGTTTGATATCGCTAAAGAAAATGGTCTGTTTATCGACAGAGAGACAATCGATAAGTTTGGAGATAAACTTTGCACTAAAACCGGCGAATGCGAAATTTTTTACAACGAAAAAGAATCACTTATTTACAAAGTGAAAGATCCGTTTGCCAAATGGGTAATTAAAGAGCTCCACGCTGAAGATGCCATCTACGAGCATATCATCCATAATCTTCTATTTCCAAACACTCGTTATAAATTCATTGGAATTGCTGAAGACGAAGGGAATCTTAGAATCGTGTTGACTCAGCCATACATATCGTCTACCAATGCCCACCCTACTGACGAAGAGATCATTTCTCATCTGAAGACGTTGGGATTAGAGCCAGACGGTCCTTATTTCTACGGCAACGAATATGTCACTGTCACAGACATCGGCACAGCAAGTGATAATGTGTTGAAAGGAGACGATGGTGAGCTATACTTCATCGACCCGATCATCAAACTAAAGAAGCCAGCAAAAGAAGTAATAGAATTTCTTGTAAATTTCACACCAAAAGAAGAACCATTGTCTTGGTGGAAATCATTGCTGAAACGTTTTAAACACTGAAAAGCAGTTAATGAGGATTGTTAAGGGCGGAACGCCCTAACTCCTCCTTTCAAGTGCGAGCCGTAGGCGAGCACATAAAAAATTCACCGTCGCATTTACCGACAATTATGAATTGTGAATTACGCATTATGAATTAAACTATCTTCTCATCAATGTGAAATGGCCATTATATTGCTTGTCGATTTCTGGAATATCAAGGACATACCAATAATCGGTAGTCGGTAATCTTTTACCGTTATACTCACCACTCCATCCATCTGTATTACCCTTTTCCTTAAAAAGCAACTTGCCAAAACGGTCGTAAATATACAATACAGAATTCGGATAATTTTCTATATTCTCAACCTGCCAATTTTCATCTCCTTGATAAAAATATGGAGGGAATTCAGGCTCGACGAATGGCACCTGGAACTGATAAGACGACGAGCATCCAAGGCTATCGGAAACCTCAACATTGTAATATTTTCCGATTACTGCGTTTTCCAACAGATTTGAAATTGTTTTTCCCTCGCCATCATGATAGTCAAAATAAAGAGTCTCTTCTGAATTCTCAACAATCATTTGGTAGGTATGGTTTCCAAGCTCCTCATGTGATGAGATACGTGGAATAGGCATAACAGTAACCATACCAGAAATTTCCTCAGGACAATTGTCATTATATGCCACAACATTATACGACATGCTAGACGCAGGAGTGATACTTATAAATGCCCCACTTCTATTCGCAGGACTATCATCAAATTTCCATTCGATTCTGTCATAAGGTCTTTCTGTGACTGCCTCTAAATGAGCAACGTCGCCTTCACATATCGAAATATCATTCACTGTCAAACCAACTGGCTGTGTAACCAAAACCTCTTGCTCACTTTCATTTTCTACACAGCCTAATTTAGAGACAGCAGACACACGGTATATTGTATTATCGGAAGGAGAATCCACTATTTCTGAAACCGCCTCTCCAATTCTATTAAACTGAGAATCATTCTCTCCTTTACTTTCCCATATAATACCTTCAGTGTATGGATAATTTGTCGTCAACGTCACATTTCCATCTTTACATATACGTGATTCAGATACCGTCAAATCAACATCTTTCTTATGCTCCACTTCAACCACAAACTTCTCTGACAATTCAGGACAAACAAGTGGTTTAGCCCAAAACTCGTAAGTAGTGCTCTCTGCAGGTATATCTTCAGCGTTCAACTCGTTTTTGGCAAAATTCTCATTATCATTTTTCTTCCATCCATAAGATGTGCAGTTTTCTGTAATTGAAGCACTCAACGAGACTGTTGTTCCTTCACAAACCTCTGTAGGAACATTTTCCAACAAAACAGACACTGGTTCTTCAACAAGCAATGACACTTCATTTGACACTGCACTTTGACAAACCATTTCATCTGCTGATTCAACTATAAATGTGGCAGATGTAGTCGCAGTAATATTTACCACGTCTCCAGACTCTGACATTTCAGAGAACTGTGATTCACCATCATTCTTTTGTTTCCAAACCAGTTTAGGGGCATTAGTGGATTTCACAGACAAAGCGACTAAAGAATTTTCACACACTAAAGTATCACTGATACTCAACGTAAGCTCAGCCTTCTTCTCCACCTTTACACTTACCTCTCTCTCAATTGTTGGACATTTATCGCCAGTAATTGTAAACTTATATGTGGCATCTTCTGTAGGAATATCTGTCGTCTTCAAATCTGAATCACTGATTAAATCACTTCCCTTCTCCCATTTGAATGTGTTTGCCGACGTAAGTTGGGCATCAGCTATCAAATCCACTTTCTCGCCTTCACAGATAACCGCAGGTAGTGGTTGAAGTGTCACTTCTGCTATCTTCTCCACTTTTACGCTTACCTCTTTCTCAATTGTAGGACATTTATCTCCATATACAGTGAATTTATATGTGTCATCCTCAGCTGGAATTACAGAAATCTTTAGATCCACATCACTTAGAAGCTCGCCATTTCCATCTTCCCATTTGAATGAGTTTGCCGACGTGAGTTGGGCATCAACCACCAAATCAATCTCTTCTCCTATACAAACTTCCGATGGCTGTGGTTGCAGCAACGTCACCTCAGCTTTTTTCTCCACTTTTACACTTACCTCTCTCTCTATTGTTGGACATTTATCGCCAGTAATTGTAAACTTATACGTGGCATCCTCTGTAGGATTATCTGTCGTCTTCAAACCAATATCAGTAAGCAAATCATTGCCCTTTTCCCATTTGAATGTGTTTGCTGACGTAAGTTTAGCATCAGCCACCAAATCCACATCTGTTCCTTCACAAACTACAGCAGGCAACGGATCCAACGTCACTTCTGCTATCTTCTCAACTTTTACACTTACCTCCTTCTCAATTGTTGGACATTTATCGCCATATACAGTGAATTTATATGTATCATCCTCAGCTGGAATTACAGAAATCTTTAGATCCACATCACCTAGAAACTCGCCAGATCCATCCTCCCACTTAAAGGTATTGGCAGACGTTAGTTTTGCATCAGCTACCAAATCTATCTCTTCTCCTATACAAACCACCGATGGCTGTGGTTGCAGCAACGTCACATCCGCTTTCTTTTCCACCTTAACGCTTACCTCTTTCTCAATTGCTGGACATTTATCTCCAGTAATTGTGAATTTATAAGTGGCATCCTCCGTAGGAATATCTGTCGTCTTCAAATCTGCGTCGCTGATAAGTTCATTTCCCCTCTCCCATTTGAATGAGTTTGTCGACGTGAGCTGGACATCAGCTATCAAATCAACTTTTTCTCCTTCACAGATCACAGCTGGCAGTGGTTGTAACGTCACATCTGCCATACTCTCCACCAAAACTGCCAGATTAAGCTCAAGAGCCGGACATTTATCACCTATAATTGTGAATTTATATATGGCACTCTCAGTTGGCATATCCGAGGTTGACAACTCTGCATCAGTAATCAATTCATTGCCTCGCTCCCATTTGAATGTGTTTGCCGACGTGAGTTTGGCATTAGCTATCAAATCCACTTTTTCTCCTTCACAGATGACTGTTTGTATAGGTTGCAGCGTCACATCGGCTTTTTTCTCCACTTTTACGTTAAATTCTTTCTCAAAAGGTGGACATAACGATCCTTCAACAGTGAATTTATATGTTGCATCCTCACTTGGTAAATCAGAAGTCACTAAATCAACGTCACTGATAAGTTTATTATCCTTCTCCCATCTGAATGTGTTGACTGACGAAAGTTGTGCATCGGCTATCAAATCCACTTTCTCACCTTCACAAATAACCGATGGCAATGATTGCAACGTCGCCTTTGGCATTTTCTCCACGATAAAATGGGCATGGACTTCATTTGATGTACATACGCCATCCGACGCATAGAATATTATAGTCTTATCTTCAATAATAATGACTTGATAATCTAAATCTGTTGTTGGCACTCCATCCCAAAAAAATGTTATTGGAGAAAGAGTTCTCGTTTTTACATCTGGAGTAAATGTGATTTCAGTACCTTCACAAATTTCGATATCACCAATCGGATTAAACCTGAACGAAGGGATCACTATCAATTCAAACATGATTGAGTCTGATACACATTTCCCATTTTTAGCCAAAAACAAATATGAGGTTGTTTTCTTCGGATTAGGAATGCTTATACTCTCTCCATTTTCTCCAGTGATTAGTGTCCATGTGGTTGCTCCGTCTGTCTTACTATACCATTCAATATCAGTTGCTTTTGTCTGATTAGTTTGACGGACTTTCCATTCTACAGCATCATTACTATCCTCACAAATATATTTATTCTGGTCCGATAGTATTTCAAATTCAGGTTTCTTACATGATTCCAAACATTCTATGGAAACTGTGTTTGTAATAAAATATTCTTTGTCACAATCATCAGATTTTCCAGTTTTTGCGACCTGTGCTAAAGTTTTTTCTTTAGCAGCCAAAATGACACGGAAATATGTCAGACCATCAAAATCATCAGTAAACTGGAAATCATTACCTGTAAACGGAAGGTCGGTCCATGTATTTTCATCGTAGGAATACTGCCACAAAAAATAATAATTAGAGAAGTTGACATCCCATTCATCAGCCATCAAGCTTACAAAATGGTTTATATTCTCACAGTCGTATTCAGGTTGATTAGTTACTGTTATATCATTATCTATTCCCAAATATGCGACTGGAGGATCCTTTAATTCAAATTGTGAAATAATATTGGAAATTGAAAAGTAGTCACATTCGTCATTTGGACTGCCATATTCAGCTAAATATTCAGCTTTAGTCTGTGCTTCTGTCTCATCTGAGCCACCAGTGATAATAAGTCTGTATACTTCATTACCTGTCGCTGGCAGATCTCGCTGTAAATATGTTTTTTCTATTCCGCTTTCTCCAGATAAATTCATCCAAGTATATCCGTCATCAGTAGAATATTGCCATAGAAAATAGACGCTATTATATATATTCTTCCAAGAGTTCAACGCTTCAATATTATTAACCGAATATGTTGGCACACAAGATGAATTAGACATGCCATTCTCTATCTCAATTACAGGCGAAACAATTTCTTCATCATCATAACGTTGCAAGATGATATCATCAAGAGCAAAATCATTTCCATTACCACCAGGCTGATTATTCAAAATAACGATTTTTAAGACATCTCCAGTTTTTGCTTCAAACTCAACAGATGCTTCTGACCAATCTCGTTTTTTATGAGTATAAAGTCCTAAAGAATTTTTTTCATCACCAGGCCAAGCCACCACATCATTTTCAGAAAGATGTACACTTTCCAACACTACTGGATTGGCGGCATCCTTCATATTCCACACCTCAAGAGTAAGGTCTGGATTAATCCAAGCATCTGATACATTCGCCACAAACATACTGAGCCTATATTTATGACTGCCACAAGGTTTCAGTTTCAGATTGTTTTCATAAATGTGTTCTCCATCACCAACATAATGATCAGCCACATTCACCACCAACATACCACCATTCTTATTTCCTGTATGATCACGTCCAGGTACAAAATTGCATGATCCAATTTTATTATTTTTATGAATGAAACACCAAGCAGTACTATTGGTAATACCATAATACCCACCATTCATAAATCCAATATCAGCAAGTTTATGCCCTGGCACACTCATGTTCGGATCAGCAAAATCTCGGCACACAGAATCCTCAACCACACCGAAATCTTCCTGCCATACCACATTCCAACTACCACAAAAAGCTACAGTCGGCAATATTAAGAAGAATATGGATATTGTAAATTTGAAGAACCCGTTCAAAAAAGTTCTCCATATAATCGCATTATTATTAGGCATATATATCATTTTCTAAATCAAACAAAGTTAAAGGTCTTAATTAAGAAATTAGTAGCAATTTGGTTATCAGCGTAATAAATCATCAAATCATCTCTTTATTATAAAGACCAAACAATAAAGGACACAATAAATCATCACACATATATCACTGACAATCAATACAAAGATATTGATATATTTTTATTTTAACAAAAAATAAGGTTCATTAACATTCACAGACAATAAAAAATCATAATTTTACCTATAATTCTTTCGGAATATAAATTGAAAAATAAATTCCGTCTACACTCAAAAAAATCTTTATTTGCAAGACAATACATTTTGAAGCTCAAACATAAAAATTTAGTTTATGAATAAATTATTTATCGCTGTCGTAACAGCTCTTTCATTATCTTCATGCAGCAAAGCGAGCCAACATTTAGAACCTGCAGCAAGTGCAGAAGCAGCTCAAGAATACATAACCGAAGAAATGGTGGCAGTCTCTTCTACAAATTCAAATCCAGCTTCTCCTACAGACACACGTAAACTGATTGCTAAAGGTAATGTTGATATAAAGGTAAAGCCAGAAAATGTAGATTCTATTTACGATAATATCAATGCTTTAATCAGAAAGTACAATGGGTACAAGAGTTCAGAAAAACAGAATGAATACCGTTATTCTGTCTCTGCATCTATTCCGTCAGCCTCTTTTGAAGACTTCACAGATGCCTTAAGCAAGGTTGGAGGAAAAATGTCGGACAAATCTATTAATGTACAGGATGTCACAGACGAATATACCGATTTAGTATCTGAAATCAAAAGCAAAGAAGCCGCACTTGAACAATACAGAGTTTTGCTAAAGCGTGCCAACAAAATTTCAGAGATCATTGAGATTCAAACAAAAATCGACAACTTACAAAATGACATCGACATTATGAATGGCCGACGCGTTAATATCGACCGTAGGGTGGCTTACAGTGTTGTTGACATCGACCTTATCATTGTCAAAAAGGAGGTTGCAAAAGATGACGACGATGATAACACTCCTTCATTCGGTTCTGAATTACTTGATTCTTTGTCTGATGGCTGGGCTATAATCAAATTCTTGGTTGTATTCTTGCTACGTTTGTGGCCATTCTTCATTATTGGAGGGGCAGGATATTTCATATATAAAAGAAAAAGAGAATCTAAAACTTCGTCAAAAAATTAATTCCGTCCACACTCAAAAAATTACAATGTTTTCTTGCTTAAACAAAAAAGAAAAGAGTATTTTTGTAATGAAAAAAAGAATTTAATTTCATAGAAGATGATTAGACTAAATGTATTTATTCAGGTTGAGGAGAAGAACCAGTCTGAGTTATTAGGTATGGTAAAGGAGTTGGTTGAACTATCTCAGGCTGAGGACGGATGTATCGCTTATGACGTATTTGAGAGTTCTACTCGTTTTGACGTTATGATGATTTGCGAGACTTGGAAAGATAACGAGACTTTGATTGCACACACTCAGAGCGAGCACTACAAAAGAATCATGCCAAAGATTCACACTTTGGGTCAGTTCAAAACAGAGAAGTTTGAGTTTTAATCACAAGATCTCTATAATGGCAGGCTCTAACGCCTGCCTTTTTTTATGTTCATTTAAAAAGCTAAGATTTGCATAACGTTTTCATCGCATTCGGCACAAACATGGGCAATCGTCGCCGTATGATAGAATATGCCCTTATTCTATGCTCCGACCTTATCGGTAAGGTTGTGGCATTGTCTGAGATACGCTCGTCTATGCCAGTAGGTTACGACTCCGACCATGAGTATCTAAATGGTGTGTTTCATCTTGAAACGAGATTGGAACCAGAGGACATTCTTGCCAGATGTATGGCTATTGAAAGAGAATTAGGAAGAGTAAGGACTCCTGGAGCAGGATATGAAGATCGTCCTATCGACCTTGATATCCTTTTCTATGACGACGCGATAATCTCCAAAGACAATCTTGTCATCCCCCACCCTCGTATGCATGAGCGACGCTTCGTTATTGAGCCGATGAATGATTTGGCACCCGACTTTGTCCACCCGACTCTTAAAAAGTCTATGAAGCAGCTACTTGATGAACTAAATGCAAATTAATCAGTTATGAATATGACTGAAACCACCTTAGGCTATATCGAGTGGAACGGTTGCTACCTGATGCTCTACCGTAATCAAAAAGAGAATGACCCCAACAAAGGCAAATGGATCGGTATTGGCGGACATCTTGAGAAAAATGAGACTCCAAACGAATGCTTTTTAAGGGAAGTCAGAGAGGAGACGGGAATAATCCTTGACAATTTCATCAAAAGAGGAGTTGTGGATTTCATATCCGACACAGCGGAAAATGAACGTATGCACCTCTATACAGCCACCGTCGACAATCCTAATTTTTCAGAATGCAATGAGGGCACTCTAAAATGGATTCCTAAAGAAGAAATTCTCAATCTTAACTTATGGGAAGGCGACAAATTTTTCCTAACCCCATTAATCAATGGAGAAATCGATATCCGTATGCGACTTACGTATGAAGGATGGAATTTAATTAAGGCAGAAAGCTTTTGACATATTGTATTTCATATCTTTTTCCATATATTTGCCAATAGGATTTAATAATATAAAAATTGGTTGATATGAAAAAGAGGATGATTTTGGCGTTTTTTACCTTATTAATTTCCATATTTGAAATACCATCCCAGATATATGTCTGGAAAAATGGCAAGGTAATATTTTCTGTCGAGAATGAATATCCGGACAGTGTCACGTTTATGAATCCCAACTTATCGGTTGTGGAGCCTGCCGACACAATTCCGCCAGACACTTTTCTATTTAGTGTAAACGACACTCTGCAAGTTTGTTTTGCACCCGGCAATCTACAATACAACGACTACTATTTTGAATGGAGATTCGCAGAAAACCAATATGATTTGATTGGAATAAGCAACTCTAACATCGCTCCATTTTACGATGGATGGATAGATCTGTTCGGTTGGGCGACGTGTGGATGGAGTACTGGTTTTCTACCGACGTCTACAAGCACCGACTATAGAGATTATCTTGTTGGCGGATCTTGGGACAATAGTTTTGTCGGTGATTTTGCCACAGCGGATTGGGGTGCGTTAAACAAAATTGGCAGTGATGCGGAACACACTTGGAGAACACCGACGAGTAAAGAGTGGAATTATTTATTGGCAGAAAGGAGAAATGCTGATCAATTATTCGCCTTAGCGACGGTGGCAAATGTGAAAGGATTGATTTTGCTGCCAGACAATTGGAAGACACCAGAAGGAGTAAAATTTATTCCTTCCGTATCCACAGAGATCAACAATCATTTGGTATATCAGAACGGATTGTATATGGATGAGGAGATGTTGGACGACCATTACGCAGACAACACTTATAATGAAGCGGAATGGAGTGTAATGGAAAAGTCAGGAGCCATATTCTTGCCAGCGGGAGGACGACGTTGGGGGAATACTATAAAGAACTATCCTACAAACCCATGGGGAATCTACTGGTCGTCCACAACAGGAGCACAAGAGCGGGAAGGAAATGTCCGTGCGTTATCCTTCTACATGAGCGGTGTGACACCTTTAGCTGAAACGAGCCGTGTATGGGGATGTTCAGTTCGTCTAATTCAAGAAATAACGTCAATTCGACGAAAAATCATAGTAGGAGATAATTGAGGATTTCAAAGGGCTGAATGACCTTCTCCCCTACTTTTGTGCGAGCCGAAGACGAGCACACAGAATTTAACAAAACCACAGAGACACAAAGTTAACAGAGAAAAGCAACGCCATTTTATGAGAAAAATGGGCATATTGAAATGCGCCCCTAAAGTTTTTCGTCTAACTTTAGGGGCGCATTTTAATTCTCCGTCTTTCTCATTGTTTATTTCACCTCAGCAAAATATTTTGTTCGCAAATCCAAATTACGTTGGTTGCCTGTCAATTCAATATTTGCTGTTTGTCTTATATCTTGCGACGACGCTGCAATCTTGACTGTGTATTTTCCTGGATCCACCACCCAGTGATTATCACTGTAGTATCCAAACTGAGTCGTATACATCTCAAATTTCACAGTCTTTGTCTCATCAGGATTAAGTGAGACGCGGGCGAATCCCTGCAACTGTATCGGACGGATATTCTTGTTTCCATCAGCTGGCGACAAATACAATTGAACAATCTCGTCACCTGCCATCTTGCCTGTATTCTTCACGTCGACACTGATCGTGACTTTCTCTGAATCTGTAGTGGCAGATGTATCAGCTTTGATATTTGAGTATTCGAACGTAGTGTAGCTGAGTCCATAACCAAACGGATATGCGATGCGTGGATCTTTCTCCACACTCGTATTATAGCAAATAGGCTCTTTGATCTCAACATTAGGATAACTTACACTCAACTTGCCTGAAGGATTGACCTTTCCATAAATGATATCAGCGATAGCGTTTCCGCCCTCCTCTCCTGGATACCAAGCCTGAATAACAGCCGCGCATTTCTCTGCCAAACCTGATATAATCTGTGATCGTCCACCAAAAATCACAAGCACAACTGGCTTTCCTGTCGCAACAAGCTTTTCAACGAACTGCTCTTGCTTTCCAGGCAAACGCAATGTTGTTCGATCACGGTTTTCACCACACAACATCACATTCTCTCCGACAGCGGCCACAATGACATCACTTTCAGACGCGATCTTCAATGCCTCGTCCAAATTAGCTTCCTCTCCAGAATCAATCTTACGGTTTTGAATATCTTGCATATATGCGACGCGTGGATCTCCACCCTGCTCGACAACTGTCTCTACAACCTCCGTCCAATCACATCCACGGCTATACTTCAATGAATAACCGTCAGGAATGTTTGCCTCCATACCGGCTTTCAAATTGACGATTCGTGGATTCAAATCATTCTCAATCTCCTTTTTCCAGAAGAAACGCATTGAATGATACGAATAGTCTCCAACCATAGACCACATAGAATTAGCATTTGGTCCGACCAAAGCTATCTTCGACGCCTTTTTCAACGGCAACACTCCATTATTTTGAAGCATCACAACTGATTGAGTCGCAAGCTGATATGCTGTGTTACGGTTTTCTTTTGAATCCCACTCGATATGTCCAGACTCATATAGTTTAGCATTTTTGTCAAGCAAACCAAGTCTCTCTTTGTGCATCAAAACACGTTTTACTGCTTTTTCAAGTGTCTGCTGACTAACCAATCCTTTTTCGATTGCGTCTGGCAAAAACTTATAACTCTTTCCTTCAGGGAAATCCACATCGTTGCCTGCATTCAAAGCTTTAGCAGCACGCATAGTTGAGTCTAGTCTGTCGTCGATCTGCTCGATTGAACTGTAATCACTAACTAAAAGGCCATCAAACTTAAGATAATCACGAAGTATACCATCTTGCAAATAACTGTTTGCCACACATTTAACGGAATCAAACAGATGGTATCCTGTCATCACCACTTTACTGTCTGACACTCGTAGTATAGCTTCGTGAGGAAGAAGGATCTCCTCCATTAACTCCTTTTTGTCAGCGTTTCCACCACCTCCATAGCCGAGAAAATGTTTAGAACATGCAGATACACCCTGCTTCAAATCACCATGTTGAAGACCTTTTACAAATGCTACTCCCATCACAGCTGAAAGATAACCATCCTCTCCATACGACTCTTCCAAACGGTTGAAGGATGGATTTCTAACCACGTCAACCATAGGAGAAAGAGCCTGCATACCTCCAATCTTACGAAGATCAGAAGCAGTCTCATAAGTTTTCTTTTCTGCCAATTCTGGATTGAACGAACAGGCAAGTCCGATCTGCTGTGGATAGACAGTAGCGTCATAACCATTTATTCCACTCAACACCTCCTCATGAAGCAATGCCGGAATGCCAGACGGAGTGTTGTGGATCAACCAATCCTGCATCTGAGCCACCATATCACGCATCTCATCTGGAGTCTTGCGGAAATTCATTGTAAACTGAGAGAAATGACCTATTCCATTTGGAATAAGACGACAGCATAAAGCAGTGTCCAACTTATCATTCTCATCAAAAAACTGTGTCATATATGTACCCTGAAGTTGAGCGATTCGCTCACTCTGAGACATATTATTATAAATGCGATCGATTTTCTCTTCCGCTGTCTCTGTAGTTTTTGTCGTGCATCCCCAAAACAAAGAAGCCGACAATCCTGCTAATACAAATCCTTTTTTTACCATTTTATATCTACTTTAATAACCGTAAAAATAAAAAAAAGATGCAATTGCTTGCATCTTTTTTGTGAAAATATAACAAACTTATTTCTTCAATATAGCCACAACACCTGCAATATCAAGCAATTGCTGTTCTCCTGTGACCATATTCTTAAGCATCACTTTATTCTCAGCCATTTCTGTCTCACCTACAATTGCAACGTATGGAATGGCCTTATTATCTGCATAGCTCATCTGCTTCTTCATCTTTACTGGTTCTGGATAAATCTCAGCGGAAATACCGTTGTTGCGAACCTCCTTCAACAGATTCAAAGCATAATTAAATTCGTTCTCTCCAAATGTAGCGAAAAGAATCTGAGTAGACGCAAGTAACTCCTGAGGATAAAGGTCGAGCTGGTTCAACACGTCATAGATACGGTCTGCACCGAACGAGATGCCGACGCCAGACATTCCATCCAAACCAAACACTCCTGTCAAATTATCGTAACGTCCACCACCTGTGATTGATCCTATCACTACATCTTTGGCCTTAACTTCAAAGATAGCTCCTGTGTAATAGTTCAAACCACGGGCCAACGTCAAATCTATCTCTACCTCAGTAGCCACATTAAGCATCTTCACATAACGAAGAATAGTACGTAGCTCCTCAACTCCCTTCAATCCGATTTCACTCGACTTCAATACATCAGCGATGACATTTAGTTTGTCGTCATTGCTTCCTGTCATATTGATAATAGGCTGAAGTTTCTCGATTCCTGCCTCGCTGACACCTTTCTCTCTCAACTCCGCATTAACATTATCAACTCCAATCTTGTCAAGTTTATCGATTGCGACTGTAATGTCAACCAACTTATCTGCCTCGCCAATCACTTCCGCAATACCAGAAAGGATCTTGCGGTTGTTGATCTTCAAAACGACATTTATCTTAAGACGACGGTAAACCTCGTCAACAATCTGGATCAACTCAACCTCGTTGAGCAATGAATCACTGCCTACTACATCCACGTCGCACTGATAGAACTCACGGTATCTACCCTTCTGAGGCTTGTCAGCACGCCAAACTGGCTGGATCTGGAATCTCTTGAATGGGAAAGACAAGTTTCCACGGTTCATCACAACATAACGTGCGAAAGGCACAGTCAAATCATAGCGAAGACCCTTGTCACTGATATGTTTAAGAACCTTCACACTGTTGGCAGACTCAAGTTCGTTCTTATCAACTCCAGCTAAGAAATCACCAGAATTAAGGATCTTGAAAAGAAGTTTATCTCCCTCGTCACCGTATTTTCCCATCAAAGTTGAAAGATTCTCCATTGCAGGAGTCTCAATCTGAGAAAAACCGTAAAGACGGAATACACTTTTAATTGTGTCGAAAATATAGTTTCTTCTCGCCATCTCGATAGGCGAAAAATCACGTGTACCTTTAGGAATAGATGGTTTGCAAACTGCCATATCTATTGAAAATTTTATGCTATTTTTTAATTTTCTGCAAAATTACAGAATTTTTGGAAGCTATTGGGATTTTAGCAAAATTTATTTTATTCAAGTTTCTCAAGTGTTTAAGAAAAACATAAAATATGACAAAATATCGGTTGTATTACAAACCTTGGGAACGGTGATATCGCCATGCCTTCACGTCATTCAAAAAATCATGATTTAATAGGATGCAGGCAAAAAAAAACCTCGGGGTTTTTCCTCGAGGCTAACGAATGTCAAATTTCTCAATCAAACATCGCAAAAACAAACACTATTATGAAAAAGTATCTTCACTTTTACTGAGTGCAAAGTTATTATATATATGAATACCCACCAAAAAAATTATACGTTTGCCGGAAACAAATAGACAAACGGCTATTTTTTAACGAATATCTTGTTCTTTTTTCATTCTCTTCATCATCACATACCATCTGAGATGGAAAAGAATCGCAGCCAAAGTGAGGCCAAAAATAAATCCTGTCCATACTCCTTCCGCACCCCATCCTCTGCAAAAACCAAGATAATAGCCGACAGGAAGGTTGATCAATAAATATGAAACAAATGCACAATACATCGTATATTTCACGTCAGTAAGTCCATTCAAAATTCCAATTCCCACACATTGTAAACCATCAGACACCTGAAAGATTCCAGCAAACACAAGTATCGAGGCAGTCTGCTCTATCACCAGCGGATCAACAGAAAAGAATCCAGCAATATCATATCTAAAGATAATTATCAGAGCTCCCATAATCGCATTGTTGAGCAAAGCAAGATGAATCGACGCATTTGCTGCCATACAGACAGCATTAAGATCTTTCCTGCCATACTGGTGACTCACACGGATTGTAGTTGCGGCTCCAATACCAAGGACAATCATAAACACCATATGTCCTACAGATGAAGCTATCTGATTCGATGCCAAAGCGACAGGACCCAACCAGCCAACCATGATTCCACTGAATGCAAACGCTGTCACCTCCACCGTGCTGCGAAGAGAAATAGGTATGCCGACTTTGAAAAGTTCAACCAAATGAGATTTTGAGAAGAATGCTTTTTTCATACCAACAATATACATTCTCCACTCTTTCTTATAAAGCATCACTGCAAGGATAGCCAAAGGAGACAGGACTCTCGACAAAAAAGTCGCTATGGCTGCACCGTCGACTCCAAGCTTAGGAAATCCATATTCACCATATATCAACAGATAATTAAAAAGAATATTGATAACATTGGAAATCAAGGTGATAATCATTGCGACGGAAGTGTTACCCAATGCGGCAAGAAATTGTCGGAAGCCTTCAAAAAATATCACTGGAACAAAACTGGCAGCCACTATCAGAAAATAGTTCTTGGCAAGTTCACATACAGCAGGATCTTGTCCGAATCGATCAAGATTAAAATATGCGATAGCCAAAATCGACAAAATAGCAATAGAAACGATCACACACTGCACCAGTCCATTCTGAAGATATTTCGTCACCTCTTCATGCTCATGGTTCACATATTTATATGCAGTCAACGGAGTAATACTCTGCAACATGGTCATTGAAGCCACCAATGCGATAACAAGCACCGCCGTCGCAAATGCTACAGCAGCAAGTTCAACCGTGCCCAATGCCCCGACCATCTTCACGTCGGCAAACTGAACAACCGCACCTCCCAATTGTGCGAACATAATAGGAAGCGCGACCTTCAAATTTCTTCTATAAAACGGTAAATATTCCTTAAACGAAGCCATTTTTTCAAAAATTGTGTGCAAAGGTAAATATAAATATGGAATTATAAATTATAAAAGCTAAATGATAAATTAGATACATAACAACACATCCAGATTCCCAGCACTTGATTCAGCAAAAAAAGAGGACACTCGATACACACCGAATGTCCCCTCAAACACACAAATGAAAACTTAATTTCTAACTATTTTATGCTATATTAATCATACTAAAATCAGAACCATTATGCATTTACAATGAAACCGTAAAAATCGAACACAAATGAAATTTCAAATCAACAAAAACAATGGTTACTTCTGCTGGTTTAGCAGAAGCAACCACTATCAAAATAAATGTGTCGATTAAATAAATGCATAATTAATGTGTTTATATATTAAGTATATTTATATTTTGCTGTTTTATTCTTTGTTTACAATGTCAAAAGTAGAAAACTAATAAATGATTGATGCAATAACACTCGTTAAATTACACCTTCAACTTTCATTTTGACTGAATAATCCAGATTTTTACCGAATAATCCTAGAAGTGAACAGATAATTAAAGAAATAGACAAGATAAAACAAGCGTAAAAAATGGCTCTTGTAATTTTAGATCAAGAATTGTCGGCATATATTCACATAAAAATTATCCATTAAAAAAAGACATTGAATCTCATTAAAAACAATTAAAATATAGACAAACGTTTTTCTTATGAAATTGTTTGCTGATTCAAAGTATTTTTTCAATCTTTGTAATACATATTGCGAATATTTATCGCTTCTGTCATTCCGTATAAGTTATAACGTTATGAAAATGAAATGCGACCATTAACTATTCAAAATAATGCGACAAAATGCGAATATTTGAATAATAAATGTATTCAAGATTCACAACAAATAAGAAAAAATTATATAGGGTAAAAATAAAGTAATATGACAAAATTTTACAATCCAGGCAAGTGGATCTCCACGTTATTCATGTTTTACTTATCGCTTTGTTATAGTTCTGCCGCGAACTATCTTTGTTTTACATCAAAAGAAACAGGCATTACGATTAAATATATTCCAAGCGATGAGAACTATACCCCAGAAATAGCCTACTCATATGATCAAGAGAAATGGTTTCCGTTAGCTTCAAACGAACTCATTCTTATGCTTGGGGAAAATGAGAAAGTATACCTCAGGGGAAAAAATCCAAATGGTTTTTCTTTTAGCAGTGATTCTTTCACTAAATTCTCAATTGATGGAAACGTGGAAGTATCTGGCAGTGTGATGAGTCTGATAGATAATGAAGGCGAATCTACTGAGATACCTAATGAATATTGCTTTTATAGATTATTCGAAGGATGTAAAATCATATCAGCCCCAGAATTACCAGCCACATCATTGAAGCCCAATTGCTACAGGCAAATGTTTTGGGGATGTCCAATTGAAAAAGCACCTGAGCTACCAGCTACAAAATTGGCAAAAAGTTGTTATGCTGGCATGATGGGAATGTGTTTGAATTTGGAAGAGACTCCCGAATTGCCAGCTACAGAGTTGGCAGACTCATGCTATAGCGGAATGTTCACTTTTTGTTCCAATCTTAAAAAAGTTGTTAATTTACCAGCGCCAACGCTTGCAAAAGGATGCTACATTGAAATGTTTTCATTCTGTTCCCAATTGAATTATATCAAGGTTGGATGTCCTAGTTTAGATTATAATGATGGAAGCGACAACATATTAAGTGCTACAAAAGGTTGGGTACAATCTATTGATGGAAAAGGATATTTTATTTTTCCATGTGGCAGCGATTACGATACACGTGGAGCATCTGCTGTACCAGATAATTTTGACATTATCAGATACCCTATTACAATTTTCCAAAATCCAAATGGTGATGTGCTAAAAACAGACACAATTGAGTGTGGAACAGCACCTTATTACGGAGAAGAGCCTCCATTCTTGGATAACGAACATGAGTTTGTGAAATGGGACAAAGAGTTAAATGTTCTAAATGAGCCAGGCATATACTACTACACGGCTGAATACAAAGATGCTGAGGCTCCAGTTACTGGCAAATGGCTTTGTTTCACTGCGGAAGAGCCTGAATCAGTAGTGTTTTATAAGAGCACAGGAGACAACGAACCTAATGTTTTCTATTCATATAATGGCCTTAAATGGTATCCATTATTATATGGAGAAGATATAAAACTAACTAACATTGGTGATAAAGTTTATGTAAAGGGAAATAACCCAAATGGATTCTCTAAAGATTACGACGAATACACAACTTTCTTTATGTATGGAAGTATTGCTGCCAGCGGTAGTGTGATGAGTTTGATTGATGGAGAAGGAACCACAACAAAGATTCCAAACGACCAATGTTTCATTCATTTGTTTGAAGGATGTCAATCTCTCACCACAGCTCCAGAGCTACCAGCAACAGAATTGACAAGTAAATGTTATTCTCATATGTTTGATGGTTGTGTAAGTCTTAGAGAAGCACCAAAACTGCCAGCTACAACATTAGAGATTGCCTGTTATGAAAGCATGTTTTCAGATTGTATTAGTTTAAAAGAAACGCCAGAATTACCTGCCACTAATTTGGCTTCTGCTTGTTATGCCGATATGTTTGCAAGATGCACTAGCATAACAAAAGCTTATGATTTGCCTGCAGAAAAATTAGCATCTACTTGTTATATGAGCATGTTCATAGGATGTTCTAGTTTGGTTGAAGCCCCTGCATTACCAGCAATTGTGATGGAATCGTATTGCTATTCACAAATGTTTCTTGGCTGCACGAGCTTGACAAAGGCTCCTGAATTGCCAGCAACGACTTTGGAAACAGCATGTTACGATCATATGTTCGGAGAATGCTCAAATCTAAAATATATCAAAGTCGGTGTAATGTCATTAGACAATGAAGTAAAAGCCACTTATAATTGGGTCAATGAAGTTGATGAAAAAGGACTATTCATATTCCCTTGCGGAAGTAAATACAACAAATATGGTTCTTCTGAAGTACCATACAATTTCAAAATTGTATCTTCCCCTATCATCATCTTCCAGAATCCAGACAGCACTGTGCTATATCGTGACACAATAAGTTGTGATACAGCTCCTAAATATTATGGAGAATTTCCTCCAAGATATAAAGACGGACTTGTCTTTAAGGGTTGGGATGTAGAGCCACATGTACATGAAACTCCAGATATTTATTATTATACCGCAGTATATGGAGATGAAGAAGATATAGACCTTGACAAAATACTTTGTTTCACGGCAGAAGAGTCCAACTGTACAATATCATACAACTGTTTAGGAAATCCATGTCCTGACCTACAATTTTCAGTAGACAGTGGAAAAACATGGAAATCAATGGAAGATGTGTTAATAGTAGAACTTGAAAATGTAGGAGACAAAGTCTATGTCAGAGGAAATAATCCAACTGGATTTCATAACACAAAAGATGACTATTTCCATTTTACAATGAAAGGATTGATTAGTGCCAGCGGTAGTGTTATGAGTCTACTTGATATGAAAGGCGAGTTGACTGAAATACCATGCGACTATTGTTTTAATAATTTATTCATAAACTGTCCTCTTACTCAAGCTCCTGATTTACCAGCAACAGTTCTAACCAAAGGATGCTATAAAGAAATGTTTAAAAGATGTTATTTTCTGCAAAAAGCACCAGAACTACCAGCTGAAACAGTAAAAGATGAGAGTTATGAGGCAATGTTTAACGGCTGTTCTAGTTTGAGCGAAATGCCTAAATTACCAGCCACTACATTAGGAAAACGTTGTTACTATGAAATGTTTGTAGGATGTACAAATCTTACAAAGGCATATGACCTTCCAGCAAAAAAATTGGAGACGGCTTGCTATGCATACATGTTCACTGCATGTAGTAAGTTGGAAGAGGCACCAGCATTACCAGCCACTGAATTAGCAGACAGTTGCTACTGTTTCATGTTCTTATCTTGTGAGAATCTTACAAAAGCACCTGAATTACCTGCGACTACACTTAAAACCAGTTGTTATGACCACATGTTCACCAATTGTCAAAATTTGGAGACAGTTCCAGATTTGAAAGCAACAGTCGTAGCGGAAAACTGTTGTAACGGAATGTTCCTCGGTTGTACCTATTTAAGAAAAGCTCCTGCTTTGCCAGCAAAAACACTTGAAAGAAACTGTTATTATACAATGTTTGCTGCTTGTGTAAATTTAAAAGAAGCACCAGAACTACCAGCAACAACACTAGCAGAGGGATGCTATAACTCAATGTTTGGTGGATGTATGAAATTGGAAAAAGCACCAGAGCTACCAGCAACAAATCTAGCGGATGAATGCTATAGCAGTATGTTTGCTGGCTGTACAAGTCTTAACTACATCAAAGTAGGACTCATGACTTTGGACAATGAGTTTAACGCCACTGATTCGTGGGTCGGAGGAGTTGAAGGTCCTGGTGTATTCGTTTTCCCATGCGGAAGCAAATACAACAAGCATGGTGCTTCTGAAGTGCCAAACAATTTCAAAATCGTCTCTTCTCCTATCGTCATATTCCAGAATCCAGACAGCACTGTGCTTTACAGTGACACTATCAACTGTGGAGATATTCCTTCATACGAAAAATGTGACACATGTAAGACTCCTTACTATGGAGACGATCTCGTCTTCATTAATTGGGATAAAGAGCTTGAGATATTAAACGATCCTGACGTTTACTACTATACCGCTGTTTATGAGAAAAAAGGAAATCCAGACATTGAAAAAATGCTATGCTTCACAGCGGAAAAAGCAGGTTCAAATATTTCCTATACCTTCATTAACAAAACAGATAAATATATAGATGTGCAATATTCAATAGATGGAGGTGAATCTTGGCATAAATTAGACCCAGAGCAAAAGATCACATTAGAAAGTGTAGGCGATAAAGTTTATTTTAAAGGCAACAATCCTGATGGACTATCCACAGGCAGAGATAAAGACTTATTCCAATTTAAAATGAATGGTGCAATTGCAGCCAGTGGAAGCATCATGAGTTTGATTGACGGCAAAGGAGCGACCACCGTCATTCCTTGTAATAATTGTTTTGAATCATTATTCTCAGATTGTGGCTCTCTTACTCAAGCTCCAGAATTACCAGCTACAGTATTGACTGAATCATGTTATGAAGACATGTTTTACAGATGTTATCTTATATTCAAGACACCTGATCTTCCTGCTAAAGATTTGGCAAAGTCTTGTTATAAGTCAATGTTTTATGAATGTTTTAATATAAGACAAGCACCCGAATTGCCTGCTACTAAATTAGCAGAGGATTGCTATAGTTATATGTTTGAAAAATGTAATGCTCCGTTCAATGTTCCTGAATTACCTGCCACAGAACTTGCTATAGGATGTTACTCTGGCATGTTTAAAGATTGTTCTAATATAACGCAAGCACCTGAATTGCCGGCCACTAAATTAGCAAACGATTGCTACTATAAAATGTTTGAGGGATGTTCTTCTTTGACAAAAGCACCTGATTTGCCGGCCAAAGAGTTGAAAGAAGATTGTTATGCCTTTATGTTCAATGGATGTGAAAATTTGAACTACATCAAAGTAGGAGTAATGTCTTTGGATAATGAAATTTATGCAACTGATAATTGGGTCGATGGTGTAAATAAACCAGGAACATTCATATTCCCATGCGGAAGCAAATACGACAAGCATGGCATTTCTGAAGTTCCTGACAATTTTGAAATCATCTCTTCCCCTATCGTCATCTTCCAGAATCCAGACAGCACAGAGCTTTATCGTGACACTATAAGTTGTGATACTGCACCTGTATATTATGGAGTATACCCTCCTGTATATAAAGATGGTTATGTGTTTGTCGGATGGGATGTAGAGCCACATGTGCATGAGACTCCTGACACATATTACTACACAGCTGTTTATGAAGAGGATACGACATCCACTCAAAACAATTGGCTATGTTTCACAGCTGAGGAATCTGAATCAGAAATATCGTACTATAACGTAGACAATAACCCAGACGTACAATATTCTCTTGACGGAGGAAAAACATGGAAGACTTTGGGAGAAGGATCGAAAGTGACATTAAAAAACATCGGAGACAAAGTTTACTTCAAAGGAAACAATCCTGAAGGATTCTCTCATGGACAAGTAGAACGTTCTGGATTTAAGATGTCTGGA
>CACZOA010000014.1 GCA_902782665.1 uncultured Bacteroidales bacterium
AAAAGTAAAAACATCAACAAGGAGGAATCAATTATGGAGCATAACAAATTCAGTTTGGAGGGGATATTTGATTTATGTCAACAATATCGCAACGATATTTATGAGCGTAAGGATTTGAAGCAAGTCCTTAATCGCCGCAAAGTTCGTTTCATCAATCCAGAAGGGAAATTCGACTACGCATATTTCGGTGATTTCTATTTCAAGTCAATGGAAAGAATGATGTTGGTGACAAATAATCGTGCCTATACCAGATACCATCAATGCGATCAAATGGAAAATTATCTGTGGTCGACGGTGCCTGTCATATTCGCAGGGGTGCAGACCGGTTATCGAGATGATACTGGTAGGGAAATTTACACTGGAGATATCGCATCTGTAAACGAAGAAGACGGGAAACATGAATTCACTTCCGTAGTGAGATATCTACCATTTGCGTCGGAACCTAGTTTGATCTGCGACAACTTCGACGTAATGTTTTCAATGTGCAAACACGGAATCCACGTCGTAGGCACAGCATACAGCGAGATGAATAGAGAAATGTTTGATTTCTTCGATTCTCATTTTGTATTCTGGCCCACGTCGCAATTCTATATGAATGGAATGTCAACAGAAGAAGTCATAAAAAGAGCCGCGACAGCTAAGAATGCCCCAAGTTTCCTAGAAGGTTGTGAACCAATCAAAAACAGAGGCAACAAAACCCTTTACTCCGACATCAACGATGCCATGCACGGAGATTTCCAGTTTGTATGTGTAGACGGAGATGAGTTTATCGACGAAGACGAAGGTCCATGCAGCACACTGTATGCCGACAACATTCCAGACGACTACGAAGGTGAGATACGTAACATACGTCTCAACGAAGAAGCCGACAGTGTAGCAGACCGACTCAAAGATTCATTAAATGAATTCATGATCTATGCTCACCGTCATCCTGAGACAAAATTCATCATCTGCGACTTTGCCAAGTCGCTATTTCTCGATGAAAGCGAGAAACGAGAAGTAGCGAAGTTGTTCAGTCCCCTTCGTCAATACAACATCACCAACGTCGTGCTACCATCGTGGATTTCATTCATTTTGATAACGGAGGGAACGATAGATATGATGTGCAGATGGTGATGCGGAATTGGGTGTGCCTCTGTCCTCATCCGCCACACCCCAACTCTATCTTTGCTATCTATTAATAATCATAAACTTCAACTATGTTAATAAAGGAGTGTAATAAAAGTGACGCATTGGAGAGATATGCCGTCGTCGCAGTTGGCAGCGGGGCGATAACTGCCGCAAGGAAGATTTTTGAAAATGATCTGATTAAAGAGAAATTCTCATTGTACGAATGTGAGAGTTTACCTTTAGGTTGTGGTGGAGATGTCGCTGTAGGAAGACAAAAGACTGAGGAACGCTTGGCTAATGATAAGATCCTATGCCGACTAATCTGCAAAAAGGTCTTCGTGGTGTCGACGTTGGGTGGAGGCACAGGGACAGGTGGAGCTCCAGTCATCGCTAAGTATCTTTTCGACAGGGGGATGATCCTGACTAACATTGTGACTATACCGTTTAAGTTTGAAGGCCCAGCCAAAATGAAGAGATGCCAGAACGCAATAAATGAGATGAGCCAATACGCTGTCAATACGGAGGTGATAAACAATGATCTCTGCAAACAGCGTTACAGAGGCCGCTTAGGAGAAGACTATTTTTCCAACGTCTATAGTCTTATCGAGAAGACGATTTTGGATTCCGTCAGCTTAAGCAATGCTCCTAAGCCTCAACCAAAATTGCCTTGGTACAAACGATGGTTTGGATTTGGGAAATAAAAAAAGAGACGTTGCATCGCAACGTCTCTGAAAAAAAACAACCGTCGTTAAAACGAATTATTTTTTAAGCTGTGGGTTCTGTGGCTGAGGTCCATTTGCCTGGCTCATATCACAGTTACCAGTGAATTTAGCGTTAGGCTCAACAGACAAAATCTTTGTCTTGATCTCTCCCTCAACTCTTGAAGTTGCCTTCAAATGAAGTGCCTCTGTCACAACTAGTTTTCCTGTGAACTTACCTAAGATTTCCGCATTTATGCACTCCAATGTGCCTTCCATGGCTCCATTCTGACCGATGATGACCTTTCCTCTACACTTCAATGTTCCGTTGATCTGTCCGTCCAAACGGAAATTTGTGTCAGAAGTGATGTCTCCCGTCATCTTTGTTCCAGCCGCAATAATATTATACTGCGAGCTCTGTGTTTCGTTTTCCTTTGACATAAATTTGCTGTTTATGTTAAACTTTCATTAATATGCTGATTTGAACTGTTCAAGGAATCTCACGTCGTTCTCTGAGAACATACGCAAATCCTTGACTCTGTACTTCAAGTTTGTGATTCGCTCTACTCCTAGTCCGAACGCATAACCTGAATATACTTTGCTGTCGATACCGCACGCCTCCAAAACGGCTGGATCCACCATACCACATCCAAGAATCTCTACCCATCCTGTATTCTTACAGAAAGCACAGCCGACACCTCCACAGATGTTGCATGAGATATCCATCTCTGCACTTGGCTCTGTGAATGGGAAATATGACGGACGCAAACGGATCTGTGTCTGCTCTCCAAACATCTCCTTAGCAAAATAAAGCAATGCCTGCTTTAGATCCGCAAACGAAATATTCTTGTCGATATACAATCCCTCTACCTGATGGAAGAAACAGTGTGCACGGTATGAGATAGCCTCATTACGGTATACTCGTCCTGGGCATAGCACACGGATTGGCGGCTTCTGGCTAGTCATCACGCGCGACTGCACTGATGATGTGTGTGTACGTAGCAATACGTCTGGATCACGTGTGATGAAGAATGTATCCTGCATATCACGTGCCGGATGCTCTGGTGGGAAATTAAGAGCTGAGAACACATGCCAGTCGTCCTCAACCTCTGGACCTTCTGCGATAGAGAAACCGATACGTGAGAAGATATCCACAATCTCATTCTTTACCAGTGATAGCGGATGACGTGTTCCTACTTCGATCGGATCTGGTGTACGAGTCACATCTGGAGCGTCTGCCTGAGCCTGTTTAGCCTCAAACTCTGCCTTCATCTCTGCGATACGCTCTGTTGCTTTTGTCTTCAACTCGTTCAATAGACCTCCTATCTCTCTCTTCTGGTCTGCCGCTACATTCTTGAAGTCGTTGAACAATGAAGAAATCTCTCCTTTCTTGCTCAAATATTTGATTCTAAGAGCCTCCAACTGTTCTGCATTCTCTGCTGAAAGCTTGGAAACTTCTTCAAGAAGTTCACTTATTCTATCTCTCATTTTATTCTAATTTTTTCATTTTTCTTATTTCAGTGCAGACATCGTCGTAGATGCCACATGGCAGAAAGAATCTCACATCCCTGCCCTTCTCTATTGATTCTCTGATGAATGTAGACGACACTTCTATTATCGGTGTCTCTATCCTACTCATATTTTCATATGGCAATTCATCTGTGTATCCTCGACGTGGATATACCATGATGTGATACTTTTCAAGAATCTTATCGTAGTTTCGCCACTTTGAGAAAACTTCCACGTTGTCGGCTCCCATAAGCAGGATATACTCGTGCTCAGGATGCTCATGTCTCAGATATTCCAAAGTGTCGTATGTGTAAGACGGGATTGGAAGTCCAAACTCAACATCTGAAACCTCAATCTTGCTGTATCCTTCCACGGCTTTACGAAGCAGGTTCAGCCTCACTTCGTTTGGAAGCAATGTGTTGCCTGCCTTCAACGGGTTCAATGGCGACACTACCATCACCACCTTATCCACACCTCCATACTCAGCCACATAATTCGCCAATGCGACGTGTCCGATATGAACTGGGTTGAACGAGCCGAAAAACAATGCAATCTTCATCCGCGTCTTTACTTTTTATGATTTATGCCTCCAGATAATCCTTGATAACTCTCTCGATCTCTGCCTTGGCTGTCTCCAAATCGTCGTTAACGACAACCTTGTCGAACTTGTCGGCAAAAGACAACTCAAAAGCTGCACGCTCAATTCTCTTCTCAATCACCTCTGGAGCATCTGTCGCGCGTCCGACCAAACGGGCACGCAAAGCCTCGATGCTTGGTGGCTGGATGAATACGGACATCGCTCTGTCGCCATAGAATTTCTTGATGTTCATTCCGCCCTTCACGTCGACATCAAAAATAGCGACCTTGCCTGCCTTTATGATTCGCTCCACCTCACTCTTCAAAGTTCCGTAGAATTTATCTGTGTATACCTCCTCATACTCAAGGAATTCGTCGTTCGCAATTTTCTGCTTGAACTCCTCCGGTGTAAGGAAATAGTACTCCACTCCATTCTGCTCTGTGCCTCTAGGAGCACGGCTTGTGGCTGAGATAGAAAACTCAAACACATCCATCTTGCTCATCAAATGGTTGATGAGAGTGCTCTTGCCCGAGCCCGACGGTGCGGAAAATATGATGATTTTGTCTTTATTCATACTCATATATTATAGTACGTTAAGCACCTGCTCCTTGATCTGCTCAAGTTCATCCTTCATCTTCACAACGATCATCTGCATCTCAGCCTGATTCGACTTTGATCCAAGAGTGTTGATTTCACGGCCCATCTCCTGAGCGATGAATCCAAGTTTCTTGCCTATAGCCTCATCTTTCATAGCCATAGTCTCGTAGTAAGCGTTGATATGGTGGCGCAGACGGTTTTTCTCCTCGCTCACATCCAACTTCTCGATGTAGAAAATCATCTCCTGCTCGAAACGGTTCTTGTCTACCTCCACATTCAACGATGCAAGGCTCTCTCTGATTCGGCTCTTGATATTCTCAACACGGCTCTTCTCGAATGGTTCAACACTTTCAAGCAAACCTGATATTGCCTCAAGATTCTTAACAAACACATTCTTCAAAGATACACCTTCCGACTTACGGTAATCCACGATTTTCTGCAATGCCTCTTCGACAACCTTCTTTGCTGCCTCCCATTCATCCTCGTCAATCTCCGTAAGCTCATTCTGCATCACGTCAGGCATACGAAGAAGAAGAGTCATCCAATCAGCTGGTTCAGCAACGCCTAACTCGCTTGCAGCCTCTGAAATCTGATTCTTGTAAGATGCAAGTACCGACTTGTTGATCTTGTTAGACGATTCTGTCTCTTTAGTCTCTACAAACATCATGAAATCCACTTTACCTCTCGAAAGTGCATTTCCAATCATTGTGCGTAATTCAATCTCTTTCTCTTTGTATACAGAGGGCATCCGAACCGAAAGATCAAGCTGTTTGCTGTTGAGCGACTTGATCTCGACGATGAATCTTTTTTTGCCATATTCACCGATTGCTCGGCCAAACCCGGTCATCGACAATACCATAATCTCAATTTTTACACTAAAATTAAGGCAAAAATAACTTTTTAAATTCTTTAAGTGAACTAATTTGTGTATAAAGTGTACTTTTGTTAAAAAAATATACGGAATTATGGCAACAATCATAAATATCGAGACCTCCACATCGTCTTGTTCGCTTGCTTTGGCATCGGACGGAAAGATTTTGTTTTCGGCATGTGACCCTACTGGAATGAATCATGCCAAGCTACTTGGAGGATATGCGAAAGAGGCTGAAAATGTGTTGAAAGAGAAAAATTTGCATCTCGACGCGGTATGCGTGAGCAAAGGTCCGGGATCCTACACAGGTCTGAGAATTGGTGTTTCGATGGCCAAAGGTTTATGTTTCGGAGCTGACGCTAAACTTATTGCTGTAGACACTCTCGCACTGATCGCCCACACTGCGATCAAATCGGGTGCGGTGGAGTCGGACGCTCTTGTCTGCCCGATGATCGATGCCAGAAGAATGGAAGTATACGCGTCGTTCTTCGATTCCAAGCTCAACCAGGTGAGAGCAACGTCGGCAGATATCATCGATGAAAACTCATACGCTGAATATCTTGGCGACAAAAAGGTATATTTTTGCGGAAACGGATCAGACAAATGCAAAAGCGTGCTGACCGGAGCAAACGCGAATTTCATCTCAGACATCATCCCTCTTGCAGAGAACATGGTGGAGTTGAGTGAAAAGAAATATGCGGAGCAGAAGTTTGAAGACGTAGCATATTTCGAACCTGAGTATGTGAAAGAGTTTGTGGCGACGGTGGCAAAGAATAAAGTTTTGGGATAATGAAGAAAGCACTGATTATTATCGGAGTCGCGCTTGGAATCATATTGGTGGCATTGGTTGCCGCAGGATTCTACATAGTGAATGCCAACCTTGCGATGGAGCATCGTGGACAGAACGTAGAGGAGTCGTACAAGGAGATGAAAGAGAAATATCCTGAGATGATTCCATGGCTTGATTCTTTGCAGGCGACGGGAGGATTGAAAGATTCCACATTGCTGCGTGATGGTGACACCAAAGTCCACTATTACTACGCATACGCACCACAGCCGACAGGCAAAACAGCCGTGATCTGCCACGGCTACACCGACAACGCAGTGCGTATGTTCATGATCGCACGCATCTACAATCAAGTGTACGGCTACAATATCATCGTGCCTGATATGCCTCATGCTGGCAACAGTGAGCCAAACCACATCAGTATGGGATACTATGAAAGTCAGATCGCAAGAAAACTTGCGGCGACAGCTCAGAATATATTCGGTAACGACACCACAAAAGTGGAGATCGCAGTACATGGCATCTCAATGGGAGCTGCCACAACAATGATGACTGTTGGCGACGATGCTGTGAACAAGGAGCTTAATATCAAATGTGCAGTGGAGGATTGCGGATACACATCTTGCTGGGATGAGTTTTCTCAGGAGAT
>CACZOA010000015.1 GCA_902782665.1 uncultured Bacteroidales bacterium
AAAAGGAATGCTGATCGGAAACATCATCAGCATCGCATTGTGCTGGCTACAGATGCAATTCCACCTGATTCCGCTTGATCCCGAAACTTACTACGTCGATCACGTACCAGCCGAAATAGTACCGTCGACAATAATCCTATTGAATATCGGAATCGCTACAATCAGCACTTTGATTTTGATCGCCCCTACCTATATTATCAAAAATATTTCTCCTGCTGAAGCGATAAGATTTGAATAATATATTACTTTTGTAAGACACAAAAGGATAATTTATATTCAATCATATACTACCATGAAAACAGATTTACTATTCCTTACATTGCTTGCGGCATCGTCTACCGTTGTCAATGCTGCGGATGTGAAGATTTCCGTCGACACAAAAAGTGGGGCTTATAAATACAGTCCGTATTTGTTCGGAAAGAACACCTCAGACATTCCGTATCAGCCAGGAAAGACACTCGACCCTGAAGCTGAATCTCTTTTGAAAGAGAGCGGAATCAAGTTTGTACGCCTCAACAACGGAAACAATGCGACAAAATACAACTACAAGAAGCATCTCACTTGTCATCCCGACTGGTACAGCAACATCTACGATTGCGACTGGGACATGTCATCAAAAGTGATGAATGAAAGTTTTCCTGGAATCCAGGCAATGTACTCGTTCCAGCTATGCGGATACGTAGCGTCTTCCAAAGAGCATAATTTCAACGACTGGGAATTCAACCAGAGTCAATGGGGAGAATGGTGTTCATGGCCATTGTGTGGAGGCGGTGAAGTGATCGACCTCGAGAAAAAGGAATATAAGGCAGGAGACACGTCGCTCTATCTTGAAGAATGGAGCACTGAGCAGACGACGGACATCCTCACCTATTGGAAGGATGAGTTGAAACGAGACATGAGCCAGTTCATCTACTGGAATATGGACAATGAGCCGGAGATGTGGAGCTGGACACATAAAGATGTGCAACCGGATTTTGATCCTGAATTTTACGTGCAGCAATATGTGAAAGTGGCATTGGCGGCAAAACAAAAATTTCCAGACATCAAACTTTGCGGACCTGTTGCAGGAAGCGAGTGGACATGGTTCGCCACAAGCGGCACGACAAACCAGTTCCCTAAATGGGAAGGAAAGCAGATGCCTTGGCTTGAATATTTCATCATGCGTATCGGTCAGGAGCAGAAAAAACATGGTGTCAAACTTCTTGACGTGCTTGACATCCACTACTACCCAAGCGGAGAGAAGAGTGAAGAGGTGAACCTACAGTCACACCGCACATATTTCGACCGTGAATATGACAATCCAGAAGCGAATGGACTTTACACTTTGAATGGCGGATGGGACACCAATATCAAGAAAGAGTATATTCTCGGACGCTGCGACGACTGGATGAAAAAATATATCGGTGAGGATCACGGAGTTACATTCTCTGTGTCGGAATACAATATCAGCAGTAAATTTGAGCCAATCACTCATGCGATCGCATATATCAGCCACGTGGGAGAATTGATGAAAAACAACGGAGAGTTTTTCACTCCATGGGGTTGGAATGTAGGAATGTGGGAAGCCATACATCTGATGGCACGTTACAGCAAGGAATATTACGTGCCTAGCGAGTCGTCGGATGTCAATATGGTGGAGAGTTATGTCACTGTCAACAAGAACAATACAGAAGCCACATTGCTGATTGTCAACCGATCGACAAAAGAGGATGCCGACGTGGAAGTTGCAGTGTCTGGAATGGAGATTGCAGATGGAAACGTCAGGACTCTTTCATTGTCTAATCTTCCTGCGTCGGAGACATTCGTAAGCCATACCGAGAATGCACTTGTGGAAGGCAACGCTACAATTTCAAACGGAGTCGTCAAAACATCCTTGCCAGCCAAAAGTATCAAGGCTGTGCTTTTACGCAGTGTCAATGCAGGAGTTGAACCAGTCATTGCAAAAGGAGATGCCATAGTCTACCCTACTGTGTCAGACGGACAGTTTTTTGCCAAGTCAGCCGACGGAATTCAAAGCGTCGACATCATCGGGGCTGACGGAACACACAACGAATCAGTCGTAGGCAATGGCAATGATTTCATAGCGTTTGATATTGCTAAGAAAGGAGCTTACATCATAAGAATCAACGGAAAAGAAAACACAACTGTCACAAAAGTAGTTGTGAAATAAACACACTATTATCTCTATATATAATTAAAAAAGACGGGAGCAATCCCGTCTTTTTGTGTTTTTAAGTTTGGTCGGATCCTATTTTAAGACTGATAATTTGGACATTGTATTTGAGGATTGCAAAGGGTGGAACGCCCTTGCCCTCCCTACCAGCGCGAGCAGAAGGCGAGCGCTAAAAATAAATAATCTTTAGTCAAACCGTTTCCTTTTTATCATGCTCTATGAAAGACTGATATTAGAATATTGACTTAATATAATTCAATAGTTTCACATTATTACAAATAGGGCCTTCAATACTTTTACCACCAGAAAAGCCATGCTCAAACAAAACTGTTTCATTTAGTTCTGTACCATTATATTCTTCTAATAATTCTAATTTATAAGTTATATCATTGGGAGCTGTTCCAATCCAATAGTCTTGATCTTCACGTTTGCAGTTTTCTGCAGTTACCACCATTTTGAAACGCACACATCGTTCATCGGACATAAACAGGTACACAACATCTCCAATAGAAAAACGTGCTCTACCCATTCTCCAACTGATGAATCCAAGATGATGGATAGCTTCAGCATGTCTGCACCTTTTTCTGTTGGCAAAGGCAAGCCAAGTACGATTATGAGACATATCAACCAATTAAAATTAAAACTTATATTAGTGACAAACTTACAAAAATCTTTTGAATAAACTTTGGTTATTATCTGTTTGGGAGCAAATCATTCTATTCTTCCCATTCCCCACACAAAAAAGGCAGTGGAATCAAATCCACTGCCTTTCGTTTATCTCAAAATGCCAATTCTATTCAGCATTTCGCATTTATAATTCTGCATTTTCTTACAGCATCTTCATGCTTCTTGAGATGAAGTTGTCGAGAGCTGAACCCTTTAGCAAACCTACGCTCAACAATGACAAATCCACCAACTGCTTCATCTCATCGCTCTCTGCTGCAAACGAGTTGTATGCGGCATCACGTGTCGCCTGTTTTTCAGTAAGTCGTGTCTCACACTCCTTGATTGTAGACTGTGCCTCTGGCTTGATCTTGCCATCTGAATCCTTCTGGTTGCGAAGATTTGAAATGTTATCCTCAAGTTCACGAATCTCTGTAAGCACTCCGCTCAAACTACTTGCTGTCTTATCTTTAAGTTCACGCAAGATCTTGCTGATCAAACCACTGTTCTCGTTCACAACAAAGTTGTATGAGTCAGGCATATCACCGTAGAAATTCATGCCAGGCTGATTACGAGACATCTCCTTCATTCTACGCATAAACTCATTCTGCGTGATCTCTACAGCCTGAGAATCAGCATCAGCATTGACATAACTTACAATAAAGTTGAATTTGTCGTTCTTTGGCAAAATGCTCTGGAATGCTGTCGTAAGAGCAGTCTGGTCTTCCTGAGACATCTCCACTTTCTTCTCGTCGCCCTTAGGGATAAGCTTGTCGATTGTATCCGCGTCGACACGAGCGAAACGAAGTTTTCCACCTTCACTCTTATGCTCCAACATCGACATGAAGTGAGAATCCAACTCTCCATCCATCATCAACACATCATAACCCTTATCCTTTGCTTTCTGGATGAATGAGTATTGAGCCTCCTTATCTGTTGCATATAGGTAGACAACAGAATCATTCTTATCTTTCTGGTTAGCCTCAACCAACTTGCTGTACTCCTCAAGTGTGTAATACTTATCGTCGACATTCTTCAAAAGCACAAATTTCCTTGCCTTCTCCTCGAACTTCTCCTCCGTAAGCATTCCGTATTCGATGAAAATCTTTAGGCTGTCCCACTTGCTCTCGAAATCTGCACGATCGGCATTAAACAACTCCTGCAGACGGTCTGCCACCTTCTTTGTGATATGGGAAGAGATCTTCTTCACATTCTGGTCGCTCTGCAAATAGCTTCTCGACACATTCAACGGAATGTCTGGAGAATCGATCACACCGTGAAGAAGTGTCAGGAATTCAGGCACGATACCCTCTACAGAATCTGTGACGAATACCTGGTTGCAGTAGAGCTGAATCTTATTCTTCTGAATCTGGAAATTATTCTTGATCTTAGGGAAGTAAAGAATACCTGTCAAATTGAATGGATAATCGACATTCAAATGAATATGGAACAAAGGATCATCACCCATTGGATAAAGTTCACGATAGAAATTAGTGTAGTCTTCATCCTTCAAATCAGCAGGTTTCTTAGTCCATGCTGGCGACGGGTTGTTGATGATCTTATCCTTGTCAGTCTCAACACTCTTGCCATCTTTCCATTCCGTCTCCTTGCCAAATGCTATCTCAACAGGAAGGAACTTGCAATATTTGTTTAGCAACTCACTGATTTTATTCTCCTCAAGGAACTCCTTGTTCTCGTCGTCGATATGCATCACAATATCAGTACCACGACGCTCCTTTGTTGTCTCCTCCAAAGTGTATTCAGTGTCGCCGTTGCAGCTCCACTTCATGGCCTTTGAGCCATCCTTATAAGAAAGAGTGATGATGTCGACGCTCTTCGACACCATGAATGACGAATAGAAACCAAGACCGAAGTGACCGATAATGGCATTTGCGTTGTTCTTATATTTCTCTACAAACTCTTCAGCGCCTGAAAATGCAATCTGATTGATATACTTCTCAATCTCATCAGCGGTCATACCGATACCAGAGTCGGAAACAGTAAGTGTGCCAGCCTCCTTGTCTATCTTGACACGCACCTTAAGATCACCAAGCTCACCGCTAAATTCGCCGACAGAAGCCAATGTCTTTAGCTTGCTCGTAGCATCTACAGCGTTCGACACTATCTCACGCAAAAAAATCTCGTGATCTGAATAAAGGAACTTTTTGATGACGGGAAAGATGTTCGCCGTCGTTACGCCAATATTACCTGTAGCCATATATCTAATTTTTTTTGTTTCTGCTTTACGCTTACGTAAAATCAAAATGTATGCCACCAGCAAATTTCCATATCTGCTCTGCCCTTTTGACATACGAATAGCAAAAGACATGACAATTTTGCACGATTGATGATTGATGGTTGACTGTTATTTTGTGACACTACCAAATAAAGATTATCTTTGCATGTGAAAAGATGACCTATATGTTTAATTATATAAAAGACGGTAGTCTTAAAAGAGAATGCCGAAAAATATTGTTTGATTGCGACTCGCCGGAAGGGAAAATGTTTGATGTCCTTCTTACCGGATTCATTCTGCTGTCGGTAGTAGTGGTGATTATCGGCACTGTCCCGGCTGTGGCAACTCGTTTCAGCACAGAGTTTGAGGTGCTCGAATGGATATTCACTATTTTCTTCACGATAGAATATATCATGCGCGTCTACTGTGAGGAAAAGCCCCTGAATTATATCTTCAGTGTTTTCGGAATTATAGATTTGATTTCGACGTTACCAACATACATCAGCCTCATCACACCGTCTGCCCACTCGTTGGCAGTCATACGTATTTTCAGAATCATACGTATTTTCAGGATATTCCGTCTCTTCTATTTTTTGAGCGAGGGAGAGGCTCTCATCAATGCATTCCGCGACAGCTCGAAGAAACTGATTGTCTTTTTCTCACTCGTCGTGCTTGTGGTGATTTCACTCGGAGCTTTGATGTATATAGTGGAGAGCGACGAAGAGGGCACCGCATTCAACAACATTCCCGTCTCCATATATTGGGCTGTCGTGACGATGACGACGGTGGGTTATGGCGACATCGCTCCCATCACCACAATGGGAAGAATCATATCCACTTTCGTAATGCTCCTCGGTTATATAGTTATAGCTGTGCCGACGGGAGTAGTCTCGTCTTCTATGCTTGAAGGCTATGAGAAATCGAAAGCAAAGACTTGTAAGAATTGTGGAGAAAAAAACAACAGAAGCGACTCTCTGTTCTGCAAACACTGCGGAAAAAGATTATAAATTAACGTGAGTTCGACTAAATCAACATGGTGTCATATTATAAAATAGTTATATAAAATAGCCGTTTTCCAATAGTCAATCAATCCCATGATCGTAGGGGCAGGTTTGAAACCTGCCCGCAATAGTGATAATAATCAAACAGAAAACAGTGTCAGTAATATCCGACACTTGGAAAACCCACAAACAATTGTGTGTAGGAAAACTCCAAACGGAGAGGACAGAAACATGGGAAAACTCTAAGAAGCTGTTTAAGTTTAATTTAGATATTTGGTTATAGGAATTGAGGATTGTTAAGGGCGGAACGCCCTTGTCCTCTCCACCAGCGCGAGCCGAAGGCGAGCGCATAGAAATAAACACAGAGACTCGGAGTTTTAAGAGAAGTCTTCGACTTTTAAGAGAAAGAGATGGAAATCTGTCGTAAATACAGAACAAACTAATTCCGCATTTCGCATTCTTAATTTTTCATTTTCATAATCATCAGTGCTTCAATGTACCATTCCTAATGTCTTTTCTGCGTCGCACACGTATCTGATTCCAAAGTCGTAATGTGCCTGTGTGCCAGAAACCCATAGTACAATTGATTCTGTCAAAACTTTTCTTATATTTCTTGGCTATCTTCTTTAGCTGAGTGTAGTAGGACTCATCGTATGAGTTACCAGGTGAAACATGATATATATTAGCTGGGATAACGTATACCTTTTCAGAGAGTTGTCTGCAACGAAGACAAAATTCCACCGCATACATATGCCATGAATCACAGCATAGATTCTTAAATATATCTATGTATTTGGGATCGTTTTTAATGATGAAGAGACATTCATCAACCGTTTCGCAAGGAGTTTCCTCCGTGATATTATAGTCGGAAACTTTTCTTTGTGTTTCACCTTGATATATGTTACTGATGATGTCTCTGCCGTTCACTCCAGCCACTCCAACGATACCAAAATCTCCTATCGACTCCAAACGGTTGAATATATCATGCAACTCACTCTCTTTCATCAAACTTATATCCTGATGAGAAAAGATGATATATTTGCCCGAACAATTGTCGAGTGCACTTTCATAAGCCACCTTAGCATTCGCAAATCTGCCGTCGGTATTGTCGACATATTTTGTTTCCAAAGTCACGTCAACCTGACGCTCCACACTTGTAACTAGACAATCATTCAGCAATTGTCTCTTATTGTATACAGATATAATAGTGAAATCTTTCATTGGTAGTCTATTGGAGACCTTCTAATATTTAAATTTCTCGTTACAAATGTACAATAATATTGACGGTTGACAAAGAAACTGACTTGCCTATTTGATTCTCGTATACCTCGTGTACTTATGGCTCTTGCCATAGTTTGCGAAACATCCTTTGAATTTCTGAGGAATCTTGATTTCTATACCAAGCTCGTGTGTTCCTCGGTTGTCATGACGTAATGATCCGAAGAAATAGTCGTAGGAATAGAACACAGAAAGGAATGAGAACATGTTGATTCCAAACAGCACAGAACCTTCATAATTGAAACGGTATGCCATGCCGACATAAAACAAGTCTTTAGGATGAAACTCGAAATCGAACAGATACTGGAAACAGACACTCAACTGATGTTTGTTTCTGTCTTCGTATTTGTAGAATGAGTAAGACGGAATCAATCTCCACCACTCCTTCGATTGCATCAGATAATTCACGTAACCAGACCACAACTTGTGCATCTTCTGATTCTCCTCTCCAGTCGTAATCAAATGGTTGACAGAGGCTCCCAACTCAAAATTCTGAAGCAAAAGTTCAAAACCAGCCTCAGCATCCGGAGCTGTATAGTTATCCAACTTGTCAATAGCCACATTCTCAGAATTGACACCCATCGTATTCATCATATCAAAATCGTATCGACGCGAGACAAATCCGGCTCCAACTCCAAGATTAAGATAACAGTCTTCGTTAAACGGAACCATATACGCATATGTCAACTTTGGCATCGTAGTCTTGGTATATCCGATCTTATCCCCCAACATTGTAAGTGCCACCTGGGAATGAGCACCGATAAAGAAATAGCGTGCACTCGCAAAGAATGTGTTTGGAGCACCCTCAATATTACGCCATTGTGTTCTTCCTCCCAAAGTGATCGTTGCCTCTAGAATCTCCGGGATATACGCCGGGTTAGTATACGCCATTCTCAACTGGCGATTCGTGAACAGCACGTCTTCCTGTGCTGACACTATAGGTGCCAACACAAGATTTAAAATGATTGCTATATATAATACTAAACTCTTATTCATCATCTTACCACAGTTATATAACCAGTCTTATGCTGCTCTTCACCACCGACATAATAAGTCAAAGAATAGAAATAAGTGTCATGGAATACAAGATCTCCGTTCTTGTCATAAGTACCTTCCCAACCATTTCCTTTGTGGATAAGGTTTCCGACACGGTCGAAAATTTCAAGATCATAGTCTTGCATAAACATCTCGTCTGTACCAACGACAAATGTATTTGGAACATAGATCGATGGATCAATGTAAAGTGTCGAGTATGCTGTTCCGACACAACCGAACTCATGAGTCACTGTCAAACCTACATTGACAAGACGTGACAACTTGACAACTGTATCTGAATAAACATGGTTTTCTATCTGAGAAATTCCAGGAACAGATCCGTCGCCAAAATCCCATGAATATGTGAACATTCCATCGTCGACAGTATTGAGTCTTGCCTCGAAATCAACCTCAGTTGTATCTCTGTTGATATGATATTGAGTAGACGAGATTCTTGGATGCAACACAATCTTCGGAGTCAACACATCAACAACCTTGACAGCGATTGTGTCGCTCACAACACATCCGTTCTTGTCTTTTCCGCTGACACGAAGATATCCGCTCTTCTCTGGCACATATCTGAATTCATCAGTTGTGCTCAACACTTCACCATCATAATTCCAGCTGAAATCTTTCTCAATATTTCCGACACTCAACTTCAACTCATCACCCTTGCAGACGCCTGGCTTACCAAATACGACTGGTTTTTCAGGTGTATGCACGTTATAGCTCAATGTCTTCTTTGTCACACAAGACTCATGTCCCTTGACCATAGCCACAATATCAAACTGCTTATACTCATCGGCAATAAATGAATATGATTCATTCACACCATATAGATAAGCCAATTCTGTGCTATCGCTATCCAACACCTTGAACCATGAGTTGGATGAACCAGCACTGATCTCAACAGTGTCTCCAGGACAAGATGTGAATCCGTCTGCAGGCCAAGTCAAGTTTTCTGGTTCGATCATGTTGACGTGGATCTTCTCAACTCCGACACAACCATACTGACTTTGTACAGTAAGGTTATAAACACCGTCGAATCCGATATTTCCACCCAATGGGATGATACTGTCTTGTCCGTCCACAGCGACCTTAGCCAAAGATTTCAACTCATAATCAACCTTGTTTTCTGCCATCACATCAGCAGCTGTCAATGAGACTCCCTTACAAGTATCAATCATAAAGTCCTGCTCCAATACAGCTGGAACTTTCACAACTTCTACCTTCACACTGTCGCTCTCACAACCGTCAATCTCAGACTGTGTAACATAATATGTGTCGCTGTTCTGATTGCCATCAGCATCAAACTCTGCAAAATCAGCACGCTTGACATCATGAATACTGTACCAGTTCAAACGTACGCCTGGAATCGTAGTGTTTGGCTCAAGACGATGAACACCTGTTCCAGCACAGAATCTGAATGTATCCTGGATATCAGCTGGAATGTTGAATCTGTCTTTCACATATACAGTCATACATACTGGCTGACCTACACAAGCTCCACGAGTAAGACGTGCGCAATATTGAGTCTGGCCAGATACTGCAGTCGACGGAAGTAAATCGACATCATTCTGACTTTTATCAGTCCACTTGATATCGCATGCGAAATCATTCCATTTAGCAATCAACTCAACTGGTGTTTCTCCCACACAGTAAGAAGTATCGTTCACTACAGGAATATCTGTGATCTTGTTCTCAATAGTCACAACATAATCCTGAAGCTTAGTGCTACAGTTTCCAAGCACCTGCTTGAATTTGAAAGTGAACTCTCCTGCATCTGCTGCAGACGGTGCGAAAGATGCATTCGGACGTGCTGTCTGATAGTTGTCTTCTGGAGAATACCAAACTATCTTTGCATCATTATCTGTTGGCTCCAAATATAGAGAACTTGTTTTGCCATCCTGACAATATGCGGTATCAAGTTTTGAAGCCACAAGGTCAGGAACCTTCTCTACAATCACAGTCACAACACTGTCTGCCTTACAAGTCTTGCCGGCATCACCGACCAACTTGCTCACACTCAAATTGACGGTTGTCTCACCGTCTTCCAATCCAGGAACAAACGCAGAATCTACACTTATAGAAGAGTTGTTCCAATAGTAGAAATCACCTCCACTTACCTTAAGCAACAATGTGTCGCCCTCACAGATTGGTTTGTTTCCTGCTACCGTGATTACAGGTTTCTTATAATTATTGACTCTGATTTCCGACTCTGTCTTACATGATGAAATCTGATGCTCTGCCTTCAAGACATAAACGCCTTCTGCAGAAGCCTTCGACGGAACAAAAGGCATTGTGGCGTCAAGAGTCATGGTAGGGACAATCTCAAGTTTCAAATATGGATCCGGATACATTACTCTTGATACAGAATCAAGGTCGATTGTCTCATACTCACAGATATCGATAATTCTGTTTGCAGCCATCTTGAATGGCTCGATAACATTGTAATCAAAATGAGTCTTTTCACTCATACATCCATACACTGTATCTATTCTGACTACATCATATCCATCTGTGATTGGTTTTTCCACATTCAAAGCAAGAGTATCACCAAACGATTCTGTTCCGTTGCCGACCATAGTCCAAGATGTCTTGTAATCTCCAGCCACAACATCAGCCTTCACTGTAGTCACAACTCCTACACATAGATTGAATGATGGATCAACATCAAGAACTGGAGTTTCTGGTTTTTTGATGAATTTCAAATTCGTCGACGCTGCAATCGGACAATCAAATCTGTCTGTGTAAAGCAACTTATAGTTTCCGGCGACAGTCACCTTAGTTGAATCTGCAACATTCTTCTCTACGCCACCCTCATATAGTTTCACAGATGTTAGTTTTGGCAAGAATCCTTCATCTGAAACTCTCTTCTTTGTCTGTGCATACTGAGCAAGATCAAACTCAAGAGGAATACATATTGCAGTGTCAGCAAGATCAATAGAGATCTTTTTAGTCATCTCCACCTTAACCTTAATTGGATCAGACTTACAAACTGTATCCGCATTGATGTTCAACTGGCGAACTGTCAATTCATAAGCTGTATCCTTTCTTGCCGATGCGACGAATTTGTCGGCAACTACACTGTCTACTGCAGATGTCCACTCAAGCTGATATGCGGCAGCGTCGGCTGCATCACGAACCAATTCAATATTCACATCGTCGTCGGTCTGACAGAAACGGAATGGATCCTGAGCATCAAGTACACCAGGAGTCGTGTGGACCTTCACCACAAACGACGAATCCATCTCACATGTCTTATCGTTACCAGCAACCACCGAACGAGCAAGCAATGAAACTGTAATATCATTATCATCCGAACTTACAACCTTGTACGTAGCCGATGGTGTCTTCACATCATTCCAATAGAAATAATCTGCTCCATCAGCAGTAAGCAACAAATCATTACCCTCACATATAGGTCTGTTGCCAGAAACCGTGATAGCTGGTTTCTTATGTGTGTTGACTTTCATACTTCTGCTTGCCACACAAGTAGAAACAGTATCCACGATATCCATCACATATACGCCATCAAGAGCGACTGCCTCAACATCGACAGATGATATATTGCTACTATATCCGTCACGGTGGATGTCAATCACAAGATTGTCAAGCGGACGAAGATGCTTCTTAGCCAACGAATCCAAGTTTACAGTCTCATATTCACAGATATCAACATCAGGAACAGAATCGAATGCAAACGGAGCCATAACACTATAAATCAACGACTGCGGATCACTCTCACAACCATATACTGTATCACGTCTCACAACCTTGTAGACAACATCACTAACTGGTTTTGATGCATCAATCTTCAACGACTCTGCGGCAAATGATTTGTCTGCACCGATATTTCTCCATACAAACTCATAATCACCAGCCACAACCACAGGAGTCACAACAGTGTCATTGTTCAAACATAGGTTGAAAGAGCTGTCTGTATCAAGCACAGGGATTGTAGGCTTGTTGATGAATGCCAATTTCACAGTTGTCAAGACAGGACATCCATACTTGTCTGTGTATCCGATCTCATAAAGTCCAGGAGTTGTCACAGAAGTTGAATCATCCACAGGTTTAGTCACACCTCCATCATAAAATCTTACAGATGTCAAATCAGGCAAGAAACCATCATCTGATACACTCTTCTTTGTCTGAGCATACTTAGCTAAGTCAAAGTCAAGTGGCATACAGATCGCAGTATCAGCAAGAGCAATTGAAATCTGCTTTGTGATCTCAACGTCAACGACTATTGGCTCAGACTTACATACTGTATCGGAAGTGATATTCAACTGTTTTACCGTCAACTTATATGCTGTATCTTTCTTTGCAGAAGCGACAAAAGCATCAACGACCACACTGTCAACATCAGAAGTCCACTCCAACTTATATGCAGCGACGTCGTCTGCATCACGTGTGATTTCAAGTTTCACATCCGCATCTGTCTGACAAAATCTGAACGGATCCTGGGCATCCAACCTATCAGGTGTGGCATGTACAGTGATCTTATGCTCAAGAGTGTCCACACAACCTGTTCCCTCTATCTTTGTGATCAGTAACAAAGTTGTGTCGTATGCCAAAGCATTAATCTTTACAGAAGCGATAGACGAAAGTTCCGTACCTTCCACATTCTGCCAAGAATAAGCGGCCTTTCGGTCCTCTCCAACGGTCTTTGCCTCAAATGGGTTGCCGACACAAGCAACAGTAGGTGCGACAATCATATTCTGTGGACGGTTGTGGAAAATGACAGTAACTGAATTTGAAGCCGAGCAACCAGTCAAAGTATCTGTCGCTGTCATATCAAACTTAATCGTATCCTGAACAGTTCTGCTGACAGAAGAAAGTTCAGACTTCGAAGCTGGAACGCCATTCTGTGTCGCCTCATATTTAATAAATGAGCGAGAAATTGAAGCGTCAAAATGGAATGAGTTGACAAGCACGTCATAAACGTTTATCTTCTCTCCTGCACATTTCTTTGAAACAGAATCCTCAATCACATCCACCTTGACAGGAGCTGCGACAACAGCGAAAGTAGTGTCGTAATCACTCACACATCCGCTCTTCAGATTCTTAGAGAACGCTGTATATGCGACATGTGAAGCAGATGCTACAACCGACAAATCATTGCCCTGCACTCCATTCTTATACTCACCCCAGAACACCGCTGTATTTGTCTTATCCTTATTCGTGTCGACGGCAGAAAGTTTAAGATCCGCATTGTCTGAACACAAGAACGAAGTGTCTTGTGAATCCACTATTTCAGGAGTTGTAGGTTTGAAATTGATTGTGACAGCGACAGTATCTGAAGCCACACACACATCATCAGCATCACTAATCTTGTATATATAGTTCACTGTGTCACGGCCAGCGATATGAGTCAATGCCGACGCTGCAGTCTCATCCAAAGCTACTGCACTGTTTCCATCTATACGTGCGTAATCAACCTTAAGTTTTGCCAAATCTATAATACCGATAGAAGATTCGTTGTTGCTCAAATATAATTGAACATGTTTAGCGAAATCTACCTCATCTGGTTCACAAACCGCCTTGCAATCCTCAGCCTCCAAAGAGAAAGCCTTTCTCACCTCAATATGATAATCAGTTCTTGAAGTACAATGAGTGATCATATTCTCCTGCACCACAACATAGTTTAGCACTTTAGACTTGCCATTTACTACAACTGTATCAGTATTTATTGATCGAGATGCTTCATTTCCAGCAGCATCGTAAATGATTGTATTCAATTTAGACGCGTCGTTCTCATCCGAACTCTGAGCCTTGATGTCAATTATTTTCTCTCCAGTGTTCTGGCAGAAGACTGTAGTGTCCTTCACCAACGACTCAATAGGATTCTTGTGCACCGTCACCACAATAGAAGAAGTATCTGCGCACTCCTGCTCATCTACAGCGACCAAATAAAGTGTTTCAGACGCTTCAAGAGCAACTTTCTTTTCTGTGATCTTAGTTGTCTTGTCGTTTCGATACCACTGGTATTCATAATTACTGTCGAGTGCAGGCAAACTGAAAGGCTGCGCGAAACAAGTGTCGATATTTGGAAGTTGCTTGATCGTAGGCAATCCCTTGAACAACAATGCCACAGTATCATTTTCTGTACATCCTCCTACAGCATCCTCATAACGTACCAAGAATCTCTTCAACTGGTCTTCATGACGACCTGCATCCGACTTGATAGCAGAAAGATTAGCATCAGAGATTGGAGAAGGAGACGGAGTATTTCCCGTCAACTTATATACCTTGAATGAGACATCCGCATCAATGATATCATTCTTGATTCGCAGACTGTCATTGATTGCCTTCAACAAATCAAATGACTCTCCGTAACATCTTACTGTATCCTTCTGACGCTTGAATGAGAAAGTCTTGTCGATATTCACAACAACCGTCGTATCTTTTCCGACACAACCAGTCAACTCATTCTTCTGCTTAACTGAATATTTAATATTCTTCTTCGCAGACGTGATTGTTGCCAAACCATTTTCATCAACAGTTACACCTGTCGCAGCACTCCAATACAGACGAGTATTATTATCGACGGTATTGACAGTGGCTCCAGTAGCATCAACCAAATCATATTTCTCCGCACCTATACACAAACTTACTGTATCTCTATCCAACAATGGAAGATGAGGAAGATCGCTAACGATTGCCTCCACATTCACAAACTCTCCCTCACAACCAGTTTGGACATTACGGTATGCAGCTGTGTAAAGGCTCTGATCATTCACAAACTCTCCGATCGAATCACTCTTAATAGAGATGCTGCTCAATGGAGACGCCATCAAAGAATCCTTAAAGTAGTAGTAGTTCAAAGTCAGGTTTGCAGCATCAGTCGGAGTATTCTTGTTGACCACTTTCACTGCATTGTCACCAAAACAAAGGTTGACCCTGTCAAACTCAGGAGCATCTGTGACCTCAGGATTTACCAACAAGTTCACATCCAACCACTGACCCTTACATCCAAGTTTTGTGCTCTGGCGAACTTTATACTGACGCATTCCAACGACAGTATACTGACCGAACACTTTATCCAAGAAGACACTATCCCTTGCTCCAATTACTTCATCTGTCTTTTCAAACCATTCTATTGTGTAATCCTCTGAAGTTGGTTTGGTAGGAATATCAGCAGATTCATAGAACGGAACATTCTGACAAGTCCTGATTGTCAAAGGATCAATATTCTTCACAATTGTCTTCGTTGTATCACCTACAAATGGGAAAGTAGTGATATTTTCGTCGACAATAACCTCAAAAGTATCAGCCTTGCTGACACAGTTGTTGGAATCTATACGAACGACCGACCAGAGCTCTCGATCTTTGACCTTCGCATCCAAAGTAGAGCTATAAGTAGCAGCGACATCATTATAGAAATCAGTCTTATTATCAAACTCTGGCAAAACATTTCCATCCGGGATCCATTGCCAACGATAGCCATCCGAATAAGTCGATTTTTCACCAGCGTCTACAAACACATTAAGATCAGATGCAACGACGTCTCCAATACAATAAAGCACAGAATCGACATCCTCCGCAAACTTAGGAGCGTCAGTATTGTAGCATCTTGCAAAAACAGCCATTCTTGAAGATGCACTATAGCAACTAGTCTTAACACGGACATAGAAATAATTCTCTAGGACATCGGAAGATAAATTGCTGCAATCTGTGCTTAAAACATTTTCTACTATATAAGTAAGACCATTAGGTTTATCTTCTGCAACCGATTGAGACTCATAATATTCAATAGTGCTAATAGATTTCAAAGAATCTGGAATTTTAGCTGCAAGCCAATCACTAATATCCGACTCCTTCAATTGATATCCGGCACACACATACATTGTATCCGAAGCAAGAGTGTCAGGAAGCGGCAAAACATCCACATATGAAGAATCACGCAAATCGCTGATACATTCACCACTCTTATATGCGACAGAGTAAATAAATCGTCCTGCTGAATCAATAGGTACAGAAATCTTGTCTACCTTAGAACCAATGACAGTACGAGAAGAATCTATCTGATTCTCAAGATACCATATAGGTTCAAAATTGCCATGATCATAAGAATCATCAATTGAAAGTTCTATCTTCTTGTTTACATCAGTCACACGACAAGTGATAGTGTCTTTGAGAAGCATAGTTGGATGATCCTTAATGGCTACATTTGTAACATTGATCTTGAAATTAAACTTATCACTCAAACAACCAAGATCCTCCAGCCATAAAGAAATTTCATAAGTTCCAGATTTGTGAGTATCAACTTCTTTATTTAGATTCCAGTTGAATACTTTATCAGCATTTACATTTATAGCGGAATCTGCCTTTGTAAGAGCACCACTGATTTCACGATGAACATCATAAACACGTTTTGATTTTTCTATTTTGATGTTCTCAATATCAGCCTCCTTGCAGACATATATAGTTGTGTCTGGCGTTATCTCTGTTCCAGCATAATAAACCTTCGGCACGTCAGGAGTAAAATCCTCAATAACCAAAGGCACTGTCTTAGAACATGCCCCATCATTCCAAGGAGAATAGAACCGTATGTAATACTTTCCCTTTTTATTGAAATTATATACTTTATCTTCCAACAAAGATATCTTTGTTGACGTTTTATCCGTTGGCTTATAAACTGTAGATAAAGCCTCTTCATTAAAAAGCAAATAGACATTAGACAAGTCTACAGGTGTATGCAGGACCTCCTCTATACTATCACTAAAAGCATTCAAATTGCTAGGATCCGCACAGCCAGCAAGATCCTTGATTGTATCGGCAGAAGCCACGACATCGTTAAAATTAATCAACCCCTCAACCTGAGATCTATTAACACCATGACGTCTTGCCAACATGTATATGGAATCCTGTTTTACATCTATCCAAGTAAGAGAATCACGAGTTCTCAAACTATCGAGGTTGTAACGGTATTTGTTTCTCAACAAGAAATCAATTTCTCCAGTATTTACATCAATACCACTTCCACAAAAACTGAATACTATGCTATCTGGATAAGATACATCAGGGCAATTAGCTTGAGCCTCTACTGTAACCTCCACATGTTTAGGGTCTTTGACGTATACACCCTTAGGAGACGCTGTTTTTTTACCATAAGAACTGGTTTCGCCGCAGCCGCCACCGCCGCCACCGCCACCGCCGCCGCCAGCACCACGACCACGCTGATCACACATATAAGTTCTCCAGTCGAATGGGTCACTCTTATCTTTGCTTTCAAGTACAGAAGATCTATCTGTCGGAGTTGTGAAAGACAATTCAGACTGAGGCACATAAGAAGTTTGAGCACCTTTCAAAGAATTCTTTTCGTATGCCCAGTTACCAGCCTCCTTCGCTTTCATTGTAAACGTGATCACAATAGCTTCATCACTTTGGACATCGCTTATATTGATAATACTATCCATTTTGAACTTCAGCACACGTTGCTTGATGCTTGTCGGATCCTCCAAAAATCTCTGATAATTTACAGTATCAGCATCTCGCATAGCACGGTTAAGGGAATTCAAGAAAGTGGATCCCTTGGTTGTTTTCCAATTCTGCCATCTATTTGTTTCGTTACCAATAGGGGTGTCAGTCAAGCCATCTGTATTCAAATAAACCAATCCTTTTGAAGGGTAAGGATTGGGTTCCCACATCTTGTTTGAACCCTTTTGATTAGCAAAAGTTATGCTTATATCCTCAAAATAGTCCACATAATCTGAGAATGGAACACAAAGCTCAAAATTTCTGAAAATCTCTGAATTCTGGTTTAATCCGACAGTCAAACTATATTTAAAAGTCTCTCCTGGCTTCACATCAGGAGTCGCTTCATCCTTCAATACAACTTCTGGCATATTCGGTTCACCAAACATCAAAAGGATATCGGATGTATGGTGAGGGTCATCAGATTCACTTATTGCGATATTAAATGAAGACTGATCTTTGGTCAGAATTTTATCCGTCACATCAGCTCCAGACAAAGCAACCGCATGCAAATCATAACCTCTTGTATATCCCAAATTTGGCACTATATTGCCACCATCTTCAAACAAATATTCGTATGTAACAGTACTACTAAAAGAGTTTGCCTGACCATTTTTAACAATAGTTGTTTTTCCAGGACCTAAATCCTCAAATTCCTTTAACTCCAATGTACCTGTTTTATTACAAAGCAATCTATCTGAAGTAATGTTATAAGTACCTCCTAGAGAGGTGATGGCCATAACCGTTCCTTGCGACAAATCAAGACCAGCCTTTCCTCCTGGCATTTCAAGCTTCAAATTGAACAAAGCAGGTACAGCAGAAGTCAAAGCCTCAGGAGTCACGACATCACTTGCCTTATCCGGCTGATAATAAAAAATAGATCTCTCTGGCAAACCTGTATATTCATAGATAACTGTAAATGTCCATCCTGAATAATTTCCGATTCGTACACCTGAAGAATAAGTGGTTTCGTCTGATTCTGTCACAATGTCTGCCACATAAATTGTAAGGTTAACATCCATCTTTGATGCTTTCTTAATCATATTGTTAACCTCATCTGTGACATCAGCATGACATGTATAAAGATATTTTTCCAAACCATTAAGGGTTGTCTCTTTTAAGGTTCCTGTAATACTTGTCTGACCAAGTATAGTTCCCCCTTCAGCAATAGCAAATTTAACCTTATCTTTTCCTGTTTTGTTGGATCTACCACCCCACGACAAAAAGGCTTTCTTTACCGACAATTCTCCCTCACATGTAGCCGCCTGAGGTTTGGCAATTCTAAAATTCGCACAATTTACATTGTTTGCCGTTGTAAAAATCTTTTTTCCATTAACATTAACGATCGGCTCTATCTTTCCTTCATTAATCTCATCTTCTCGTTTTGGAGGAAATTCACCCTCTGCATAAGCTTTCAACTTGTGATTGGTGTTACCTACGGCAATAAAATCCAAATTACCAGACTCCGCCCACACAGGCGAGTATTCCGGTCCCTGAGCATAGCCCAAACTACAAGCAAGTAGAGTAACCAACAACAATATTATCTTTCTCATATCAAACATAATCTTAATCAAAACAAAATTATTCATGTGTGTGTTGCATAGAGTTTATGTACTACACATATAAAATAGCAAAAATAATGCCACTATATCCATATACGCATATAAATACATAAAAAAGTTAAAAAAGCCATATATTTTTTAACATTTTTTAAGATTTTGCCTATTCATCGTCTTTTTTAAATATTTGCAATCAGATCGAAAACTAATATTTATTAATAAATTTACATATTTTATTCCATTTTTTGTTTAAATATTCAAAAAAGGCATTATCTTTGCATTGTTGTTTTGAGGGACAGTTAAATGAAAAGACTTACTTTTTCATAAGTATTTTTTTGTACTGTTACTAATCCTATTTTTCCTTTATCTTGATTGAAAAAATCGTTACGAAGTCACCCACTCCTAGGGTGACTTTTTTTATTTTTATCCCTGCGTATTTCACATTTAACATTGAAATTCGTATTTTTGCATAAAATTTCTTAGAAGATACATTTAAAATGAATATAGAAGAAAAACTATCAGCAGTCGTTAAGGCTGCAGTGTCTGCTCTATATGGTATTGAAGCAGACGACAAATCAGTGCAACTGTCTGCAACAAGAAAAGAGTTTGAGGGTGACCTTACATTGGTGGTATTCCCTTTCTTAAAAGCTTCTAAGAAAAAGCCGGAAGAGACAGCTCAGGAAATCGGCGACTACCTTGTTGCAAACGCATCTGAAGTTGAAAAATTCAACGTGGTAAAGGGATTCCTTAACATGGTCATCAAAAAAGGCCATTGGGTAAGTGCTCTTAACAACATTCTTGCTGACGACAACTTCGGCAAAAAGACTCCAACAGCAGAGTCGCCACTTTACATGGTTGAATACTCGTCACCAAACACAAACAAGCCTCTTCACCTCGGACATGTCCGCAACAACCTTCTTGGTTCTTCTCTATGCCGAATCCTTGAAGCTTGCGGTTTGAGAGTTGTGAAAACAAACATCGTGAACGACCGTGGTATCCACATCTGCAAGTCTATGCTTGCTTGGAAGTTGTTCGGCAACGGTGAGACTCCAGAGAATTCAGGCAAGAAGGGCGACCACTTGGTTGGTGACTATTACGTCAAATTCGACAAGGAGTATCGTGCACAAGTGAAAGAGCTTATGGCACAGGGTCAAAGCGAGGAGGACGCTAAGAAAAATGCCCCTCTAATGGTAGAGGCTCAACAGATGCTTAAGAAATGGGAAGATGGCGACAAGGAGGTTCGTGCTCTTTGGGAGATGATGAACAACTGGGTATACGCAGGATTCGATGAGACTTACAAGCGTATGGGCGTAAGTTTCGACAAGATATACTATGAGTCTCAGACATACCTTGACGGAAAAGCTAAAGTCAACGAAGGTCTTGAAAAGGGAGTCTTCTACCGTCGTGAGGATGGTTCTGTTTGGGCAGACCTCACAAAGGATGGTTTGGATGAGAAACTTCTTCTCCGTGCCGACGGTACTTCTGTTTATATGACTCAGGATATCGGTACAGCACAGCAACGTTTCCGTGACTATGATATCTCACGCATGATCTACGTTGTAGGAAATGAGCAGAACTACCACTTCCAGGTGCTTTCTATCCTACTCGACCGTCTAGGATTCAAGTGGGGAAAGGATTTGGTTCACTTCTCTTACGGTATGGTTGAGCTACCAGAAGGAAAGATGAAGAGCCGTGAGGGAACTGTAGTAGACGCGGATGATTTGATGGACAAGATGGTAGAGGATGCAAAACAGATGTCGCTTGAACTTGGCAAATTGCAGGATTGCTCAGAAGCAGAAGTCGACGAAGTTGCAAGAATCTGTGGTCTTGGAGCATTGAAGTATTTCATCCTAAAGGTTGATCCTCGTAAGAACATGATGTTTGATCCTAAAGAGTCAATCGACTTCAACGGAAATACAGGTCCATTCATCCAGTATACACACGCACGTATCTGTTCTGTATTGAGAAAGGCTGCAGAAATGGGTATAACATTGCCTAACAAGCTAAATGAGGATTTGCAGATTTCTGACACAGAAGGTGTATTGATCCAGGCTTTGGCTTCATATCCAGATGTTGTTGCACAGGCAGGAAAAGAATTCAGCCCAGCATTGATCGCCAACTACATCTACGACTTGGTAAAACAGTTCAACTCATTCTACCACGATTTCTCTATTCTAAAGGAGGAAAACGAAGATGTACGTGCATTCCGTCTACTTCTTTCAAAATCAGTTGCAAAAGTGGTAAAAAGCGGTATGGGATTGCTTGGCATCGAGGTTCCAGAAAGAATGTAATCAATCATTCAAATATGATAAAAAGAGACGTTGCATAAGCAGCGTCTCTTTTTTGTTGGGATCAAACAAACACTGTAAAGACGCCATATTACGACGTCTCTACATCCGTATCAGTCTCCATAACCGAATAGGTTTTCTACCGTCGAACATGACATATCATCAAAAAAAACAGTTTCTTTAGTGGCAGGGTCCACTAAAATATATTTCACTTATCACAGTGTCATCATATTTTGTTCCTTCATACACATCTACAATTTCAAACTTGAACGACCACTGCGGCACAATTTTTCCGTCTAAATCGACCCAACGTCGCTCATCATCATTATAAATTGCATACGATCCAAACACCTTCCACAATTTGAAATGTTGGTCTGAAATTTCATCCTTAAGATGTAAATTCGCTATATGTTTGTTGTTGAAATATAGTTTGAGCGTTTTTACTCTTGAATTCTCTTTGTAAGCCCTGGGTGTCTTCACGTAACCATTCGAAACGATGATTTCATCAACACTGCCGCTGTTTATATAGAATGTCACACTTTCTCCAGCCCCATAACCGTCGACACCTTCGACCCATGCAGTCTCATAATTATCATCACCAGCATTCGAACCTATGTATGTGATTTTACCGTTATTCTTTAGATTGCTTGATGCAATGACTGTGTCGATACTTCCACAGCAATACCAATTGCAACCCATACCTGAAACATCCCACCAACTCATCTTATGCTCTTCCAACCTTTCATTGTTGATAAGTTCGTCAAGACGTTTCCTTTCCAATTCCGTCAGTTTCTGTTTATTATCCTGTTTCTTGTAAAGCACATAACGTTCTTCATATAATTTCTTAAGTTCCTCAGGGAAATATAGTTTATCCACCTTAGTTGGATAAAGATCTTTAACCTGCGAAAATAAAATCTGCGAAAACATAACTGAAAATAAAACAAATAGAATTCTCATACTGCAATAATTAAATTTGACTTTATGTACTAAATAATGGGAGTACTATAGACAAAAACAAAAAAAGCGGGTTCTCTGATAGAACCCGCTTATCTTATGGAATAAATCCCAATCAAGAATTATAGATTTGGATTCATTGTCTTCCACTCTGATACAGGTGGGATGATACCAAGAGTTACAAGCTCATCACGCATCTTCTGTAGGTGCTCGTAAGACTTAGCAAGATCAGCCATCTCCTCAGCAGTACCTGAAGGAGCTGTGAAGCTAACACCATTCTTGTCGATCTTTGAAGGCATAGCCATCATTACATTCTTGAAACCACACTTGTCGCAGTTTACATAGCAACCTGCAGGCCATGTGAACTCAGCACCACCCATAGCACCTTCGATCATCTTAACTGCCTGGTAAGCTGGGCTCTGGAATGAAGAACGACCACGAAGCTTGATGATTGCAGAACCACCCTGGATAGTAGCTTGCTTGATCTCTGCCCAACGGTCAGCTGGAATATTGTACTCAGAAAGTGGCTTGCCAGCAACCTTTGCCTTTGAAGCAAATACTGCCATCTGCTCACCATGACCACCGTAAGTGTAGCAATCAGTTACCTGATCCTGCTGTACACCACACTGCATTGCAATCTGCTGCTGTAGACGAGTTGAGTCAAGAGCAGCAAGAGAAGTCAACTGATTTGGCTTCAAACCTGAGTGGATAAGAGCTGTAAGAGCTGTTACGTCAGCTGGGTTGAAGATAACTACAACATGCTTTACATCTGGGCAATACTTCTTGATATTGTCACCAAACTCAGCAGCGATCTGGCAGTTACCCTTCAACAAATCCTCACGAGTCATACCCTCCTTACGTGGAGCACCACCAGAAGAGATGATATACTTAGCACCAGTGAATGCCTCTGCTGGATTAGTAGTCCAAGAGATGTTTGCACCTGGGAATGCGCAGTGAGCCATCTCGTCAGCAACACCATGCACACCTGGCTCGAAGATATCATATAGACAGATGTTTGGAGTCAAACCAAGCATAAGTACAGACTGAACCATGTTAGAGCCGATTGCACCACCAGCACCTACGATAACAAGTTTCTCGTTAGTTAAAAAAGCCATAACTTTATATTTTATTGTTTATTAATATTTCCTTTTTCTGAAATGTAGTGCAAATATAATAAATTTAGGAAGAGAAAGGATAAAAAAAATATACATAATTTTGAACAAAAGTCTGATTTAATTGACAAACGTAAGATGTATAGATTTTTTCGTAACTTTGCATCATAAACTATAAAACAAAGACAACAAATTTAAGATTTATGAATACAGTTAAATTCTTGCTATTTACTTTATTTTCAGTTGCCGCATTCTCCTCTTGCGAAAACAAGAGAGTCAGTCAAGGAAGAGATGCTTACATGCGTTTTTACAAAAACTACCTTCCTGAACCAAACTCACTGAAAGTAATGAAGGAAACGTATACAATAGGAAACAAGAATGAAGTCAAATGGATTTTAGACATTCAGACAAACGACATATACGGCAACCCAACAAAGGTTCAGGATTCATTCATAACCACAGGAAACCGTGTTTTCAAAGTAAATGAAATGGTTATATATGACGACGGTCAAATGAACAGAATTTATTAAATTATAATACTTCTAGATTCAAAGGCATACCTTCCAAAGGCTATGCCTTATTTTTTTATTCTACGTAAATGGATACAATATCCAAACAAACACAACTGATTGATAGAACAAAAACAAACAAAAAAGGTTGCGATTACCCGCAACCTTTTTTGTTTATCTCAACTAATAAATTAGTTATCGTCTGATCAATGTGAAGTGTCCT
>CACZOA010000016.1 GCA_902782665.1 uncultured Bacteroidales bacterium
TAAAGTGGTCTCACTAGGATTCGAACCTAGGACCCTCTGCTTGTAAGGCAGATGCTCTGAACCAACTGAGCTATAAGACCATTGAACTTTTATTTTGAGAGGTCGTTCTGTCATTCCTCTTTTGGTGGTCTCACTAGGATTCGAACCTAGGACCCTCTGCTTGTAAGGCAGATGCTCTGAACCAACTGAGCTATAAGACCATTTGAAGTGGTACCACCAGGAATCGAACCGGGGACACAAGGATTTTCAGTCCTTTGCTCTACCAACTGAGCTATGGCACCATTCAGCAACCGTCTTTTTTCGAATTGCGATGCAAAAGTATAGTTTATTTACATCTAAACCAAATATATTTCAGTAAAATTTACAATTTTCTTACTATTTCATTGTTTAATAGAAAATTGCACCATGCTTGGATAATGGTCAGAATATGGCACTTTTAGCCTTTTATAATCCAAACAACAGAATCCATCCGTTTGATAAAGGATATGATCAATACAGAAATAGAACGGAGACTCTCGAAATGTGTAGCTATATCCCCATCCCAATTCTTCATTAGCCACGCTGAACCTTTCCCCTTTTATTTTATGATAGACATAAGATACAGGGACATCATTGAAATCTCCACAAACCATCACCTTTGACTTTGTGATTGCGATGACACTATCTATATCGTTGGCCATCTGCTCTCTGATGACGTAATTATTGGTGACTTTCTTATCTAAAGTATGTATTTTATCCTTTACTTTTTCGACCTTCAGTCCATGACTGATACTGTCTATCTCCTGTTTGTCTGCATAAGAGATATGATTACTTGCCAAATGTGCATTAATCACTCTTATCGTATCGTTTCCAATGACAATGTCAGAATAGATAGCCCTGTTATTTCCCTTGCCCTTGCTTGCAACTCCACTTTTTATTATCTTATGTTTGGACAATGTGACCACACGATTGTGGCTATCCACTGACATATCCCCCACTGTGCTATATGGATAGATGGACAGCAATTTACGGAAATCTTCATTTTCTCTAGCTCTAAATTCAATATATTCCTGCAAACAGATGATATCATAGTCATCTTGTTGAATCAGATCCGCAATTTTTGAAGTTGCATTTTCTCTATAGCGAAACGCCCCAACATTGTACGTCAAAAGCTTAAATGTTTTCGCATTAGCGTCCACTTCTGATTTTGACAGGTTAATAGGGAACGTGTCCAACATAATCGGCAGACATATCAAAGTGGGGATAAGCAACAAAAGTTGTCGCCACGCTCCAAATATCAGAAGCACTATAATCCAAATCAAATAAACCACAAGAATCAAAGGGAATCCAAGTCCTAAATAAGCGATAGGCATGAACTCAGAAGGTGCGATAAACCTGCATGCCCACGCTCCGAGCATCGCAAAAAGGATGGTCAGTGTCGGCACAGGAAGAAGAAGGCATTTCAACATGGAAAACACCTTTTCAGTCTTCTGCCATTTTCCGTAAGAATTCTCTTTCTGTAGCTGACAACGAATCATATCCACTAATTTTTATCTTATCCAAAATATCATCAAGCAATTCCTTTTCCGTCTTGACACGGAACTCAGGATTCTGGTACGCCACCTTAAATTTGGGTTTATTTCTATTTGAGACAGAATCGAAAATTTTCCAGATCCATGCCGTAATATTCATTCTTTTTTCCTTCAGCAACCATGCAAAAACAGCACCTGTAAAGATGCCTCCCACATGAGCGAACTGGCCTGCCCAATTGACACTGAACATGTTAAGCAATGTGATCACGACATAAACCAACGCTATCCATTTAAGTTTCACTCTTCCTATCAAAGTGAGATAGATCTCATAATTCGGAGAGTAGACGGCAGGAGCGACAATCAACGCCATGACTGGAGCAGAACATCCAGACAACATTCCATAAGCATTCATTATTCCACAAGCGGCAACAAAACAAACGCCTCCTATTAACGCCGCCAAGAGGTATACTCCCAAAAGATCGCGAGTAGAAAAAAACTCCTTAAAAAGTTTCCCTGCCATAGCAAGCAGCAGAATATTGATTATAAAGTGAATGAAATTTCCATGGATGAATGCATACGTAAAAATCTGCCAAGGATGTGTCAACAGATGCCAACCAGACGAAGATAGGAAAAACCAACTGTATAGCCAGTCTACATCTGCAGAGGCAAACTGGCTAACTGCAGAGACCGCACATACGACAACAAAAGCGACACAGTTGATAGCGATCAACCATGTAAGAGCATCCCCACGTCGGAGCATCATCTTTATTTCATCGAAAACACCTGCCACAATCAACCTCTATTACATGAATCCTCCGATTCTGTTGTCAAACTCGCCCTTCTTTTTCCAGTACAAAATCAAAATCAAGCCAAACAACATTCCACCGAGATGAGCAAAATGAGCGACTCCCGTACTCGCTCCATACACTCCAAGATACAATTCCAGCACCGCATATCCTATCACCATGTATTTTGCTTTTACTGGGATAGGTATAAACATAATAAACAATGGCAAATTAGGGAAAAGCATTCCGAATGCCAACAAGATACCGAACACAGCTCCGGAAGCACCGACTGTAGTAGGACGGCACAAAATTGAATCGGAATATGCATTCCATTGTTCAATAGAGTTCATCACAATTCCGTCGACTCTATATGATGATGACTGAAGAGCTCCGTCTGCCGCCATATTAGTGATCTCGTTTGTGATGACTTTCAGTTGCTCAAGCATCGGCATGAAATCAATCGTCCAAGTTATCTCCTGTATTATAGCCGCGCCAACACCACAGAACGCATAGAAGATCAGAAATTTCTTCGCTCCCATCACCTGTTCAAGAAGACGTCCGAACATGAACAACGAAAACATGTTGAACAAGACATGTGACCAATCCAACGAATGCAGAAACATGTATGTGAATAGCTGAGCAGGATGGAATGCCGAACTCTTCCAAAAATGTAGAGAGAAGTAGGAATACCAATCGAAACTTGGCTGAACCTTATGTGACACAGTCGCAGCAAGAGCAATCAAAAAATTTATAATTAATAAATTTCGTGTCACCGCCACAGACGGATCATTGAAGAAATTTCGCTCATTCATATAGGATATCCTTAAATTTGTTTGCAAAAATACTAAATTCAATTCATAATTCACTATGTATAATCATAATACTCAGATTTCATAACTATTTTTTCACAGCTGAGTCCAATGATGTGGCGAAAATGAGAATTGTTAAGGGAGAAACTGTATAATTCACCTTCTCAAACTTTTCCAAGTCTAACATTTTGACTTATCTTTGCACAAAATAATAAATAGCGAATATAATCATCAAGAACAAATACGATAACAATGCACAATCTAAGGTTAATATTAACAATATTTACAACTGTCTTCTTCCTATCATCGAATGCACAAATCAGTTATGGAGGTTTTCCTACAACAAAACAAACAAGGGCACTGCGTAATGCAGAGGCTATTCCGTCTATATCGGTCACACCAGACACAACAGTAGAAATAGAGGACAACCAATTCGCCTATCAAATAAAAGAGAGTATAGACATCACCAAAGAGGCAGCGGCTTCAATCGTTGGAGACGTGATTATCTACCGTCTTTTGATTCATAGCGAAAATGCAAAATCCATAAATCTAATATTTGAGCCTTTTACTCTTCCAGACAATGCAAAGATGTTCCTTTACCGTCCCGACGGTGGAGAACTCTATGGAGCATACACAAACAAATCTTATAAAGGTAATGTCTTTGCCACGACTCCTGTCTCTGGCGACAGCATAATGATACAATGTGAGGTGCCGATCGCCACTTCCGACTCATTTTCTGCAATAATATCCTCAGTCAACACAGGATTCGACCAACTACGTGCACTGCCAGCTATAGGAAAAGCGGCATATTGTGAGACAGACATCATATGCAAAGACAAGGGTGTAGAAGATCAGAGCAGAGCGGCATGTCTGATCATAGTCAACGGAATAAAATACTGCAGTGGAACCCTCATCGCCACAGACAGAGATTCAGAATCTTTCGTGTTGACATCTGCCCACTGTCTGCGAGACAAGAATACCGACATTTTCGATTCAACATTAGCCAACAGATGCGTTTTCTATTTTGGTTATAAAACACCTATCTGCGAGACTAATATTATAAGCAGCTACGAAAAGTCAATTTCAGGCAGCAAAATGGCAAGTTCACATCCAGAAAAAGACATGGCATTGCTTAAACTTTCGCAACGTCCTCCTGTCGACTACATGACATACGAAAGCGGATGGAATATTGAATCGGCTCCACGTGGTCCTGTCACTTGTATCCACCACCCTTATGGAGACCTGATGAAAATCAGCATCAGCGGGAACGATCCGTCTCCCATATCTTTCGCGGTTGATGGACTGACAGAAGATGCACATTGGCTGGTTGACATCTGGGACACTGGCATCACAGAAGGAGGATCCTCTGGAGCTCCTCTTTACGATGTGAATGGTCTTATTATTGGAGCTCTTTCAGGAGGTTCTTCTTTCTGCAACAACAGAGGCGATGACAAATTCTGGCGTCTCAACAGTGTGTGGGATGATGTATCTTCATCACCAGCGGATATGATGTCTATACTCGACCCTTCTCTTTCAGGAATAACAAAGCAAAAAGGAAAGGAAACACATGAAAGACGCTGCTATTCACTAAAAAACTTCGGTTCCTTCTCAGAAATAGACGAACCATACGAGTATGAATACGGATACGCATCCGGCACCAACACTTTCGGATTGGAAGAGTTCGCTGAAAAATTCACATCTCAATATACTTCAACAGAAATCCATGGCGTCTCATTCATCCCTATCGTAGGAGGATACGATGAGAATGATCCCGTCTACCTAAGGATATACTCTGGAGAAGACAAACCTGAGACTCTTGTCTATGAATCCATTGTAAAAGTGACGGCACGAGAATATAAAACAAACATTGGCGGGTTTACCAACACAACTGTCAGCAACTGGTCGTACAAAGAAAACTACATAAGATTGGATTCTGTAGTGACAGTAGGCAAGACCTTCTTCGTCTCATTCTACACCGATTATGAGAATCACAATTTTGCATTGCTCACCACTCCTTCTGAAACAAAAACCGCATTCTTCAAAAAGAACGGAATTTGGGAATCATGGAGCAGACATCCATTCAACAATAGTGTAGGCAGTCTGCTTATAAATGCCGTTGTGAGGGAAGCGAATACAGATGGAGTCAACAACATCGAAAACCTTGGTGACATTAGCGTTTACCCAAATCCGGCAAAAAATCAAATCCATATAGACAGTCAGTATAAGATCAACAACATTGAGATATTAAATGCCGCAGGAGCAAATATTATAAATGTCCACAAAACTGATTTTGCAACGAGCCTCAACAACAATGTGATCAACATAAAAGATTTGGCAAAAGGCATATATTCTGTAAAAATAACGACAGACAAAGGTCAATATCACACAAAATTCATCAAAGAATAATGCTGATAATTTGATTTTTAGTATTTTTAGCACCTAAAACGCATAACTTTAATAACTAAGACAGATTATGAAGAGACTAACTACAATATTCGCCTTCATTTTGGCGGGACTTACAATAAATGCAGAGGTGCCAACTGAATCATTCACAAGAGTGATGAACCCAGCATATGCAAAAAAATATTCTGAGTCACCAATTCAAGTGGATGCTGTGTTCTACAAACTTGGATTGCCAAAGTTCTACCGTATTCCTCCATTCATGAAAGAGGGATACTGTATCTTTCAGTGCACACGCATAGATGGCAAAGAGAGTGAATTGAACACACTTAACGGAGAGGCCTATGGAGAAGTCTTCTTGATAGAAGAGTCGAGGAAGGCAGAAATCGAGGCTCTTGCAAAAGGCACTAGACTTACATTCACCGGCAAAACAAAGCTTTACGCCAACCCATTGGCTTTCGGCCAGGAAGAGGTGTATTTCATTGTGGAGTCGATTGCTCCAATCAATAAATAAATGAAACTAAAACAGAAAATAACAAAACACATTATCACTTTTACTATTACTATGGTTGCCAGCGTAGCTACTACACTGGCAGAGCCAATATTCAATGTTTTCAGCAACTCCCGTCGCAGCACAAACGGCAATTATTACCTATGTGACCAAGACAACTCAGGAGATATCCGCATAATGGCTGCAAACAATGAATCTGAGGAGATCGGCAAAATCAATGTGGAAATATACACAAATGCATCTGATGTTGGAAACAAATCAAAAGCGTTAGCAGTGTATACTGAACAATACCCTTCAGATATAACTTACACAGTCGACAGATCTGTCATCAACCCTTCCAACACACAAACAACTTCACAATCATACTATGTGAAAATCACTCCTGCAGACGGAAGATCGGGCAGCTGGACAGAAGAGATCACTTTCGATGCGATACATGTGACCGATGTCACTCCACCGCAAATCTCCCCATACTGTGCAGGTCACATGCCTTCCACTATCACCACCTTCATCACCAAATACACATCAAGTAAGTATCATTGGTATGACGCTGACGATAATGCACTCGGTCTTTTGGACTTCCTGAATGTAGGCAATTTGCCAGAAGGAGACCATCTCTACAAAATGAAGATAAAAGATGGGAATTGCTATAGCACAGGTATAGAAATAACTCTTCCGATAATGGGAAATAGTGCACCGCATCTTAACAAATCATACGTGACATATTCCCCATCTGACATTACAGGAGGATCATATACAAAGACAATACAAGAGCAAGCAATCGCTCAATATGGCATGGAATTAGTGGATAATCCTAACAACTGCGACCTTATCTGGAGAGACAAAAACGGAACCATAATATCAAATTTCGACAAATATATTCCTTCTGTGCCAACTACATATGGTGCAACCATCGACCAATACACTGTGGAAAAAGATTGTGGCTGTGGATCTGTATCTAAAGCCGTCACCATATATGTATTGGAATATGTTGTGCCCAAACCGACTGTTGAAGATAAAGAGTTTTGCGTAGGCGACCAACGTGCATCAGATGGTTTTGACGTCAATATCGGCTTGACTTCAGATGTAGGTGAGTCGACAGACAACTACATTCTGGAATTCAGTACAAACGCAGATATGAGCGACGCCGTTTCGCTCCCTGCTGGAATTATGCATTTCTCATATTCCTTCGATGTCTCTGTCGCAGGAACAACGACATACTATGTCCGCCAACAACAAATCTCAAGTGGAGAATATAGTGAGGCTGTACCTTTTAAGGTAATCGTCAAACAGCCATCCGCACCTATATTGACAAAACAAAATGTTTGTGCAAACACAATCAAAAGCATAGCACTATCTTCCATAAGTGCCGAAACTAATCTGATCTGGAAAGACGCGGATAACAATATAATTACTGACAATATACCTACGGAAAAACGTGGAGATATCACTGTTAACGCACAAAAATATGAGACAGTCAATGGCGAACAATGCTACAGCGATATTGCCTCCACCACAATACATACAGACTCACTTGATGTTTTGATTTCAGGTGACAACAGTTTGATGCCAGGGCAAACCGGCAAAATTGAACTTACAATAAAAGGAAGCGGAAACCAAACAGTGGCATGGAGCAGTAATGCCACAAACTCAATTGTAGGAGAGAAAAACAAGAATGAGGTCAATGTCCAAATGGGAGTCTCCAACATCACATTAACTGCTGTCGTGACAGACGGCGTTTGCTCTCAATCTATAGATTGGACAATACAAGCCGATCTTTTTAAATGTCCTGCGCCAACAGCAAATGATATAAATCTCTGCATCAACGACCCACGTGCAGCAAACGGTTTTGACGCAAACATAACATTAACCAACAACACTGAAAACAAAACTGACTATACACTCAGCGTCAGCACTAACGCAGATATGAGTAGTGCGACAACACTCGATCCAGGAGAGACTCATTTCGATTATCCGTTCGACGCTTCTGTCATAGGTATCCAAACCATCTACATCCAGCAGACAGAACTGTCTCGCAACCTGTCGAGTGCAATAATCCCTGTAAAGATTATCGTCAGCCAACCAGCAATTCCGTCATTACGTACCGCAGCAATATGTCTCAACGAAATAACTGAGGTCAAATTGTCTGATTTAAACTCAGCCTCCAACCTGCAATGGTATGACGGAGATAAAAAGGAGTTGACAACAACAGCATATTTCAATAAAAAAGGCATCCACACTCTCTATGCAAAACAATATGAAATAGTGGATGGAGAAAAATGTTGGAGTGAATTTGCATCAACGAATATAACTACAGATTCAATCGGAATAAAAATAGACGGAGACAGCCATCTTTGTCCAGATGGAAAAGGCAAAGTGACAATAGAGACAGCAGGAAACAGTTTGGACAAAATACAATGGAGCAGCAACGTCACGAACACACTCTCTAACACTTCATCAAACACTGTTGATGTAAGGATGGACAACTACGACTTGAATCTTGAATACAAGGTTCTGGCAGGTGTTTGCCAAACGAATGGAACATGGGAAATTACCGTCGGATCAGGAATAGTCTCTGGAAGCATCCGATTCATCGAAGGCGATAAAGTAAGAACATCATCCACATTGAAAGATGTAGAGTTCAGCAGTTGTGGAGGGAAAATATCAGTGGAAGCCACAATAGAACACACATCATCCGATTTCTCTGTCAGAAAAGGAAGTCAAGATTTAGGCACATACTCATTCGATGGCGACGTCGCAAAATTTGAAATCGAAGGAGACGGTACTTATTCCGTCGTCTACGGAAATGATTGTGAGACATCTTTCACATTCAAAGTCACGACAATGTCAATCCAGCCAACAGTGAAGACAACCAAATGGAGCAGTTGCTACGGAGGATATATCGCTGCAGAAATCAGCAATGTGGACGGATGCGAGATAGTATGGAAAAAAGACAACACTGAAGTCGCAAAAAATACCGAGACTCTAAAAATCAGCAACGTCTCCACAGATGACATTGCCAATTACAGCTATGAACTCATCTGTGACGGATGCCCTGCCAATGGACTTGTATCTTCATCCCAACCAGACATTTATTCTCCACTGACAGTGAGCATCTCACAGTCGGCAGACACAATCTGCCAAAAAGACGAAGTGGAAGTAAATATTGAGATTACTCCAAACAGTGACAAAGCATCATTCTCTTGGACGACAGGAAATGACATCACAACTTCCAATGCAGGAGCCTCAGCTACACTGACTCCATTCTTCACAAAGAGCTATAACGTGGAGATCAGTAATGGAGATTGTGCCAAACAGACAAAGACAATCAACGTGAGTGTGCAGCCACAGATGGATGGCAATATCGAAGCCGGAACCATCATGTGTGAGGGCGACAGCACAACACTTGACGCCAGTGCTCTGGAGGCAGAGAGATACGAATGGAAGCATACCGACTCAGATTCGGCTATAATAACCGTGGTGCCAAACGGAGTGGAAAACATCTACACGGTGACCGCTTACCGTGGAAAATGCATCCTCGAAAAAGATTTCACATTGATGGTCGGAGCCACTCCAAAACTGGCATCCATCGACTCTATCGGTCTTGACGACGTGATTATAAATATGGAGTCGACGGGAGACTACCTATTCATTGTGGATGGACAATCAACAGCGGCTGATATCGCCGACAATGTGAAGAAGCATGTAGGGTTCGGAGATCATACATTAAGCATCATAGATATTGCCGGTTGCAAAACCGACACATCATTCACCATCATAGAGCCACCTTTTGAGATCCAAAACTATATCATCCCTGGCTCAGATGGAAAAGATGCCACATTCAAGATACCTGATGCCGTAATCGTGTATGGCAATACCATAATGAACATCTACGACCGTTGGGGCAAAAAGCTCGCCACACTAACCGCTTCAGATACAGAAGGTTGGGATGGCACATACAACGGACTACCATTGCCGAGTACAGACTACTGGTATGAATTAAGTGTTGACGCCATCGACAAAGTGTATATCGGTCACTTCACATTGATCAGAGAATAGAGGACACACAAATTACAAAATAAGACTCATAGCCATATAACTACCATAAATGAGTAAAAAGAAGTTGTCTAATAAGGCTTTTATTGAAAAATACAAAGCCATCTTTAATAATGATAATGATATAGTACCATTATTATATGTTGCCATTGCATATTTTAGCTTTTTCTCCTTAACCTTGATATATGGCATCATATATTCTATTGTCAAACACCGTCTTTCAGAAATTGACATATTTATACTCATATTATGCACCTTTCTAATCATTGATGCACTTTGCATTTGGGGAATTAAAATAGGCAAGGAGAGAGAGGAAAAAGATAGAAAAAGAATTAGGAATGAATGAGGAGCAAGCCCAAAACATCTATTTCTTACTCTCAAACAACGTTATTCCATGGTTTCAGAGGATATGTATGTTGAATCCAAGCGCGAAATCCGGGCAAGTGGAATTGTTAAAAGAATGGTTTAAGATTGACGACGAAATCGTAAACGATTATTTTTTTGAGAGAGAATACGCCCAAAATGAACTGAACGACGTAAATTTATCTGTCAAGAAAAATATAGCTGAAAAGTTGTTCAAGCTGGCGATTGTGGAGGATGGAATCCATAACGACGAATGGGAGCTATTGATGTCTGCATTGAAAGAGTTTGAATTTAATAAAAACTATATTGAATATTTCAAGAAACGTTACGGACCTCTCCGCACAGAATTTGATGATGACAGACGCAATGATAATACGTCGACGGAAGAACGAGCCAAATTATATTTGAGGCCATATTATGCCATTTTAGGCGTAGACGAGAATGCTTCCGACGAGGAAATCAAACGAGCATATCATAATCTTGCGTTGCAACACCATCCTGATTTGGCTAAGAATGCCGGCCGTGTGGAAGAGAGCGAACAGATGATGGCTAAGATCAATGAAGCGTATGAAAAAATTAGGAATTGAAAATTCGGAATAATAAATGGACGAAAAGAGATTATCAGATAAAGAAATTATAAAGAAATATGCAAAAATAAAGGAGTCCTTAGATTCCTTGAAATCTGGATGGAGTGAGATATTTGTATTAGCATCTGTTTGTAACATAGCTGGATCTATCATACTTGTCATAGCGATACCTATAATGATTATATGGTCATTATTTGCACTTCCAATATATTTCTGGAAAAAAGGAAGGTTTCTGGCAAATACAGGAATCAGTTTTGAGCAGGCTAGTTCAAACTTTGAATTCATATCCGACAACATTGTCTATATAGCATTGATTCGGCAATTGTGTATGTTGAATCCAAGTGCAAAACCTGGACAAATAGCTCTGATAAAAGAATTGTATGGCGTTGATGAATCCATTATAAATGAGTATATTTTTGACGACAATCTTAGCGACGAAGATTTAGAATTCTACAAGAAATATTCAAAAAAAATGACTCTATCTGCAAAGAAAGCGTTTGCCCATAAGTTGTTCAAGCTGGCGATTGTGGAGGATGGAATCCGTAATGATGAATGGAAATTGTTGATGAATATATTGGAGCAGTTGGATTTCAATCAAAACTATATCAATTACTTTATAAAACGATACAAA
>CACZOA010000017.1 GCA_902782665.1 uncultured Bacteroidales bacterium
AAAAATGATAGAAAAGAATTACAACATATCAGACTATACAGATGTGGAATCGCCATGTTATGTGGTAAGCGAGAAACATCTTCGTGCCAATTTAAGCCTCATCAAATCAGTGGCGGAGAGTGCAGGAGTGGAAATCATCATGGCATTCAAGGCATTCGCATTGTGGAAGGTTTTCCCGATCGTGCGTGAATACATCAGTTGCTCCACAGCAAGTTCGTTGTCGGAGGCTAACCTTGCCGTCGACGAGATGAAAAACCTTGCCCATACATACGCTCCCGTCTACACAGATAAAGAGTTTGATGAGATAGCCAAACTCTCGTCGCACATCACTTTCAACAGCATTTCACAATTTCAGAAATATAAGGACCGTCTTGTAGTAGACGGAAGGAAAATCTCTGCTGGACTACGTATCAATCCAGAGTATTCGGCAGTGGAGACAGACCTCTACAACCCTTGTGCACCAGGCAGCCGTCTGGGAGTGACGCTTGACAATCTGAAGAAAGCCGACCTCACAGGAATAGACGGATTCCACTGCCACACACTATGTGAAAGCACATCGTATGAGCTGGAGAAAACATTGAAAATCATAGAGGAGAGATTTGGAGAGTTTCTTCCAAAAATCAAATGGCTCAACATGGGAGGCGGCCATCTTATGACCCGTGCCGACTATGATACCGACCATCTTATCTCTGTGTTGAAAGCGTTCAAGAGCCGTCATCCACATCTGCATATCATCCTTGAACCTGGAAGTGCATTCGCTTGGCAGACGGGAGAACTTGTAGCTGAGGTGCAGGATATTGTGGAGAACGGAGGCATCCGCACAGCCATACTCGACGTGTCGTTTGCATGCCACATGCCAGACTGTCTGGAGATGCCATACAAACCAGCGATATTAGGAGAGGTGGCAGACAGAAGCACACCATACGTCTACCGCATGGGAGGCAACAGCTGTCTGAGCGGAGATTTCTATTCCGACTGGACATTCGACCATGAGTTGAAAGTCGGCGAAAAAATCGTGTTTATGGATATGAACCACTACACGACAGTGAAGACAACGATGTTCAATGGAATCACACATCCGTCTATTGCGCTCCGCAAATTGAACGGAGAATTGGAATTGCTAAGGAAATACACCTACGCTGATTATAAGAGCAGAATGGCGTAAAGACACACTCATGCATAAACTTATATAGACGGGGCATAACCCCGTCTTTTTTTATCCTCAGCATTTCATAACAACCCCGTCATGTATAAAGGAAGGTATAAGATGCCCTCCTTTTCGATTAGATTGTCTGGGTGAAGCACAATTGCCTTATTCATCTGTTCCGAATATTTTTTTGACGCTTTTTTTAAAGACGACAACGTGTATCTCTCTCCCGACTTGACCTCTATAAAATTTATATTATGCCGACTCGTTATGTTGTTTTTAGGAATAAGAAAATCCAATTCCATTCTATCTTCTTTTTCTGAAGAATTCTTTTCATTTTACACGTTTTTGAGATTAAATCTTAAATAAATCCACACGTTTTTGAGATTATCGACAAAAAAAGCAAAATATTAGAAATCTTTATCATTCATGTTTAGACGTGTTCGCATACGCAAAGAGGCCACTGATCACTCGGTAGCCTCTTTATAGAAATTTTATTATGGATTAATATTATGATAAAATGTATTAGGTAGATCAAAAAACTTAATGCATATAGTTTCTTGATCACCAACGACTGTAATATTCAACTGAAAAATAAATAAATGCAAATCACAAGAGAATTTAGAAATTCCCTTTGCTGGTCTACGTTTGTATATATGTTATTAGTTGTTTTAGTCTAGAATTTTGGTTTTAGACGATAGCGGCTTTAAGCCAAATTAAAAGTTAAACTACTTAATTATCTTTTTGCACGGGAAACTAATATTTTTTTTACCCGTTAATTAAACAACTCCTTTTTGCTACACTTATCTCGTACGATTGTTTTCCCCCAATCGTCTTCAACAAAGCTAATTCACTTAATTGGAAAATGCAAATATAACAGGCATAAAAATAACCTAATTATATTGTCAAACATAAATATGATAAATAAATGGAGACGTGCATCCACACGTCTCCACATTTTTTATCATTCACTCACATAAATTTTCTTTTTGCCGATAATATAGAAACCTTTCTTAAGGTTCACCAATGCGTCGGACAGTCTGACATTTGCCTTGACCATCGCTCCGTCTACAGAATAAACATTTACAATGCTATCTGCGACATTATCCGAATTAATATCAAGCAAACCAGAAAGAGAATCATTGGGATTATCACAATCTTTTCCAACCACACTATACAAAATTGTATAATTCAAGACCTCACCTACGCTGTCAACTACAAGTTTGTATCTTCTCTCTCCTAAGAAATCCACATTAATAACCTGATTAATGACGTCCGTTCCTTCAGAGATTTTCTGCCAATCACTGCCATTTTCCACATACCACGTAAAATATGCATTTATTGGAAAACCGGCTGCATGAGCCACCGTCGATTCCCCTCTACATACTGTATCTGTCTCAATGAAGATCGGTTCAAAATCCTCAGAAAACGTCTGTGCACTCGCCACACTTCCTAACAGAAATGATGAAGCCATCACTTTTTTTGCTACTTGAGCCGACAATACTGACAATCGGCTACAAAAACTTATCTTTCGCATATTTATAATATTGATATATTCCGATGCAAAATTAAAAAATATTTTGCATCTATAATCATTAATTCTTCTCCATATACACCCACGTCAGATTGGGTTCCATCACTTCGCTTTTATACGTTTTGAATCCTTCACGCAGATAGAATTCATATGTGTGTGCCACTTCCTGACATGTGCAAAGCCATGCTCGTGTATGAGGAAGACGGGATTGTATTTCATGAAAAAGCATTTTGCCTAATCCTCGACGTTGCTGTTCCGGATCAACCATAAGACGACCTATGTAGAGTGAGCCATCCTCTACATTTCCTCGCACCGAACCTATGATTCGTCCATCTTCAGTCTGGATTTTCAATGTCAGATTTTGAGCGAACTCTTCATACGCATGCTCCAACGTCTCCGTCATTGGAAGAGCATCCACGCAACCAAGATCCTTACATTGTTGCCCAAACGCTTTATGTTGCAACTCCAACAAAGCTGGCACATCTTCCCTTGTGGCTATTGTGATCGTATCCATTCCCATTTATTTTAACATTTCAGATTGTCAATCAAAAAGTTTCTTCGCCTCAAAATTAACATGGGCAGGTGGAGTCATAAATCCGTCTTTCATGTCATATATGTATAAAAAAAGACAGTTGAATTATCAACTGCCTTCTCAATTTTATTTTGTGGCTCGCTTGGGGCTCGAACCCAAGACCCCATCCTTAAAAGGGATGTGCTCTACCAGCTGAGCTAGCGAACCATCGGTCTCAAAAACCGAGTGCAAAAGTAATGCTTTTTTTTGAATATCCAAATTATTACGCCACAAAAGTGACTTTTACCAAGCATTCACGTCAAAAAATCAGAAAACCCAACAAAAAAACGCTTGAATTTTCTCCTAACCTATGGAAATGACAAGTCTCATCACCACGGATTATCTGTCATTCCTGATTATCTTCTCAATAAGATTCGACGGTACTGTTGTGCGAGGAATCTTCATCTTAAACCAACGGCTCAATGGGAAATCCAAACCTATGCCATGCATATAATTGTAGGTAGCGAAACGAAGTCCCTCTCCCATCAACTCACTGTCGTAGTCTATCTCCTCCTCAAATGGAATCTCATTATTACAAAATGAATTGCATGCACATTTGACCTTATTCACTCCAAACTCCTTCGGATTCTGTCCACTTGGGCTATGCACCGTCATCGCATAACGATGCCAGAATGCGGAATGCACCAACCCATTAGCAAAGAGCTGTCGCACCACCTCAAGAGCATCTATACACTCCTGGAATGTCTCCGTCGGGAATCCATACATCAGATAGGTGTGGACCATGATCCCTGCGTCAGTAAGATGCTTGCATGCCAATGTGGTCTGCTCTATCGTCACTCCTTTACGCATCAGTTTCAACAGTCGGTCGCTTGCCACCTCCAATCCTCCGCTGGCTGCAATCATTCCACTCTCAGAAAGCAGTTCACACAATTCAGCAGTGTAGGTTTTGTCGAATCGGATATTGCCCCAATAGCTGACGGTAAGTCTCCTCTTCTTTATCTCCAATGCCACATCTTTGAGCAGACGTGGGGGCATAGCCTCATCTGTGAAATGGAATCCACTCTCTCCCGTCTGATTCATCACACTCTCCATACGGTCGACTACGATATCCGCACTCGGTGCATCATAACGACGGATATAATCAAGCGTGACATCGCAGAAAGCGCACTTTGCCCAATAACAGCCGTGGGCCATCACCAACTTATTCCAGCGTCCGCTCTGCCACAACGTGTGCATGGGATTGCTTCCCTCCGTCGTGGAAATATAGAGATCAAGTTTAAGACCGCTGAAATCAGGAGTCCCGGTATCGGCAAAGCGGACATTTTCCGAATCATTGCCACTATAGATGATCTTTTTCCTGTCGGAATCAAGATAATATGTTCTGACCAATTTATCGGATTCTGTTTTTCCCTCAAGATATTCGCAAAGACGTTTCAACGGAAGTTCCCCGTCGTCAAGAGTAAGATAGTCGACGTAATTGAAAAACCTGACATCCGAAATCTGACGAAGCTCCGTATTCGGATAGCCGCCACCTGCCGTCACCACAACTCCTGGATAGTTTTGCTTGATATATTGTGCACAACGTAGAGCCGCATACAAACATCCAGGGAACGGAATGGAAAGTCCGACCAACTGAGGCGAGCACGACTTTATCTTTTCGTCAAGCAACTGGAGCATCCACTCATCGGTGAGAAACAAAGGAGCCTTCAACGACTTATCCACCTTGTCAAACTTCGGAGCGTAACTGCCCAGATGTTCCGCATAACGCACAAGGTCGAAGTGAGGAGAGACCATCTCACGTATATAATCAGCGATATCTTCAATATATCTGGTGGCAAGATACCTAGCCTCATCACTCTTTCCTGCGAGACCGAACGCCATCTCTGTGTCGATCAGATTCTCAAAACGTGGGCCTTCAGGCAACAACGTATGGCTGGCTATTCTTCCGGCTATGGTCTGGTCCTTACCACGGAGGAAACGCATCACCGTATCCACACAATTGACATAATCATCACGTCCGTCGAAAATAAACTGCATCGCCTCATTCTTAGGCTTTTTCTCGCTATGACGGAAAATCTCAGTCAGACCCTTTTTGCTGTAGATGCGGTCGACGAGTTCAATACCGAGGTCCATCTGCTCCACCTGATGACCGAGGGTTTTGAGAAAGCCCTTCAGCACCATTGTTGCAGGATACGGAGTATTGAGCTGAGTAAGCGGTGGTGTGATGAGAAGAATTTTCATGTGGAGTATTATTAAAAAAAGAGACGCGAATGTTTTTCGCGTCCCTATATATCTAAAAGATATTTTGCAAAACGATCGTTCTGATATTACACTAGGTAATTCTCGCTGATTGACTCATTGTCAAGCACACGACGGATAGTGTCGGCGAACAATGGAGCAACGCTCAATGCCTTAGCCTTCTTGCAAGACTTGTTGAAAGGAATTGAGTTAGTGAAGATCAACTCCTGCAAGCTTGACTCCATAACACGAGTAGACGCAGGGTCACTCATCACTGGGTGAGTAACGATAGCACGTACACTCTTAGCTCCGCCGTTAGCCATAAGGTCAGCAGCCTTTGTAAGAGTACCAGCAGTATCTACCATATCGTCGAGGATGATCACGTTTCTATCCTTAACATCACCGATGATAGTCATCTCGCTTACAACGTTAGCCTTCTCACGGCTCTTGTGGCAAAGTACCATTGGCACACCAAGATACTTAGCGTAAGAGTTAGCTCTCTTACTACCACCAACATCTGGAGATGCGATAGTCAAGTTCTCAATCTTCATGCTCTGGATGTAAGGCAAGAAGATAGAAGATGCGTATAGATGGTCAACTGGAATATTGAAGAAACCTTGGATCTGATCTGCGTGAAGGTCCATTGTGATAAGGCGATCGATACCAGCTGTAGCAAGCATATCTGCAACAAGCTTTGCACCGATAGCAACTCTTGGCTTATCCTTTCTGTCCTGACGTGCCCAACCGAAGTAAGGGATTACTGCAACAATCTTATAAGCAGAAGCACGCTTAGCAGCGTCTACCATAAGAAGAAGCTCCATCAAATTATCAGCATTTGGGAATGTAGACTGAACGATAAACACATAGTTACCACGAATACTCTCTTCGTAGCTTACTCCAAATTCACCGTCAGCGAAGTGCTGCACATTGCACTTACCAAGCGGACAACCCAATTGTGCGCAAATCTCCTCTGCCAAATATTTGCTATTAGTACCAGAGAAAACTTTAAAAGGTCTGTTCTCCATTGTTGTTTTTTAGTTTGTTTTTGTTGTTGCCACAAAATTACTGCTTTTTTAGATTGGATGTTCTTTTTTCCGTCACTTTTTGCGAAAAATTGTGTTTTTCAGCATAAGAAATTATCAACAATGGAAATATGAGGTTTGTGGATAAAAGAAGGCTACAACATAACTTCCTCTTACATTTTACGCATCTTCTCATTATATACGTATAACACGCACGCCCATGCGTCTCTACAATTCCTCAAATTTCACTACCTTTGCATTATAAAAAGACAAGAGGTTAGAGTTGAAAGACTTGGGGTGAAAGGTTAGAGATAGAACAAGAGGTGTTTAAATAAAAAGAATTTATATAATGGGTATTTTGGAGACGACGGTTTACGGCAACACTTTATGCCAATGGGGTGTCGCTATTCTATATTTGGTGGGAGCGTTTGCTATTGCCAAAACCGCATATTGGTTCATCAGAAAATTCATGAAAAGGTTGGCGAGCAAGACAAAGACCCGACTAGATGACATCCTTGTCAACATGTTTGAAGAGCCTTTTGTGTTCGCTATCATGCTGTTTGGCGGCTACCTTGCCATAAGACATCTGACACTGCCTGATGTAATAACTGCGTGGATATCCAAAATATACACCTTCCTGGTCATAATCAACGCCACTTGGTTTATTGCCAGAACTGTCACTTCCCTGATGGACAATTATCTGCGTCCTAAAATGCAGCAGTCCAACACAATGGACAAACAGGTGTACCCTATCCTATATAAGATGATGGCAACAATCATCTGGGGCATTGGCGTCGTCATGGCTCTCAACAATGCCGGATACGACATCACCGCTATGATCGCTGGTCTCGGAATCGGAGGTTTGGCTCTTGCCATGGCGGCTCAGGATTCCGTCTCCAATTTCTTCGGTGGATTCACTATCTTCACCGACCATCCTTTCAAAGTGGGCGACAAGATCAATATCAATGGATATTCTGGCACCGTCTACGAAATCGGAATGCGTTCCTTCCGTCTTAAAACTCTTGAAGGAACTGAAATCGTGATCCCTAACTCCCAAGTGACAAACAGTATCATCGAGAATATATCAAGAGCTCCTGCCAAAAAGATAGTCCTTGAGTTGGGATTGACATACGACACTCCTCCAGCTAAAATGGAAGAGGCTCAAAAAATTCTGAAAGAGATTGCCAAAAAGAATGTAGACGTGAATGACAACTATGCCACTTACTTCCTTACTTTCGGCGACTTTTCTCTCGGCATTCGTTTCATCTATTACATCAAAAACGATGCCGACAAACTGCAGGTGCAGAGTGACATGAACATGGAAATCCTACGCAGATTCAATGAGGCTGGTCTGAATTTTGCATTCCCATCACAGACAATTTACAATGTCAATGCGTAATTCTTAATTTATAATTCGTAATGCGTAATTAAATGGCATCCAACCGCTGGATTCACCCAAACAATTATGCATTATGAATTACGAATTATGAATTTTTTTCTCATCTCTTCTGGCAAACAGGTTTGCCAAGATTGTGCCTGATATAGAATGCCATACACATGAAATCGCACATGGCACGATGCTCAACGGGTTTGTAGCCATGAAGAATGTCGACGACAACACTGTTGCCAATCCTGCATTCTGCATTCCTATCTCAATGGAGACGGTGCGTTTCTTGGCTGTGGAGAATTTGAACAGTGTGCCGACCAAATAGCCGATGATATATCCAAATGTGTTGTGGCAGAACACCACAGAACAGGTCAACAGCAACAACTTAGCTCCACCATTGATAATATGTGGATGCACAGCTGAAATCACACCTCCCACAATACATGCCAATCCCAAAACTGAGAACAACGGCATCGTCTTCTTCGTCTCCTCAAAATTCTCGTTTCCACCGTAGAAATGGTTGACCGCAAATCCGATTGCGACTGGAAGGATAGTGACATACAATATATTCAGGAACATGCTTGGAGCATCCACATCTACTCTCTCTCCTGCCAAAGCCAACACCAAGAATGGAGTGACGATTGGAGCCAACAACGTCGAAACGGTTGTCATACCCACAGAGAATGCAACGTCGCCTTTACACAAATAGCTCATGATATTGGATGAGACGCCTCCAGGACAACATCCCACAAGTATGATTCCGATAGCAAGCTGATTGTCCAAACCGAACACTTTGCAAAGTGAATATGCCAGCAACGGCATGACTGTGAACTGGGCACACGTTCCTATCAGGATATCAACAGGACGGGACAAAAGGATTTTGAAGTCATTCAACGACAACGTCAATCCCATCGTCAACATGATGAATCCAAGAATACAAGTCTGGATATTTCCTCTGACCCAAGAGAATAAGTCGGGGTCGATAATTGTGATGATGGCAATCAGAATGATGAATGCCGACGTGTGTTTCGTCATAAAGTTGACGAACGAACTGAATACTTTGCTTTCCATTATCTTATTTTTTTCTCAACACATTGATAAGCCACTATGCTGAACAACGCTATAAAAATCAGACAGACAACCGTCATCAACGGAGCTCCAAGCTCTCCGCCCCACAATCTCAGTGCGAAATTGAAACCTACTGCATGAAGGAGGTAGACGGAATAACTATAATTGCCGACCACGGTGATTGGCCGCCAAGCCACACACATTCGGTTGAAGCCTATAAACAGGATTGTGCCGACACTATATGTAAGGAAGTAGCGGTACCACGTCTCCTGATGCTCCGTCGCAAAATTATAGGCGAGCAGAGTGATCGGAAGCAGTGCGATTATAAATGTCACGTAGAGATACCACTGCGTCTTTCTTGAAAAAATTCCGTCGTCGCACATTCTTGTGTAATAGCCAAGCAGCGACGTGATTGTCAGCAACGGAAGCGCGACAGGCAGTTTCACATGGGCATATCCACGTGCGGCAGCCATCAGGATTGTGGAGACTACTACAGCGATGAACAATCCAATCACTGTTTTCTCATTATCCAATCGTTTACGGAAGACGGTGAACATCGCGCAAATAAGCAATTCAATAGGCAACGTCCAATAGCATCCAAGAATATCCTGTTGACGGAAAAACATCTGCAACATAGTGAAGTTTGCGGCAATTGCCTTCCACGAGAAAGTATCCTTCAGAATCTGCGTCGCCTCAAACGAGTAGGAGCTTGCGAGGAATACGATCGCACAGATGATGGAAAACCAATATGTAGGATATAGACGTTTGCAGCGTCCCCACCAGAAATCCTTCGGAGATCTCTTTTTCACACTCACGACAAAATAACCACACAAGAAAAAAAATATGCTCACACCGATCTTTCCAGCGTCGAGCACATCCACCGTCATGAAACTGCAAAAGGAGTTTTCCACCCCGTATACCTCCTGAATAGCGAGCCAAAGATGACAGAACACCACCAAAAGTGCTCCTACACCTCTCAACGATTGAGCCCACTCCAATTTCTTTTTCTCTGCTGCCATTGCTTTTAATTATTATGCAAAATTAGAAATTATAAATGCGAAATGCTAAGAAGCTGCTTAAATTTAATTAAAAATTTTGGCTGTGTCCTATTTAATTAAATAAGCCATTGTATTTGAGGATTGCAAAGGGCGGAACGCCCTTGTCCTCCCCTCCAGTGCGAGCCGAAGGCGAGCACATATAAATAGAATAAGCTCATAGACTCGGAGAAAGTCTTCTATTTATAATTTCAATAATTATATGAAATATTTTCTTTTTTTGACCGCTCGTCCTTACGGACTCGCGGAGAGAAGAAATTAGGGAGTTCCGCCCTTAACAATCCTCGTAAAAAACAGTCACAAACTATGACAAAGCCTAAAAAATTTAGCTATATAATATGAACATTGCAAAGGGTGGAATGAACCATACGACAAAAAATCAGTCTGAATAAGTCAAAATCATAAATTTTCAAAAAAAACTTTATTATTCCATTCTTTTGTTTTATTTTTGCAAGGTATTTTAATGCTAGACATCTCTTTTTCTATTGATTTTTGAGTTCTGTCGAAGGGAAAGATAATTTATTTAGAGAACTCTTTAACAAAAAAAGTACAAAAATGAAAAGAAAAAATCATTTAGTCCAGATGCT
>CACZOA010000018.1 GCA_902782665.1 uncultured Bacteroidales bacterium
AATGACCAAACCGACTTCTTTCAAGGATATGGGTTTTCCAACCGAAGAATGGCTAGACGGTGCCACTATCACACTTACATTCAAACGAAGTGGTGCTCCCGATACTCTCTATGTCGGCATGCCGGCTCCTGAAAAACAGCGTCCTGCCCCACAAATCGTGGAAGAAAATGGCAAGAGTATGTTCCTTTGCCGAGGTGAGTGCAGAAGTTTTCGCGCAAGTGTGCCAAAGGGTCTGCCTGAATCAAATCTAATCTACAACTGGTATATCGACAACGAACTGATGACCGGACGTTACGACCGTTGGTTTGAAACTTATTCCCGTGCAAATATAGACGATGGTGAGCATATCATCTCATGTGACGTCAGAGTCGGCGAAAACGGTACTCCGTCGCCACGTGCTGAATATAAGATAGTACAGTCTACTTCCAATGAAAATTGTATGAAGAGCGTGCGTGCAGTCCCATATTGGGGTGTAGAGTGTGCAAATGAGACAGACCCAAGTGATTTTCGTTGGAATGAGACTTGTGAATGGGGTTCTTTCTCATGGATTCCTATTGAGAATTATTCCCACTTCTATCTCGAGGCTATCAACCGTAAGATTGTGGCAAAAAAAATCACTAACGATCCGGCAATCAAAAACTTCCAGTTGGTGGAGGATAGTGAGGTCGACGACGAATACAAATTCTTTGACCTTCCATTGAATGTCAAGGCATACGCGGAAGAGCCGTTTGAAGGTCAGACTATCTATTTCCGTTTTGTCGGTGATACAGTTCATTTCACGACAATCCCATACATTCGCCCTCATGTAGAGGTTAATCCTACTTATATTGATATATGTGAGAATGCGTTTGATGCAGAAAAACTAGAGTTGACAGCCAAGGCGACTGGCTTTATGCCTGGCACAGCTCATTATGTGTGGATGTATAGCAAGGAGAAGGATGGAGTGTATGAGGAGTTGAAAGCACCTCATGTAAGAAATTTCGTACCGTCGCGAGCAGGATTCTACAAGGTGAAAGCAACTGATAGAGTCTATTCTTGTGAGAGTGAACCAGTAGAGGCAGGTCTGAAGACTACAGACTGCCAGCCGGTGGAGATTGTCTGCGTAGGTCAGGATTATGTGTGTAAGGGCACAACCACAATATTGAAGTCGTCGTTGGAAGGTTCTGCATACAAATATAAATGGTATGTCGGACGTATGGACGCACAGAGTGTGGAGGAATTGCATGAGATACCAGGTGAGACTTCCGCTACTTTGCAGGCAGGGGCCAACAAAGAGGACGAGGGCTATTTCCTTGAAGTGGAGAAAGATCACCGCACAATATTGTCTTATCCGTTCCATGTGCGCAAGCTTGCCACTATCAACGGAAACGTGACACTGGATTTGCAGATGTTCCCTGCTACAGTTTGTGAGGGTAGCATCGTGAATATCAAGGCATCTGTTCTTACAAATGTGTTTGATTTTGAATTGATCAACGGAAAGTACGACTACCATTTCTTGAAAAAATCCCTTTATGATTATGATTATCGTGAAGTCAAATATGTGAAGGGAGCAAGCTCAACGGCTATTCTTCAGGAAATCGCTTCAGCACCGGCTTCGTATAAGGTGGAGGTGATCGGCTGTAATGGTAAATTCAGAAAGGATGAGCCAGTCGATATGGTTCCTAGAAATGACAATAGCTGCAACGCGAACGAAATATATGTGAAAGAAGACGGTAATGACGATGAGAATGACGGACGTAGCTGGGCTACAGCGTTCCAGACTCTCGACCGCGCTATCCAGGAATTGGAGGCAATGCGTTCCACTCAGACTCATGCCAACGACCATATAGAGGTGTTCCTTGCTGAACAGGTATATACACCTACGTCGGAGGAAGGATTTATTTTCCCTTCCAATGTTACAATTTATGGAGGTTATGACATTTCTCCTGTCGACGGTACGGCAAGTGGAAAAAAACGTAATCCGCGTACGCCTGCAAATCCGGAAGGAAATATGACGGTGTTCAAGGTGGAGGATCCAAATGGCAGACTGGTATCGCTGGAAGACAAACATGATATCAAGTTCTGTGGAATTATATTTGATGGATCAAGCCTTGCCGGTGAGAGCACATTGACAGGTAGAGCAATGAGAATAGAAAACAGCTCGGTAGTTATTGATTCATGTTTCATTAACGGATTCTATTTCAAATCGACTTCAGATAACCCAGTGACTGCGATCTCAATAGAGAAGGGAAGTGGTAAGGATCACTCCAAGGTGGAAATTAGAAACACAACAATCTCGCAGATCAAGGGAGGACAGGTTGGTGCTTGTATCTCTGTGATGGATGATTGTGAGTTGAATATCTGGAATTCTTGTTTCACCAACAACTCATCTTTATATAAGGGAGGTGTGACGTTGCTGAGCCACAATGTGAGCCCGAAAATCAACATCTATAATTCAACATTCTACGACAATCAGTGTACATCACCTATCGGCTACTATGGACGTGTGCTGATGCGATTCGTAGGTGGAAACCCTACCGTCAACATCTATAGCTCTACTTTGAGCGGACGTTTCTATAAGGAGGCTGGTACTCTGAAGATATACAACTCTTTGGTGGAGTGCGCAGGTCGTTGCGACGAATACGTCAACAACTATCCTGCTAAGTCTAAATTCAAAGAGGCTACTAAGGATGCCAACGAAACATTGTGGGCTAAAGAGTTTTTGGCAAACTTCAAGGGTACGATCGCTTCTAAATTGTCATCTCGTGGTGGTATCACGCAGGTGTTGATGCCAAGCAACAAGCTTGAGATAGTCGGTCAGGCTGGTGCTCCTCATAAGTTGACGCCTACAGACCAGCGTGGAATTCAGCGTTCTTCCATCTCTAGTACATTCGGAGCTTGTGACGCCGACTATTCAGCTGTGATTGAAATGACAGATCAGGGTTGTCCTGACCATAAGAATACAAGAGCCTCATTCAAGTCGACTATATCTGGTTTGACAAATGCAATGTACCAGTGGGTCGACAACTATAATGATCTTCCAAACGAGAAGGGTAGCACAATGAAGAATGCTCCGATCGGAACATATTGGTTGGATGTGAAGGGAATTGACGCTTCCGGCAACTATGTCACTATATCAAGTAACGAGATACGTGTGTCTGATGTCTGTGAGGAGCCAGGAATATTCTATGTGAAGACGCAGGAGAAAGGTGGAAGCGATGAGTTTGCCGGCACCACTTGGGACCAGGCATTCCAATCTTTGGAGAAGGCTGTTGAAGCCGTGGCAAAATATAAGAAGGAAAACGGTGCAGACGCTACTGCTACTATTCATATAGCAGGAGGAGAATACACATTGCAGAAAGATGCAGGATTGACTCTTGGAGATCTTCGAAATGTTAACGTCCTTGGTGGTTATGGCTCGTCTCCTATCAAAGGTGCTAAACGAGCTCACAAACGTACACCTTCAGATCCAGGATTTGAGACAAGAATCCTTGCCCACAGTGAAAAGGGTAAATTCACAACATTCTCGTCTTCAAATAAAGATTGGCGATTCGCTACTATTCACTTTGTAGGAACAGAAAACGGAATCAATCCGTTTATCACAATGAACGGAGGAGGTCTGAGATTTGACTCTTGTCTGGTGAGCGGATGTTGGTCGGAAAACAATGCTCCATTCTTGAACGTGGCGGAGACATCAAAACTGTTTGTCAATTCTTGTTATGTCTACTCAAACAAGGCACTCAACGGAGCCTTCTTGAATGTGGTGAACAAAGGAAATAAGTCTCACATAACAATATGTGGATCTACATTCTCCGACAACACTTCGGTCAAGAACGGTGGTGCTGTAATCTACACAGCTAATTCAGCTCCGACAATCAACATAGCTAACTGTACGATGTTCAACAACTCTTGTATCAACAACGCGTTTACTGGAGTTGAGACAATCAGATTGTCGAGCGGACACCCGTCGCTCAACGTCATCCACAGCACTATGTGCGGTCCGTTCTTCTTCGAACAGGGAAATGTAAAGTTCTCAAACTGTATTGTTGAGGCTGTAGGTAACGCGGATGTGAACGGCGGATACAAGCAGGGTAAAAGTGATCTGACAGGTGTTTCTCAACCTGTTAATCCGGCTGATCATGAAGAGTTTAAAACATTATTCTCAAATATTAAGCTTGGTAACAGCAATACTCCTGTGTTGACACTGATAAAGGAGTTGCCAAAAGTAAATGAGACCAAAGCTTCTTGCCCAGAGTGTTCGGTCGAAACAGACCAGACAGGAGCCAAAAGAAAGTCGGATTCTGTCACTCCAGGTGCAGTGGAACAATAAAAAAAACTACTTAGGACTACGATGGAAACATTGATATCAAATTTGAAGGAGCAGTTGTGTGAGGCATTGTCGCTTGAGGATATCAAGCCGGAAGAGATAGGAACTGACGATCCGCTTTTCGGCGACGAAGGTATCGGTCTTGACTCTATTGATGCACTTGAAATCATACTTTTGATTGAGAAAAAGTATGGCATCAAGATTACTGATCCTAAGAAAGCGAAGGAGGCATTCACCTCTGTACGCACTATCGCACAGTTCATTTCTGACAATAAGTAAAGACGGGAAATGAAGATCCTCTGTTGTGCAAGTAGCATCGTTAGTGTGTCGGGCATAGGGGTCGGTAAATGTTTTGACGACATAGCCGACGCGGATTATTCAGCGAAGACGCTGCAATATACCAACACTGCTGTCGATGTGCCATTGCGTGAGATCCCGTTCAGCAACGAAGATATTATACGGATGTTGGCAGACGACTATAATGTCGAGCTGCCTTCTCGTGTTTATACACGGGCCGCTTTACTCTCAATGCTTACTGTGGCTGATTTATTGAAATCGGCTCCATCGGTGGATGGAAAGAAAGTTGTTGTTGTGAATGCGACAACCGCTGGCGGCATGGATAAAAGTGAGATCTTTTATCGTGATTTTGTAGCCGACGGTGATGCCGATATCGCTTTGGTGGCCGGGCATGAGCCTGCCGATTCCACGAAACATGTTTGTGATCTTCTTAAAAGCAGAGGTGCTGATGTGGTGTGGAGCACAACAGTCAGTACGGCCTGCTCATCGTCAGCGGTGGCGGTTGGAGTCGGCATGGATATGTTGAAGTGTGGCGACGTGGATTTGGCTATCTGTATGGGAGTCGACCCATTGTGCAAATTCACTATAAACGGATTCAACTCACTCGGCATTCTAAGTAAAAATGTATGCCGACCATTTGATGCCGACAGAGACGGACTCAGCCTTGGTGAGGGGGCGGCAAGTGTGATGCTGACAAAGGATGAAAATATTCCTGCGTTGTGTGAGGTGTTGAGCTGCGAAACGGCTTCCGACGCATATCACCAGACTGCCACAAGTCCGGATGCCCAAGGCCCTACACTTGCCATGAAAGCGGCACTGAAGAAGGCTGGAGTCGACGCAGATAAAATCAGCTACGTCAACGCTCATGGTACAGCTACTCCAAATAATGATGAGTCGGAATCAACAGCGATGGTCAATGTGTTTGGTGAAAAAGTGCCTCCATTCAGCTCAACGAAATTCTGGACTGGCCATACTCTTGGAGCATGTGGCGTGTTGGAATTGGCGTTGTCGGCAGAGATGTTGAAAAGGCAACAGATACTTCCGACACGAAATTTTGAAAAAGTGGAGAGGCTTACTCCCGTCTGCAAGATGGAGAAAGCTGAACTTGAATATATAATGACAAATTCATTCGGATTTGGCGGTGGCGCGACATCCATAATAATAAAGAGAGTATGAGTTGCTATATAAAAAAAGTATCCACTGTCTCTCCAATAGGAGATTTAGGAGAGAACTTGAATCTGAATACATTCGCCGCCAACAATTTCAATGCTGTAGAGCCAGATTATAAGGAGGTGATTGCCAATGCCAATCTGCGAAGAAGAATGAACAGAATGCTGAAGATGGGCACGTATGCCGCGATGAAATGTCTTGCCGACACGGATGTGGATATGATGCTCACAGCAACGTCGCTCGGATCTATCTCAGACACGGAAAAGATGCTCGACACTATTTATTCGAGTGGCGAAACACTTGGCAACCCTACCGCATTCATCCAAAGTACGTTCAACACTTTGGCAGGCAATATCGCTCAGCTGAAGTCGACACATATTCCCAATGTCACTTTTGTGAATCGAGGCGAGACGGTGGCAAATGCACTCGGATATGC